>NZ_NESB01000010.1:0-123524 GCF_003063395.1 Limnohabitans sp. JirII-29
CGATGCTGAATTGACCATAGCCGTTGTTACCCGCCACATTGGTCTGGGCAACGAAGGCTGCGCTACTGTCCACGTCGGTGGCGCTGAGGGTGCCGGTTGTTGAGAGCGAGGCTGCTGCATTGGTCTCAGTCAAGCTGGCTGTACTGGTTCCAGTAATGACTGCCGCGTCGTTGCTGCCCGTCATGCTGACGGTGATGACTTGGCTTGTTCCGTCTGCGGTTGCTACCGTGAAGCTATCGGTGTAGGTCTGTCCACCCACAAACTCGTTGTGCGCGCTGTTGGCCGTGTAGGTCCAGGCACCATCGGTTCCGATGCTGAACTGGCCGTAGCCGTTGTTACCCGCCACATTGCTCTGGGCAACGAAGGCTGCGCTGCTGTCGACGTCGGTGGCGCTGAGGGTGCCGGTTGTAGAGAGCGACGCTGCTGCATTGGTCTCGGTGAGACTTGCCGTGCTGGTTCCAGTGATCACCGCCGCATCGTTGCTGCCGGTCATGCTGACGGTGATGACTTGACTGGTGCCATCGGCTGTGGCCACCGTGAAACTGTCGGTGTAGGTCTGTCCGCCGACAAACTCGTTGTGTGCGCTGTTGGCGGTGTAAGTCCAGGCACCGTCAGCACCGATACTGAATTGACCGTAGCCGTTGTTACCCGACACATTGCTCTGAGCGACGAAGGCTGCGCTGCTATCGATGTCTGTAGCGCTCAAGCTACTCGTCGTACTCAAAGAAGCTGCTGCATTGGTCTCGGTGAGACTTGCCGTGCTGGTTCCAGTAATGACTGCCGCGTCGTTACTGCCCGTCATGCTAACGGTGATGACTTGGCTTGTTCCGTCTGCCGTTGCGACCGTGAAGCTGTCGGTGTAGGTCTGACCACCCACGAACTCGTTGTGAGCACTGTTGGCCGTGTAGGTCCAGGCGCCGTCGGTTCCGATGCTGAATTGACCGTAGCCGTTGTTACCAGCAACACCAGTCTGCGCAACGAAGGCTGCGCTGCTGTCCACATCCGTGGCGGACAACGTGCCCGTTGTACTCAAAGAGGCAGCTGCGTTTGTTTCCGTCAGGCTAGCTGTACTGGTTCCGGTAATGACCGCTGCATCGTTCGAACCCGTCATGCTGACGGTGATCACTTGGCTCGTGCCATCGGCCGTCGCGACTGTGAAACTGTCGGTGTAGGTCTGACCACCGACGAATTCGTTGTGCGCGCTGTTGGCGGTGTAGGTCCAGGCACCGTCGGTTCCGATGCTGAATTGACCATAACCGTTGCTGCCTGCCACAGCTGTTTGGGCGACAAACAAAGCTCTGCTGTCCGCATCCGTGGCAGATAGTAAGCCAGTGGTGCTCAGAGAAGCCGCTGCATTTGTTTCTGTGAGGCTCGCCGTACTGGTTCCTGTGATGACCGCAGCGTCATTCGATCCAGTCATGCTCACCGTGATCACTTGGCTCGTGCCATCCGCCGTCGCTACCGTGAAGCTGTCGGTGTAGGTCTGTCCACCCATAAACTCGTTGTGCGCGCTGTTGGCCGTGTAGGTCCAGGCACCATCTGCGCCGATACTGAACTGACCGTAACCGTTATTCCCAGCCACATTACTCTGAGCAACGAAGGCGGCGCTACTGTCAACGTCAGTGGCACTGAGTGTCCCGGTTGTGGAGAGCGACGCTGCGCTGTTGGTCTCAGTCAGGCCGGCGGTGCTGGTACCAGTGATGACAGCGGCATCGTTCGTGCCGGTCATCGTGACGGTGATTACTTGACTTGTTCCGTCTGCAGTCGCCACCGTAAAGCTGTCGGTATAAGTCTGCCCACCGACGAACTCGTTGTGCGCGCTGTTGGCCGTGTAGGTCCAGGCACCATCTGCGCCGATGCTGAACTGGCCGTAGCCGTTGTTACCGGCTACGCCTGTTTGCGCCACGAAAGCTGCGCTGCTGTCGACGTCTGTCGCAGACAACGAACCCGTTGTACTCAAAGAGACTGCACTGTTGGTCTCGGTCAAACTTGCCGTGCTGGTGCCTGTGATCACTGCTGCGTCGTTGCTGCCCGTCATGCTGACGGTAATGACCTGCGTCGTGCCATCGGCTGTCGCCACCGTGAAGCTATCGGTGTAGGTCTGACCACCGACAAACTCGTTGTGCGCACTGTTGGCGGTGTAGGTCCAGACGCCGTCGGTGCCAATGCTGAACTGGCCGTAACCGTTGTTACCGGCCACTCCAGTCTGCGCCACAAAGGCAGCGCTGCCATCCACATCTGTAGCGCTCAAAGTACCAGTTGTGCTCAAAGAAGCTGCTGCGTTTGTTTCGGTGAGACTTGCCGTGCTGGTGCCGGTGATCACCGCAGCATCGTTCGTACCGGTCATCGTGACCGTGATCACTTGACTTGTTCCGTCAGCTGTCGCCACCGTGAAGCTATCGGTGTAGGTCTGACCACCGACAAACTCGTTGTGAGCACTGTTGGCCGTGTAGGTCCAGGAACCGTCTGTACCGATGCTGAATTGACCGTAGCCGTTGTTACCGGCCACATTGCTCTGCGCAACAAAGGCTGCACTACTGTCTACATCGGTAGCACTCAAGCTGCCTGTTGTGGAGAGCGAGGCTGCGCTGTTGGTCTCGGTCAAGCTTGCTGTACTGATACCGGTGATCACCGCAGCATCGTTGCTGCCGGTCATCGTGACGGTGATCACTTGACTTGTTCCGTCTGCAGTCGCGACTGTAAAGCTGTCGGTATAAGTCTGACCGCCGACGAATTCGTTGTGCGCGCTGTTTGCCGTGTACGTCCAGGCGCCATCGGTACCGATGCTGAACTGGCCGTAACCGTTGCTACCTGCAACACCAGTCTGGGCGACGAAGGCGGCGCTGCTATCTACGTCTGTAGCGCTCAAAGTACCAGTTGTGCTCAAAGAGGCAGCTGCGTTTGTTTCCGTCAAGCTGGCGGTGCTGGTACCGGTGATCACCGCGGCATCGTTTGTGCCGGTCATCGTGACGGTGATCACTTGACTTGTTCCGTCAGCGGTGGCCACCGTGAAGCTGTCGGTATAAGTCTGCCCACCGACGAATTCGTTGTGCGCGCTGTTGGCCGTGTAGGTCCAGGCACCGTCGGTTCCGATGCTGAACTGGCCGTAGCCGTTGCTGCCGGCTACTGCAGTTTGAGCGACGAAGGAGGCACTGCTGTCCACGTCTGTTGCCGAAAGTGAACCTGTAGTTGAGAGCGAGGCTGCTACATTGGTCTCGGTCAAGCTGGCTGTGCTGGTGCCTGTGATGACTGCCGCATCGTTACTGCCGGTCATGCTGACGGTGATCACTTGGCTGGTGCCATCGGCTGTCGCCACCGTGAAGCTGTCGGTGTAAGTCTGACCACCCACAAACTCATTGTGTGCGCTGTTGGCCGTGTAGGTCCAGGCACCATCGGCGCCGATACTGAACTGACCATAGCCGTTGTTGCCTGCCACGCCCGTTTGCGCCACAAAGGCTGCACTGCTGTCCACGTCCGTGGCGCTCAAGCTGCCTGTTGTGGAGAGCGAAGCGGCGGCATTTGTTTCCGTCAAGCTGGCCGTACTGGTTCCAGTGATGACTGCTGCGTCATTCGATCCAGTCATGCTCACCGTGATCACTTGGCTCGTGCCATCGGCTGTCGCGACTGTGAAGCTGTCGGTGTAGGTCTGACCACCGACGAACTCGTTGTGCGCGCTGTTGGCCGTGTAGGTCCAGGCACCATCTGCGCCGATACTGAACTGACCGTAACCGTTATTCCCAGCCACATTGCTCTGAGCAACGAAGGCGGCGCTACTGTCAACGTCAGTGGCACTGAGTGTCCCGGTTGTGGAGAGCGACGCTGCGCTGTTGGTCTCAGTCAGGCTAGCTGTACTGGTTCCGGTGATCACCGCAGCGTCGTTCGAACCCGTCATGCTGACCGTGATCACTTGGCTCGTGCCATCGGCTGTCGCGACTGTGAAGCTATCGGTGTAAGTCTGACCACCCACGAACTCATTGTGCGCGCTGTTGGCGGTGTACGTCCAAGCGCCGTTGGTGCCAATGCTGAACTGGCCGTACCCGTTGTTGCCAGCTACGCCTGTTTGAGCGACGAAGGCTGCGCTGCTGTCCACGTCGGTGGCGCTCAACGTACCTGTAGTTGAGAGCGAGGCTGCTGCATTGGTCTCGGTCAAGCTGGCCGTACTGGTGCCTGTGATGACTGCCGCGTCGTTGCTGCCGGTCATGCTGACTGTGATGACCTGTGTCGTGCCATCCGCTGTCGCGACTGTGAAGCTGTCGGTATAAGTCTGCCCACCGACGAACTCGTTGTGCGCGCTGTTGGCCGTGTACGTCCACTGACCGTCAGTACCAATGCTGAATTGACCGTAGCCGTTGTTACCAGCAACACCAGTCTGCGCAACAAAGGCTGCGCTGCTGTCAACGTCTGTTGCAGACAGTGAGCCCGTGGTGCTCAGGGAAGATGCTGCGTTTGTTTCCGTCAAGCTGGCCGTGCTGGTTCCGGTGATGACTGCTGCGTCATTCGATCCAGTCATGCTCACCGTGATCACTTGGCTGGTGCCATCGGCCGTAGCGACTGTGAAGCTATCGGTGTAGGTCTGCCCCCCCACGAACTCGTTGTGTGCGCTGTTGGCGGTGTAGGTCCAAGCGCCATCTGTGCCAATGCTGAATTGACCATAACCGTTGTTACCGGCCACATTGCTCTGGGCAACGAAGGCTGCGCTGCTGTCGACGTCTGTTGCCGAGAGTGAGCCCGTGGTGGAGAGCGAGGCTGCTGCATTGGTCTCGGTCAAGCTCGCTGTGCTGGTACCCGTGATGACGGCCGCATCGTTGCTGCCCGTCATGCTGACGGTGATCACTTGACTCGTGCCGTCTGCGGTCGCCACCGTAAAGCTATCGGTATAGGTCTGTCCACCGACAAACTCGTTGTGTGCACTGTTGGCGGTGTAGGTCCAAGCGCCGTTGGTGCCGATGCTGAATTGACCGTAGCCGTTGCTGCCGGCTACGCCTGTTTGAGCAACGAAGGCGGCGCTGCTGTCCACGTCGGTGGCGCTCAACGTACCTGTAGTTGAGAGCGATGCTGCTGCATTGGTCTCGATGAGACTTGCCGTGCTGGTTCCTGTGATGACTGCCGCGTCGTTGCTGCCCGTCATGCTGACGGTGATGACTTGGCTTGTTCCGTCTGCGGTGGCAACCGTGAAGCTATCGGTGTAGGTCTGTCCACCCACAAACTCGTTGTGCGCGCTGTTGGCGGTGTAGGTCCAAGCGCCATTCGTGCCGATGCTGAACTGGCCGTAGCTGTTGTTACCGGCTACGCCTGTTTGAGCGACAAACAATGCACTGCTGTCCACATCCGTCGCGCTGAGGAAGCCGGTTGTTGAGAGCGATGCTGCTGCATTGGTTTCGGTCAAGCTGGCTGTGCTGGTGCCGGTGATGACCGCTGCATCGTTGCTGCCCGTCATGCTGACGGTAATGACCTGCGAGGTGCCATCCGCCGTCGCCACCGTAAAGCTGTCGGTGTAAGTCTGACCACCCACAAACTCGTTGTGTGCGTTGTTGGCGGTGTAGGTCCAAGCGCCGTCTGTGCCAATGCTGAATTGACCATAACCGTTGTTACCGGCCACATTGCTCTGAGCGACGAACCCCGCACTGCTGTCGACGTCTGTTGCCGAGAGTGAGCCCGTGGTGGAGAGCGAGGCTGCTGCGTTTGTTTCGGTGAGACTAGCGGTACTGGTTCCAGTAATGACGGCTGCATCATTCGAACCCGTCATGCTGACCGTGATCACTTGGCTAGTGCCATCGGCTGTGGCCACCGTGAAGCTATCGGTGTAAGTCTGGCCACCCACGAACTCGTTGTGCGCACTGTTGGCCGTGTAGGTCCAGGCACCGTCGGTTCCGATGCTGAATTGACCGTAACCGTTGTTGCCAGCGACATTGCTCTGGGCAGCGAAGGCCGAGCTGCTGTCCACGTCCGAGGCACTCAAGCTGCCTGTTGTGGAGAGCGATGCTGCTGCGTTTGTTTCCGTCAAGCTGGCCGTGCTGGTTCCGGTGATGACCGCTGCATCATTGCTGCCGGTCATACTGACCGTGATGACCTGCGAGGTGCCATCCGCCGTCGCCACCGTAAAGCTGTCGGTGTAGGTCTGTCCACCGACGAACTCGTTGTGCGCACTGTTGGCCGTGTACGTCCAGGCGCCATCGGTTCCGATGCTGAATTGACCGTAGCCGTTATTCCCAGCCACATTGCTCTGAGCAACGAAGGCGGCACTGCTGTCCACATCCGTCGCAGACAACGACCCCGTGGTACTCAACGACGCAACCGTGGTGCTCTGCGTCAAGCTAGCGGTGCTGGTCCCGGTGATGACCGCAGCATCATTGCTGCCCGTCATACTGACCGTGATCACTTGGTTGGTGCCATCCGCTGTGGCCACCGTGAAGCTGTCTGTATAGGTCTGGCCACCCACAAACTCGTTGTGCGCGCTGTTGGCCGTGTAGGTCCAAACACCGTCGGTGCCGATGCTGAACTGGCCATGACCGTTGTTTCCCGCCACATTGCTTTGCGCCACAAACGAAGCACTGCCGTCCACGTCTGTGGCCGACAAAACACCTTTGGTGCTCAATGCTGCTGCGCTGTTGGCCTCTACCAAGCCAACCGTGCTTGTGCCTGTGATCACTGCCGCATCGTTGGTACCTGTGACGGTTAGCTTCACCGACGTCGGGGTGACCAAGCTGCCATCGCTGACGCCGTAATCAATTTGAATCACTTGTTGTTGTCCCGCCGCCAGCGACTGAAAAGCCGCATGACTGGGATCAATCACAAACGAGTGGGTGCTGGCGTTGAAAGTCACGCCATTGGGCAAACTGCTGGGCAAATTCACCACACTCAAGACAGTGCCCGCATCTGGGTCTGATGCATTGAGCAAAGCATCCACGCGCAGAGTTGCACTGTCTTCAATGGTGCTCACCACCAAAGGAGCCGTCACCACTGGAGCCGTGTTGGTGGGAGTGATCGGGGTCACCAACAAGGCTGCTGTGTTGGGCTGAAACACCTGCGTGGGCGTGATCACCGCATTGGTCACTGTCGGACTGCTGATTGGGGCGACCACAGGCACCACCGCAGCTGCCGCCACGGCTTCGGCCGGACTGGCCACCGTGGGCGCTGTCACCGTGGGTGTGACAGGTGTCACGCTGGGAGCCGTCACGGTGGCTGCTGTTGCATTGGTCACACTCGCAGCGCCTGACCCGGCTGTCACGCCAGCGCGAGCCACCTGCGCTTGTGCAAGGCCCGTTCTCATGCCACCTGCTTCTGCCACGGTCACTTGCTGAACGGCCACATCTGGGCCCGCGCCACCTGCCACAAGCCCTGTGGGCAATACATTGTTATTGGCAACTGGTGCCGCCAGCCCTGCCAAGGTGTTCACGCCACCCAGATCGGCACTGCGGCCCGAACGGTCACTGTTGCTGCCACTGGTTTGTGAATCGTTCGACTCGGCCGCTCGGGCACTGCTGTTGAGGTCTTCCTGGTTGTGCGTTGGCACCGGATCTTTAGAGAACAAACTCGGCCCGTCTTGCACGCCAGCAGCAGGCGTTGCCACGGGCGTATCCACCCGATTTTGGGTGGGGCCGCCTGATGGCGCAGAAGAATCCCCCTGCTCAGCCAGTTGCTGCTGAACATTCAAGCTGTCGAGCTCTTGCGCGTCGAAGGCCTGTTGGCTGGTAGAGATATTTGCTTCGGCCACGTGGCATCCTCATTGCTTTACTGTATTTGTGAGAAATAGTTTATTCATCAAAATTGTTAAAAACTAGATTAACAAGGGTCATATAACTTTGGTTATATGGCCTAGATTCCAAGCGCAGCAAGGCGTTGCGCAAGAAAAGCACTTGACAGATTTTTGAATTTGAAGGAAAGTTATTTCAATATTGAAATATACAAGTCCGAAACAAATCAGGAGTGCGTCATGAAAATCGTCTGTATCGGAGGAGGCCCAGCGGGGCTGTACTTTGGTTTGCTCATGAAGCAGCGCAACCCAGCCCACGACATCACCGTGGTCGAACGCAACCGCCCTTACGACACCTTTGGCTGGGGCGTGGTGTTCTCAGACGCCACCATGGACAACATGCGCGCCTGGGACCGCGAGACAGCCGATCAGATTCAAGAAGCCTTCAACCATTGGGACGACATTGAGCTGCTGTTC
Organism: Limnohabitans sp. JirII-29; assembly: GCF_003063395.1. Classification (NCBI taxonomy): domain Bacteria; kingdom Pseudomonadati; phylum Pseudomonadota; class Betaproteobacteria; order Burkholderiales; family Comamonadaceae; genus Limnohabitans; species Limnohabitans sp. JirII-29. The sequence goes on from NZ_NESB01000010.1 coordinate 8,171, forward strand.
AAAGGCCGTCGCATTCGCTCAGGTGGCCACGGCTTTGTGGGCATTGGCCGCAAAAAACTGCTCAACATCTTGCAGGCACGCTGCGAGCAACTGGGCGTGAAGTTGGTGTTTGACTGTGATGTGCAGTCCGACCTCGACTTCCCCGATGCCGACCTGATCATCGCCAGTGACGGCATCAACTCCACCGTCCGCACCCGCTACGCAGACACCTTCAAGCCCGACATCGTGACGCGCCCCAACCGCTACATCTGGTTGGGCACGCACCGCCTGTACGACGCCTTCACCTTTGATTTTCAAAAGACCGAGCACGGCTGGTTCCAAGCCCACATCTACAAGTTTGATGACACCACCACCACCTTCATCGTCGAGTGCCCAGAGCATGTGTTTCTGGCCCACGGCCTAGACAAAGCCGACCAAGAAGCCTCGATTGCGTTTTGCGAAAAACTATTTGCCGACAACCTGCAAGGTGCCAAGTTGATGACCAATGCGCGCCATCTGCGCGGCTCGGCCTGGCTCAATTTTCAGCGCGTGGTCTGCGAGCAGTGGTGGCTCAAAAACCAACACAACAGCCACGTGGTGCTGATGGGCGATGCGGTGCACACAGCCCACTTTGCCATTGGCTCGGGCACCAAGCTGGCGATTGAAGATGCGATTGAACTCACCCGCCAGTTCGAGCTGCTCGGCGATGACCCCAGCCACATCACCGATGTGTTGAAGGCCTACCAAGAAGCGCGCCGCATTGAAACGCTGAAAATTCAAAACGCCGCCTGGAACGCCATGGCCTGGTTCGAGGTGTGTGGCGAACGCTACTGCGACCAGTTGGAACCTGAGCAATTCATGTACTCCATGCTCACACGCAGCCAGCGCATCAGCCACGAGAACCTGCGCTTGCGCGACAAGGCCTGGCTGGACGGCTATGAGCACTGGTTCGCCCAAGACAACCCGGCCTTGCCCGCCACACCGCCTATGTTCACGCCGTACAGCGTGCGTTCGGTCACGCTGAAAAACCGGGTGGTGGTCTCGCCCATGGCGCAGTACTCGGCCGTCAACGGCATCGCGGGCGATTACCACTTGGTGCACCTAGGCGCGCGCGCCATGGGCGGCGCAGCCCTGGTGTTTGCCGAAATGATTTGCACCAGCCCCGACGCGCGTATCACCCCCGGTTGCCCGGGCCTGTGGAACGACGCACAAGCCGACGCGTGGCAACGCATCGTGACCTGGGTACACGCCAACAGCGACGCCAAAATGGCCGCACAAATCGGCCACGCCGGAGCCAAGGGCTCCACCCGTCGCGCCTGGGACGGCATTGACCAACCCCTGAGCGACGACGACACCGAAGCTAACTGGCCGCTCTTGAGCGCGTCGCCCCAGCAATACATCGAAGGCGTGAGCCAAACCTCGCACGCCATGACCCGCGCCGACATGGACCGCGTCAAAGCCGACTTTGTGGCGGCCACGCAGCGGGCCGCACGGGCCGGCTTTGATTGGTTGGAGCTGCACTGCGCGCACGGCTATTTGCTCTCAAGCTTCATCTCACCGCTCACCAACCACCGCAGCGACGCGTACGGTGGCTCGCTCGACAACCGGCTGCGCTACCCGCTGGAAGTGTTCCAGGCGGTGCGTGCGGCGTGGCCCGAGCACCTGCCCATGTCGGTGCGTATCTCCGCCCACGACTGGGTACAAGGCGGCATCACGCCAGACGATGCGGTGCTGATGGCCAAAGCCTTCAAAGCCGCAGGCGCTGACCTGATCGACTGCTCGTCGGGCCAGGTGAGCAAACAAGAAAAGCCCGTGTTTGGCCGCATGTTCCAAACCCCGTTTGCCGACCAGATTCGACAAGAAGCGGGCATTGCCACCATCGCCGTGGGTGCTATCAGCGAAGCCGACCACGTCAACAGCATCATTGCCGCAGGCCGTGCCGACTTGTGCGCCGTGGCCCGCCCGCATCTGGCCAACCCCGCCTGGACCTTGACCGAAGCGGCCCGGATCGGCTACCAAGCCGTGTCATGGCCCAAGCAATACCTATCGGCCAAGCGCCAAATCGAAGCCAACTTCGAACGCGCGGCCACACAAGCACTCAAATAAACCTATGACAACCCTTCCCCTCCACGCACGTCATGCCGTGATCACCGGCGCCGCCCGTGGCATTGGTGCTGCCATCGCCAAGCAACTGGCCGATGCCGGTGCCAGCCTGACCTTGATGGGGCGCAACGCCGACAGCCTGCAAGCACTGGCTCGCACACTCGGCCCCACAGTCCGCGTGCACATCGAAGCCGCCGATGTGAGCGATGCAGCCGCCATCGAGCGCGCCATGGCGGCCAGCGTGCAGGCCCTGGGCCCGGTGAACATTCTGGTCAACAACGCAGGCCAAGCAGCCAGCCTGCCCTTTGGCAAAACCGATTTGGCGCTGTGGCAACAGATGCTCAACGTCAACCTCACCGGCACCTACCTGTGCACCCATGCGGCACTGCCCAGCATGCTGCAAGCCGCCGCCCAAGGCACGCCTGGGCGCATCGTCAACGTGGCCAGCACGGCAGGCCTGCAAGGCTACGCCTACGTCAGCGCCTACAGCGCCGCCAAGCACGGCGTGATTGGCCTGACCCGGTCACTGGCCTTGGAATTGGCGCGCAAAGGCATCACCGTCAACGCCATCTGCCCCGGCTATACCGAGACCGACATCGTGGCCGAGGCCATTGCCAACATCGTGCAGAAAACCGGCAAGACGCCCGACGAGGCGCGTGCTGCACTGGCCGAACGCAACCCACAACAACGCTTGGTGCAACCCATGGAAGTGGCGCACGCCGTGCTCAGCGTGTGCCTGCCCGGCAGCAATGCCATCAACGGACAAGCCATCGCCGTCGATGGCGGGGAGTTGGCAGGATGAACCACCTAGAAACCGAAGACCTGGAGTTGCGCGCGCGCGACGACCACCACGCCTCACTGCGCCTGTGGCTGCGCCTGCTGTCGTGCACCACCCTGGTGGAAGACGCCATCCGGCAGCAACTGCGCGAGCAGTTCGACATTTCGCTCTCGCGCTTTGACTTGATGGCGCAACTCGAACGCCACCCCGAAGGGCTGACCATGGGCGAGCTGTCACGCCGCATGATGGTCAGCGGCGGCAACACCACCGTCATCGTGGACCAACTGGAAAAAGAACAGCTGGTGCAGCGCCAAGTCGCCGCCAAAGACCGCCGCTCATTTCGTGTGCTGCTCACGCCCTCGGGCCACAAAGCCTTCGCCAGCATGGCCTCGGCCCACGAAGGCTGGGTGGTGGCCTTGTTCAGCGGCTTGTCAGAGCGCCAACAGCAGAAACTCAGCAACTTGCTGGGCCACCTCAAAACCAGCATCCACCACAGCCAGTCCAACCCGCCCTCGGAGCACGCATGAGCACCACCTACCTCAACGGCCAACCGCACCAACTGCCACGTCACCGCCAAACCCTGGCGGGTTACCCAGCCGAACACTTTTTATTCGAAGTGAACGACGGCGTCGCCACCATCACCCTCAACCGACCCGAGCGCAAAAACCCGCTGTCGTTTGGCTCGTATGCCGAACTGCGCGACCTGTTTCGCGCCATGTGCTACGCCGATGATGTGCACGCAGTGGTCATCACCGGCTCAGGCGGCAACTTTTGCTCAGGTGGCGATGTGCATGAAATCATTGGCCCCCTCACCCAACTCGACATGCCGGGCTTGTTGGCCTTCACGCGCATGACGGGCGACCTGGTCAAAGCCATGCGGGCTTGCCCGCAACCCATCGTGGCGGCCATTGACGGCATTTGTGCCGGTGCCGGTGCGCTGTTGGCGCTGGCCTCCGACTTGCGCTACGGCACCGAGCGCAGCAAAACCTATTTCTTGTTCAACAAGGTGGGCTTGGCCGGCTGCGACATGGGCGCCTGTGCGCTGCTGCCGCGTGTCATTGGGCAAGGCCGTGCGTCTGAGTTGCTCTACAGCGGCCGTGGCTTGCCCGGTGCCGAGGCCGAACGCTGGGGCTTTTACAACCGCGTCTGCGCCCCCGACGAGGTGTTGGCCCAAGCCCAGGCCATGGCACGCGAGCTGGCCCACGGCCCGACCTTTGCCAATGCGATGACCAAAAAAATGTTGCAACAAGAATGGAACATGGGCGTGGACGAAGCCATCGAGGCCGAAGCCCAAGCCCAGGCCATTTGCATGATGACCAACGACTTCCACCGGGCTTATCACGCCTTCGTGGCCAAGCAAACTCCGGTTTTCCAAGGAGACTGACGATGACCCGCCTCAGACCCATGCCCGGTGAGTGGCCACCCGAACTGGATTGGCCCTTCTTTGACGACGCACACCGTCAACTCAAAAGCGACCTGCATGCTTGGTGTATCGCACACATTGGCGGTGAAGCCGAACACGACCACGATGTCGATGCCCAGTGCCGCCATTGGGTACAGGCCTTGGGCCGTGGCGACTGGTTGCGCTATGCCGTGGCGGGCTTGGCCTACGGCGGCGACCAGGATGTGATTGACACCCGCTCCATCTGCTTGCTGCGCGAAGAGCTGGCCTGGCACCACGGTTTGGCCGACTTCGCCTTTGCCATGCAGGGCCTGGGCTCGGGGGCCATCAGCCTGTTTGGCACCGAAGCGCAAAAACAAAACTACCTGCCGCGCGTGGTGGAAGGCAGCGCCATCGCCGCCTTTGCCTTGAGCGAACCCCACGCCGGCTCGGACGTGGCCGCCATGGCTTGCAGCGCCACCTTGGATGGCGACCACTACGTGCTCAATGGCGAAAAAACCTGGATCTCCAACGGCGGCATTGCCAATTTCTACGTGGTGTTTGCGCGCACGCAAGAGGCCCCGGGGTCACGCGGCATCAGCGCCTTCATTGTCGACGCCGACACACCGGGGCTGGAAATTTCAGAACGCATTGACGTCATTGCGCCTCACCCCTTGGCCACGCTGCGTTTTGTCAACGCACGCGTGCCCGTGTCACAACGCATGGGCGAAGGCGGCCAAGGCTTCAAAGTGGCCATGGCCACGCTCGATGTGTTTCGCACCTCGGTGGCAGCCGCTGCTCTGGGCTTTGGACGGCGGGCCCTGGACGCCTCTATCAGCTGGGTGCGTACACGGCAAATGTTTGGCCACAACTTGGGCGACTTCCAAATCACCCAAAGCAAGATCGCACAAATGGCCACCTTGCTGGATGCCGCCACCTTGCTCACCTACCGTGCAGCCTGGCTGCGTGACCAGGGGCAGCGCATCACCCGCGAAGCGGCCATGGCCAAGATGACCGCCACCGAGAGCGCCCAGCAAATCATTGACATGGCAGTGCAGCTGCACGGTGGCATGGGGGTGAAAAAAGGCAGCATCGTCGAGTCGCTCTACCGCGAGATCCGCGCCTTGCGCATCTACGAAGGTGCCACCGAAGTGCAGCAGCTCATCATCGGGCGTGACCTGCTCAAGCCCTGACAGGACGAAAGGCGTGGCATGACACACACACACCATCCAGGGCCTGACAACGCACCGCTGAGTGCCTCGTCACACCTTGACACCTTTACCCGTGACCGACTGCCCCCGCCCGAGCAATGGCCGCTGTTTGTGTTTGACCAGCCCGAGCTGCACTACCCCGACTTTTTAAACGTCACCGTCGAACTGGTGGACCGGCATGTGCAAGAGGGCCGGGGCGAACGCCCGGCCATCCACGGCCCCCAGGGCACGTGGAGCTACCGGGTGTTGCAACAACAGATCGACCGCATCGCCCAGGTGCTGATCCACGACATGGGGCTGGTGTCAGGCAACCGGGTGCTGCTGCGCGGTGCCAACAGCCCCATGATGGCGGCCTGCTGCTTGGCCGCCTTCAAAGCCGGCATGGTGGCGGTGCCCACCATGCCCTTGCTGCGAGCCACCGAGCTGAAACAAATCCTCGACAAAGCCCAGGTCAGCGCCGCCCTGTGCGCCAGCAGCTTGGCCGACGAGTTGGCACACTGCCTGGACCCGGCACACGCGCAACACGCACCCAGCTTGCAGCAGATGGTGGTGTTTGGCAGCGATGCGCCCAATGGGCTGGAAGCGCGCATGCAGCGCTTTGACCAGCCCTATGGGGGCCACCCCACCACCCGCGACGACGTGTGCCTGATTGCCTTCACCAGCGGCACCACCGGCAAGCCCAAAGGCACCATGCACTTTCACCGCGACGTGCTGGCCATGTGCGACTTGTTCCCACGCCATGTGCTGCACATGGGGCCTGACGATGTGGTGTGCGGCACCCCGCCCATCGCCTTCACCTTTGGCTTGGGTGGCCTGCTGGCGTTTCCGCTGCGCCATGGCGCCAGCACCGTGTTGCTGGAAAAACTCACACCCGAGTTGCTGCTGCACACCATTGAAAAATACCGTGCCACCCAGTGCTACACCGCGCCCACGTTCTACCGACAAATGGCGCTCTTGGCCGATGGCGTGGACCTGAGCAGCTTGCGCCACCCAGTGTCTGCCGGTGAAGCCTTGCCCGAGGCCACGCGCCAACTGTGGCTGCAACACACGGGCATTCCCATCACCGACGGCATTGGTGGCACCGAGGTGATTCATATCTACATCGCCAGCGCTGGCAAAGATTGGCGCCCCGGCACCTTGGGCCAAGTGGTGCCGGGCTACCAAGCCCAAATCGTGGATGACGGCATGCAGCCCGTGCCGCCCGGCACGCCTGGACGCCTGGCCGTGCGTGGCCCCACGGGCTGTCGCTACTTGGACGACCCACGCCAAACCGACTACGTGAAAGACGGCTGGAACCTGCCCGGTGACACCTTTGTGATGGATGCCGACGGCTACTTCAGCTACCTCGCGCGCAACGACGACATGATTGTGTCGGCGGGCTACAACATCGCAGGCCCCGAGGTTGAGAGCGTGTTGTTGCAACACCCGGCTGTGGCCGAATGCGGCGTGGTGGGCGCCCCCGACGAAGCACGCGGCCATGTGGTGAGCGCCTATGTGGTGCTCAAAGCTGGCGTGGTGGCCAGCGACGCGTTGGCCAGCGAGTTACAAGACTTTGTCAAAGCCCAGATCGCACCCTACAAATACCCACGTCGCATCGACTTCGTGGCCCAACTGCCGCGCACTGAGACCGGCAAATTGCAACGTTTTCGTCTGCGCCAAATGGCGCAAACACCGCACTGAGAAAGGCTCCCCATGTGGCATGTTTTACAACCCGAAGGATGGATTGCTCCCAAAGGCTATGCCAATGGCATTGAGGCGCGGGGTCGCCAAATTTATGTGGCGGGCATGATTGGCTGGAACGGCCAAGCCCAGTTTGAGAGCGACGACTTTGTGGCGCAATGCGCGCAGGCGCTGCAAAACATTGTGGACACCTTGGCCTGCGCCAAGGCGGGCCCACAGCACATGGTGCGCATGACCTGGTATGTGAAAGACAAAAAAGAATACCTAGCGCGTGGCCGCGAACTCGGCCAGGTCTACCAGCAGGTGATGGGGCGCCATTACCCCGTCATGACCTTGGTGCAAGTGGCCGACTTGGTGGAAGACCGCGCGCAGGTGGAAATTGAAGTCACTGCGGTGGTGCCTGACTGACACCTGGGCAGCAGCACAAACAGACGCTCTCTCTCGTGCTCTGACTGAGGCACACGCTCAGGCCTTGCCTGCGTGCTTTTTGAAATGCTCCATGAACGCTTGCGCCGCAGGCGAAATGTCGGCCCCTGATTTGGTGAGCGCCACAATTTGGCGCGACACCGTGGGCGAGACCAAGGCCAGCGTGGCAATGGACGAGGAAGGCGACAAGGCTTGCGCCCGCGAAATGGCGTAAGACGGCAACACCGACACGCCCTCACCCGCCACCACCAGCCCCAGGGCTGTGGCCACCTGCGACACCTCATACGCGGGTTGTATGCGCCGACTCCAACGCGCAAACGCTTGGTCTACCAGCGTGCGCAAACCGCTGCCATGACGCAACAAAATCAAGGGCTCACTCAAGAGGTCTTGCCACGCCACCTCGCGCTGCTCGGCCAAAGGGTGCGAGGTGTGGCATGCCAGCATCAAGGTGTCGGCATACAGCGGTGTAGCCAGCAAATCCACGCTGTCATCGTTGGCGGTGCACACCGCCATGTCCACGTGGCCCTGGCGTACCAGCGCGGGCAACGAATCCACAGGGCCGTCTAGCAACTCCACCCGCACCTGCGGGTGCTGCAAGCGAAAACTCGCAATCAACTGAGGAAACAAGGCGCTGGCCAACAAAGGCGTGGCCACCAGACGCAGCAGGCTATCTTTCATGTGTTGTGCTGCGTGCAAACGGCTCAAGCCTTGCTCCAGCTCTTCAAACACCCGCTCGACCGTGGGTAAAAACTGTTGACCGGCCTCCGTCAACACCAAGCGACGCGTGGTGCGCTCGAACAAGCGTGCGCCCAAGTCGTCTTCCATGGCACGCACCAGCATCGACAAAGCCGAAGGCGTGAGGTGCAGCTTGGCCGCCGCACGCGTCATGCTGGACTCTTGGGCCACGGCCAAGAAAGCACGCAGTTGGCGCAAGCTCAGATTGGAGGTGGCGAGTTGGGAAGACATCGTCCAAGTTTATGTCGCGCGTTTGAACGGGTCGGCTCAGGCTAGCGGGCGTGTATGAGCACTTTTTGATGAATTTATTAATAAATGTGCTTTTCGCACATTTTTGATATAAACTCACAAAAACGATCTTCATAAGCGCAATATGAACACCGCACCAGACACACAACACACATCGGGAAGGTTTGACCAAGGATCAAACCTCTGCGATGCAGCAGGTTTGTCGGGTGGCGGCACCGGCACGGTCAGCCATGGCGTGTCTCTCCTGTCTGTCTCACTTTTTAAAGGAACCATCATGAAATACCACACTGCTTTTTACCGCGTGCTCACCGCCGTATTGACCACAGCCATGCTCGCCCAAGCGCCCCTGGCCAAAGCCGACATCGTCGAGACCGAGGCCCTCAATGCACAAACCCAGTTGGAGCAAGACCGCGCCAAAGTGCAAAGCTTTGTCGAGCGCGCCAGCGTGAAAGAAAAACTCGAAGCCATGGGCGTGGGGGGGCTGGTGTCCCAGGGCCGCGTGGATGCGCTGAGCGAACAAGAAGTGCACGCCTTGGCGCAACGCATTGATGCCATGCCCGCAGGCGGCACCCTGAGCCAGATGGACATGGTGATCATTCTGATGGTCGCCATTTTGGTCGCCGTGGCCATCTGATGGCGCAGCGCTCCTTGGGCTGGTCGCTCTGGTGGCTGGCCGGGCCGCTGTCTTGGCTGCTGGCGGGGTGCGTGAGCCCGGCGTCCGTGGACGTGTCGCGTTTGGCGGATTACCGCGCGCAAAACAGCCTGCCGCAACAGGTTGAACTGGTCAACGTGCCGTTCTACCCGCAAGACGATTTCCAGTGCGGCCCCTCCTCCCTGGCGATGGTCTTGAGCCACGCCGGGATCCTGCGTTCGCCGCAGTTGCTGGAAGACGAGGTGTACCTGCCGCAACGCCAGGGCAGCCTTCAACTAGAAATGCTGGGTGCCACGCGGCGTGCCGGTGCGCTGCCCTATGTGCTGCAAGCGCAACCGCAAGCGCTGCTGGCCGAACTGGCGGCCGGGCACCCGGTGGTGGTGTTGCAAAACCTCAGGTTCAATGCCTTGCCACTGTGGCACTACGCCGTGGTGGTGGGTTACGACTTGAATGCGGGCACGATGCTGCTGCGCTCGGGTGACCAAAAACGACTGGTGATGTCGGTCGAAGATTTCGACCGCAGTTGGGCCAGGGCGCAGCGCTGGGCCTTTGTGGCATTACGCACCGACACCTTGCCTGCGACAGCAAGGGCCACAGACTATGTGAGCGCCGCCATCACGCTGGAGCGTGTCGCGCCCCTGCAAGCCCAACAGGCCTACCAAACAGCACTCAAAGCCTGGCCCACCCACTTACCAGTCTTGATGGCCTCGGGCAATGCCAGCTACCGCCAACATGCGCTGGCCGATGCCAGGGCCGCCTACACCCAAGCCACGCTGCACCACCCGCAAGCGGGGGACGCCTGGAACAACTTGGCACAGGTGCTGCACGAGATGGGACAAACCGCAGCCGCCAACGAAGCCGCTCTGCGCGCCGTGGCCTTGGGTGGTCCGCACGCACAGACCTACCAAAACACCTTGGCCAACCTGCGCAAGACCCAACCATCAACGCCATGAGCATCCACAAGATTGCACAGCTTCTCTGCATGATTGTTCAATTTATTTCGCTTCGACTCTGAAGCAGGCTTTGGTTGAATACAGGGGTGACATCGACCACCCCATCCAGTGCGAACCAGCACACCACACGCCGTGAAGACAACGCTTTGCTGCGCGGCCAAGCGTGTTTTGGGCAAGACGTGGCACTGCCAGGCGCATGGCACATGGCCTTTGTGCGCAGCCCCCATGCGCATGCCAGCTTGCTGCGCATTGACGCACAAGCCGCCAAAGACATGACCGGTGTGGTGGCAGTGCTCACGGCCACCGATCTGGGCGAGCACCACATGCCCCAGATCAACCCACTGCTGCCACTGCTGCAGCCCCAAGACTTTCCGCTGCTGGCCAGCACCAGCCTGAACTACGTGGGCCAACCCGTGGCAGTGGTGGTGGCCAACACGCGCCAAACGGCCCAAGCCGCCGCCGCACAGGTGGTGCTGCACTGCCAGGCTTTACCGGCCCGCACCGATTGGTCCGACGCGCAAGCCCCCACCACCCACACCCAGCATCGCCACGGTCAGCTGCCCAGCCACAGCGCGCACCAGGTGCAGGTGCAGTTGGTGTCACCCCGTGTCACCGCCATGGCCATGGAGCCCCGTTCGTGCAGCGCACAGTGGCACGCCGACACGGCCAGCGTCACCATTTGGCTGGGCAGCCAAACCCCCTCACGCGCGCGCGCCGACATGGCGCGTGTGCTCGGTCTGCCGCACAGCCAAGTGCGCTTGATCAGCCCCGACGTGGGCGGTGCTTTCGGTGCCAAAGCCTCGGTCAGCCCCGAAGACTTGTTGGTCGCCTTGACCGCCCAGCACCTGCGCGCCACCGTGCGCTGGACCGCCACCCGCTCGGAAGACTTTGCCGCCGGCATGCAAGGCCGAGGCTCGCAACTGAACGGTCGTTTGAGCCTGGACGCACAGGGCAACTTCACCGGCTTGTCGGCCCAGTTGCATTTCACCCTCGGCGCTTGGTTGCCATTTTCAGCCGTGGTGCCCTTGCGCAATGCGGCGCGCATCTTGCCTGGCCCCTACCGCGTGGCAGCGCTGGATGTGCAAGGCCAGGCCACCCAGGCGCATGCGGCCCCGGTCAACATTTACCGAGGCGCTGGGCGCCCCGAAGCCGCCTTGCTGATGGAAACCTTGGTCGAGCAAGCGGCGCGCCAAGCGGGCATCGACCCGGTGGCTTTGCGCCTGAAGAATTTGATTGCCGCCACCGACATGCCCTACACCACACCCAGCGGTGAGGTGCTCGACTCGGGCGACTACGCGGCCTTGCTGCGCCAAGCCTGCGAGAAGTTTGACTACACCGCAGAACGACAACAACAAGCCGAGCGCCGCGCGCGCGGTGAGTGGGTGGGCATTGGCTTGGCCTTGTATGTAGAGCCCTGTGGTCAGGGCTTTGAGTCGGCCCGCGTGACCCTGCACGGCGATGGCCGCGTCACTGTGGCCAGCGGCGCACCTGCGCAAGGCCAAGGCCACGCCACCACCTTCGCACAGATTGCCGCCGAGGCACTGGGCTGCGACGCGTCACTTGTGACGGTGCTCATGGGCGACACCGACCACTGCCCCGACGGCACGGGCGCGTTGGCCAGCCGCAGCACCGCGATTGGTGGCAGCGCGATTGTGCAAGCCTGTCGCAGAGCGCTGGCTTTGCGCGAGGGCGGCGCGACGTACCCCATCGTGGTGGACGAGCGCTTCACCAGCGACGAAGCCTGGAGCTGTGGCTGCGTGATGGCACGCCTGGGCCTAGACCCCGACACCGGCCACCCCACAGTGGAACGCCTGGTGTGGGCCGACGACGCGGGCCACATCGTCAACCCCACACTCGCGCACGGGCAACTCGTGGGCGGGGCCGCACAAGGCCTGGGCCAAGCCATGCTGGAGCGCTTGGTGTACGACGCACAAGGCCAGCTCATCACCGGCTCGCTGATGGACTACGCCGTGCCCCGCGCCGACGACATGCCTGCCATCGAGATCATCTCGTTGCACACCCCCAGCCCCAACAACCTGCTGGGTGCCAAGGGCGTGGGTGAGGCCGGCTGCATTGGTGTGCCCGCCGCTTTGATGAATGCCGCACGCGATGCGCTCTCGCCCCTGGGTGAGTGCGCGTTGAACTTTCCCCTCACGTCAGAGCAACTCTGGCGTGCCATGCAAGATCACTTTGAAGAGGACCTGTGATGAAGTACAAAAAATCTGACGCCAAAGCCTATGCCCGCCAACACATGGTGGGGGTGTGGGCGGCCAGCCTGTCACCGTTTGATGCCGAGGGCAAGCTCGACGAGCAGGCTTACCGCGAGAACCTGCAACACTGGATCAACGACCTGCAACTTGGCGGTCTGTTCATTGCGGGCAAGCAGGCCGAGTTTTTCTCGATGAGCATCGACGAGCGCAAAACCTTGATGCGCATTGCCGTGGAAGAAGCGGCCAAAGCCGGTGACCGGGGTGGCATGGGCCACTGCGGCATCGTGACCTCGTGCTCAGACACCAACCTCGACGTGGTGCTGGAGCTGGGCCGTTACTCGCAAGAGATTGGGGCCGACTACGTGATCGTGCACAGCCCGGTGCTGCACTTTGGCGCACACACGGATGAGACCATTTACGAGTACTACCGCTACCTGACCGAGCAACTCGACATTGGCCTGGCCATGTGGAACCACCCCGACTGCGGCTACGTGATGAGCCCTGAGCTGTGCGACCGCATTGCCGACTTGCCCAGCGTGGTGGCCATCAAGTACAGCACCGACCGGGCGGCCTACACCCGACTGACGCAACTGTCTGGCCACAAAATTCACGTCAGCAACCCCGACGAAGAAGACTGGCTGGACAACATCATCGAGCTGGGCTGGAAGCTCTACCTGTGCTCCACCCCCCCGTTCTTGTTGCAGACCAAGGTGGACCAACGCATGAACGAGTACACCCGTCTGGCGTTTGCAGGCAAGTTCGACGAAGCACGCCAAGTCAGCCAAAGCCTCGACCCCGTGCGTCAGGCCATGCGCAAATCCAAGCCCAAAGGCAAGCCCCAGGCCCACAGCAAGTACTGGCAAGAGCTGCTGGGCCAACACGGTGGTTTGGTGCGTCGCCCGCTGTTGCAACTGACCGACGCCGAGCGCGAGGCCACGCGCCAAGCCTTTGCCGAGTCGGGCTTGCGCCTCAAGTAAACGTCACACCAGCAAGCGTCACACCATGCACCGTGCTTTGCAGCTCACGCTCAACGGCCAGCCCAAGTCGCTGGAGGTGGTGCCTTCGGCTTGGCTGATCGACGTGCTGCGCGACAGCTGCCAACTCACGGGCACCCACCAAGGCTGCGACACCGCCCAGTGCGGTGCCTGCACCGTGCTGGTGGACGGCCTGGCGGTGAAGTCTTGCAACCGGCTGGCCTTGCAAACACAGGGCCGCAGCGTGACCACGATTGAAGGCGTGGCCCCCGACGAACACGCGCTGCACGTGATGCAGCAATGCTTCACCCGCCACCACGCGCTGCAATGCGGGTTTTGCACCGCAGGGTTTGTGATGCGCGCGCTGGCCATGGTGCACGAGGCTGTGCCCGCCGAAGAACACGCGGTGCGTGCCGCGCTCTCTGGCAACCTGTGCCGCTGCACCGGCTACGAGGGCATTGTCAAAGCCGTGTGCGAAGGCCTGCGCTTGCTGCGCCAAGAGGCCGCGCCATGAGCGGTGTGCAATACCTGCGCCCCACCTCGCTTGCCGAGGTGCAGGCCTGCTTGCAGCAACACCCTCAGGCCCAGTTGCTGGCGGGCGGGCAAAGTTTGCTCGCGGCCATGCGCCTCGGGCTGACGCAGCCTTCGCACCTGGTGGATCTGCAAGACGTGCCAGAGTTGCAAGACATTCGGGTCACCGACGACGGCGTGTGGATCGGTGCCATGGCCACCCACGCCCGCATTGCCGCCCATCCAGAGATTCAGCAACACCACCCCATGCTGGCCAAGTTGGCGCATGGCATTGCCGACCAACAGGTGCGCAACGTGGGCACCATCGGTGGGTCTTTGGTCAACAACGACCCTGCGGCCTGTTGGCCTGCCGGTGTGTTGGCCTATGACGCCACCTTGTTCACCAGCCAGCGCGAAATACCTGCCGACCAGTTCTTCACCGACTTGTTCACCACGTCCTTGCACGCCGGTGAAGTGTTGCTGGGTGTGCTGTGGCCCGCGTGTGCCTCGGCGCAGTATGTGAAATACGAACAACCTGCTTCGCGCTTTGCCATGGTGGGGGTGGCTGTGACACGCACCACCAGGCACGACCACAGCCCCGTGCGCGTGGCGATCACGGGCTTGGGCAACGGTGTCACGCGTTGGCCTGAAGCTGAAGTTGCCCTGCAAGCACACTGGTCGGTGCAGGCCTTGAACGGTGTGCACCTGAGCGCTGAGCTGGCGCACACCGATGTGCACGCCAGCGCCAGCTACCGCGCCCACTTGAGCGCAGTGCTGTGTCGCCGTGCGGTGGCGGCACACACGGGCGAGGACGCGCAGCTGCCCAGGCCCACACCCTCCAGCACGCCCCGAGCGCCAGCCTCACGCGTGCTCAAGGACCGCGCCCACAGCGCGACGCAGCCAACGAACAACCCGACGGCCATCAGCGGCAGCCACCACTTGGGGCAAACCGTGGCGGTGGTGTGGGACGCGGTGTTGGACCCAGTGGTGTTGCAGCAATGCATTCCGGGTTGCGAGTCGATACAACGCCTGAGCGACACGCAGTACACCGCCGTGGTCAAGGTGGGGCTGGGCCCGGTGTCGGCGCGCTTTGAGACACAGATATGCGTCATGCCCCTGTGCACGCCCTCACAAGGCGAGCCTGCTGTTTGCCGTTTGCACCTGTCGGGCCACGCTGGCAGCTTGGGCCAAGGCGAAGCCGAGGTGGTGGTGCAACTGCGCGCCCACGCGACAGGCACCAGCCCTGCGGCCCAAGGCACGCACTTACAGTGGCAAGCCACGCCGCAGATGAGTGGTCAACTGGCGCAGCTGGGCAATCGGCTCATGCAAGCCAGCGCACGCAGCTTGAGCACACAATTTTTTGAGCGTTTGGCGCGCGTGTTGTCTGGGCAAGACGCCAGCCCGCCAAAGCGCGGTTTCTTTTCGGCTATCGCCGAATTCTTTCGTCACTGGCACCCACTTATTTTCAGAAAGTAAGCACCATGTCTTCAGCTCCTTCGTCGAATCAGCCGCCCTCTCCCACGCTGTACAGCGCGCCGCTGAACTTCAACCATTGGGTGGATGAGCATGCGCATTTGCTCAAGCCGCCGGTGGGCAACCAGCAAATCTGGAAAAACTCTGACCTGATTTGCACCGTGGTGGGTGGCCCCAACCAGCGCACCGACTTTCATGTGGACCCGTTTGAAGAGTACTTTCACCAGTTCAAGGGCAATGCGTCGCTGCTGATTGCCGACCGGGGCAAGATTGAGCGCATCCACCTGCGCGAGGGCGATGTGTTTTTGCTGCCCGCTTTCGTGCGCCATTCCCCACAACGGCCCGAAGCGGGCAGCCTGTGCACCGTGATTGAGCGCAACCGCCCCGCAGGCGACATCGATGCCTTTGAGTGGTACTGCGCCCAATGCGGTCACCAAGTGGCACGCCGCGAGTTGCAACTGCACAGCATTGTGGAAGACTTGCCCAAGGCCTTTGCCTCGTTTTACGACACGTCTGACGCCGAACGCACCTGCACCCAATGCGGCACGGTGCACAGCGGACGCGACTGGCAAACTTGGCACCAAATTTGCGGCCGTAGTTTCGTGAAAACCCTGATGCCATAAATTATTTCAAGATTAAAATTTCTCCAGCCTTTCAACTTTCAACCTCAAGAGACTTCCTATGATGAAAATTTCCGTCAAGTCCTTCTCGGTGGCCTGTGCGCTGGCCATGACCGGCCTGGCTGCCCAGGCGCAGCAGCCCCTGAAAATTGGTTTCTTGGGCACCTTGTCGGGCCCGGCGGGTGCTTTGGGGCAAGACCAGTACGACGCCTTCATGCTCGGCATTGAGCATTTGGGCGGCAAGCTGGGCAACAGCACGGTGCAGGTGTTGAAAGAAGATGACCAGCTCAAGCCCGACGTGGGCGTGGAGCTGGCCAAGAAGCTGATTGAAAAAGACAAAGTGGGTCTGATCACGGGCGTGACCTTCTCCAACGTGATGATGGCCGTGCACAAGCCCATCACCGATGCGGGCGTGTTCTTGATTGGCTCCAATGCGGGCCCCACGCCCATCACGGGCAAGGGTTGCAGCCCCATGTATTTTTCAACCTCCTGGAACAACGACTCGCTGCACGAGTCGATGGGCGCTTACGCCCGCGAGCAAGGCTACAAGCGCGTCTACCTGATGGCGCCCAACTACCAAGCGGGCAAAGACGCGTTGGCGGGTTTCAAAACCCAATACAAAGGCGCAGCGCTGGACGAGATTTACACCCAGATCAACCAACCCGACTACTCGGCTGAAATAGCCCAACTGCAAGCCGCCAAGCCTGACGCGGTGTATGTGTTTTACCCAGGCGGCATGGGCGTGAACTTCGTCAAGCAATACCAGCAAGCTGGTTTGCTGGGCAAGGTGCCGCTGCTGTCGGCCTCCACCGTGGACGGCACCACGCTGCCCGCGCTCAAAGACATCGCGTTGGGCGTGATCACCAGCTCGCCCTACAGCCCTGACATTGACAACCCACAAAACAAAAAGTTTGTGGACGACTTCCGCAAAAAATACAACCGCGTGCCATCGCTGTATGCCGCACAAAGCTATGACGCCGCCATGTTGATCAACTCGGCTTTGCTCAAAACCCAAGGCAAGCTCGACCGCGAGCCTTTCCGCGCAGCCTTGAAGCAAGCCAACTTCAAATCGGTGGCTGGTCCCTTCAAGTTCAACAACAACCAGTTCCCCATCCGCAACTTCTACCGTGTGGACGTGGCCAAAGACAGCAGCGGTCAAGCGGCCTTGGTGAACAAAGGTGTGGTGCTCAAAGACCATGCCGACGCCTACGCCAGCCAGTGCACCATGAACTGATGATGGGCCTGGGTTTCAAGACGCCCCACGCGACACGCCATGGCCTGAACGCATGACGTCGTCGCTGTTTTTCATACAACTCCTCAACGGCCTGCAACTCGGTGTGCTGCTGTTCATGTTGTCCGCTGGCTTGACGCTGGTGTTTGGCATCATGAGCTTTGTCAACCTGGCACACGGTTGCTTGTACATGATGGGCGCCTACTTTGCGGCCACGGTGTACGCGGCCACCGAATCGTTTGTGGCCGCCGGTGTGGCCGCAGTGGTGGGCGGTGGTGTGTTGGCCGCCTTGGTGGAGTGGGTGGTGGCACGGCGCTTGTACACGCGCGACCACCTAGACCACGTGTTGGCCACGTTCGGGCTGATTTTGTTTTTCAACGAACTGGCACGTTGGGTGTGGGGTGCATCGCCCTCGTACATGAACGTGCCACCCGCCTTGTCGGGCACGATCGACATCCTGGGCGTGATGTACCCCATGTACCGCTTTGCCATCATCAGCGCCGGTCTGATTGCGGCGCTGGGCTGCTACCTGTTGATTGCCAAGACACGGGTGGGCATGCTGATTCGTGCGGGCTCGCTCAACCCCACCATGGTGGCGGCCTTGGGCGTGAACATCCGCCTGCTCAACGCTTTGGTGTTTTCGCTCGGTGGCGCGCTGGCGGGCTTGGCGGGTTTGATGAGCAGCCCCATCTTGTCGGTGCAACCCGGCATGGGTGAACCGATTTTGATTTTGGTCATGATCGTCATCGTGATTGGCGGCATTGGCTCGGTGCAAGGCGCGTTTTATGCCGCCTTGATGGTGGGCGTGATTGACACCGCAGGCCGTGCCTTTTTGCCCATGCTGTTGCGCGAGTTCATCGACCGCAGCAGCGCCCAAGCGGCGGGCCCCGCCATCGCGTCCATGCTGACTTGCATCTTCATGGCCACTGTGCTGGCCTTGCGCCCACAAGGCTTGTTCCCGGTGAAGAACGCATGAAGCCACGCTTGTCTTTGTCCATCACGGTGCTGCTGCTGCTCGCACTGGCCGTGTTGCCTTTGTACGCACGTTGGGTGCAAGAGCCCTTCTTGTTGACCTTTTCAACCCGCGCTTTGGTGCTGGCCTTGGCGGCGTTGAGCCTGAACATCGTGCTGGGCTTTGGTGGCCTGGTGAGTTTTGGTCATGCCTTGTATTTGGGTTTGGGGGCCTACAGCGTGGGCATTTTGGCCAGCCACGGCATAGACAACGGCGCGCTGCAACTGCTGGCTACGGTGGTGCTGTGTGCCTTGGTGGGCCTGGCCACGGGCTGGGTGTCGCTGCGCACCAGTGGCATTGGCTTCATCATGATCACGCTGGCCTTTGCCCAAATGTTTTATTACCTGTTTGTCAGCCTCAAACAGTACGGCGGGGACGACGGTTTGTCGATCTCGCTGCGCAGCCAATTGCTGGGCCTGGACATGGGCGCGCCGCTCACGCTTTACTACACCGCGTTTGCCTGCGTGCTGGCGGTGGTGGTGTGGACCCAGCACATGGTGCACGCCCCGTTTGGCATGGTGTTGCAAGCCTGCCGCATGAACGAGCGGCGCATGAACGCCTTGGGTTTTCACACGCTGCGCTACAAGCTCAGCGCCTATGTGCTGTCGTGCGTGCTCGCCGGTGTGGCGGGCTTTTTGTACGCCAACCTCACGGGCTATGCGTCACCCGCGTACCTGGCCTGGACGGTCTCGGGCGAGCTGATTGTGATGGTGGTGCTAGGCGGCATGGGCACCGTGCTGGGCCCCTTGGTGGGCGCCTTGGCTTTGCTGGGTTGTGAAGAGTGGCTCAAAGGCCTGACCGAACACTGGCCCATCATCCTGGGCCCCTTCATTGTGTTGGTGGTATTGCTGGCACGTCGGGGCTTGTATGGCCTGGCGCTGGATTGGGATGCACGCCAAGCGTCGCGTCATGCGTCACGCGGAGCGTCGGCATGAGCGCACACACCCACACCCCCATGCAGACACACGCGCTGGTGAAACGCTATGGCGGTTTGCTGGCCACCGACCATGTGAGCCTGACCCTGGCACAAGGCGAACTGCACGCCATCATTGGCCCCAATGGTGCGGGCAAGACCACACTCATTGGTCAACTCGGTGGCGAGCTGCGGCCCGACAGCGGCGATGTGTTGTTGCAAGGCGAATGCGTGACGGCCCTGCCCGCCGCTGACCGTGCCTTGCGTGGCCTGGCCCGCTCATACCAAATTTCGTCGGCCTTTCCAGAATTCACCGTGCTTGAATGCGTGGCCTTGGCCAAACAAGCGCATGCGGGCCACAGCTTTGGCGCTTGGCGTACCCTGCTGCAACGCACGCAGTTGGTCGACCCCGCAGAACACGCCATTGCCCAAGCGGGCCTGAGCCACCGCATCACGCAGCGCGTGTCTGAGCTGGCCCACGGCGAGCGCCGTCAGTTGGAGCTGGCCATGGTGCTGGTGAGCCAACCCAAAGTGCTGCTGCTGGACGAACCCATGGCCGGCATGAGCCACCAAGAATCGATGAAGGTGGTCGATTTGTTGGCCGCCCTCAAGGGCCGCTACACCCTGCTGCTGGTGGAGCACGACATGCAGGCCGTGTTTGCCTTGGCCGACACCATCTCAGTACTGGTCAATGGCGCCATCATTGCCAGCGGCAAGCCCGAAGAAATTCGCCAACACCCCGATGTGCGCACCGCCTATCTGGGCGATGAGGAGCTGCCCGCATGAGCACCACCGCTTTGCTGCAAGCGCACGACCTAGAAACTTTCTATGGCGACGCGCAAGCCCTGTTTGGCGCCAGCCTGTCGGTGGCCGAGGGCGAGTTTGTCACCCTGCTCGGGCGCAATGGCATGGGCAAAACCACCTCGGTGCGTTCGGTCATGGGCATCATGACGCCACGCCAAGGGCGCATTGTGTTTGCGGGCCAAGACATCACCCACCTGCCCTCGCACCAAATCGCCCGTCTAGGCATTGGCCTGGTGCCTGAGCAACGCCAAGTGTTTGCCAACCTCACGGTCTATGAAAACCTGGTGGCCACGGCCCACAACCGTTTGAACCAACGCGAGCCGTGGACGCTGGAGCGTGTGTACCAGTTGTTTCCACGCCTCAAAGAACGTGCGGGCAACTTGGGTGCCAACCTCTCAGGCGGTGAACAACAAATGCTGGCCATTGGCCGTGCGCTGATGACCAACCCACGTTTGCTCATCTTGGACGAAGCCACCGAGGGCCTGGCTCCGCTGGTGCGCGCCGAGATTTGGCACTGCTTGCACACCCTCAAGACCTCGGGCTTGTCGGTCAAAAACCTGGTGCCTTTGATGCGCCTGGCCGACACCCACTACATCTTGGAAAAAGGCCAAACTATTTGGCACGGCAGCTCCGACAGCCTGATGGATGCACGGCATGAACTCAAGGACAGCCTCGGTGTCTGATTGGCGCAGTTGGCCGCAGGCTGAGTTAGAACGCCAATACGACGCACGCGCCACCGTGCCCGACATTGCGGTTGAACTCCAAGCCTACCGCGACAGCTCGACTCCCATGTACCAGCTCACGCCCTGCGTGCGTGATGTGACCTATGGCAGCGGGTCCGATGAAACGCTGGACCTGTTTCCGGTGGCGGGCCGTCCCGATGCGCCCTTGTTGGTGTTCATCCACGGCGGCTACTGGCGTGCACTGACCAGCCAAGACTCGGTATTCATGGCGCAGCAGTTCACCGCGCATGGCGTGGCGGTGGCCGCCATCAACTACACCTTGGCCCCCCAAGCCACGCTCGCGCAGATCGTGGATCAATGTCAACGCGCCGTGGCCTGGCTGTTAAAAGACGCCGCGCCACATGGCGTGGCACCGCCACGCACCGTGCTGACGGGCAGCTCAGCCGGGGCGCACTTGGCGGCCATGCTGCTTGCGCCTGAGTGGCAAGCTGAACACGGCTTGGCCCCCAACGCACTGTGCGGTGGCGTGCTGCTCAGCGGCTTGTACGACCTGGAGCCCGTGCAACGCTGCGTGCCCAACACCTGGCTGAACCTGAGCGTGGCACAAGCCCAGGCCTTGAGCCCCATGCACCACCTGCCTCACCCACAAGTGCCGCTGTATGTGGCTGTGGCCGAGCACGACACCGATGAATTCAAACGCCAGTCACACGACTACGCTGCCGAGTGCCGTGCGCATGGCAACCCGGTGACCTGGCATGAAGCACCGCAGCGCAACCACTTCAACATCGTGCTCGACTGGATGGATGCGCAGAGTGCGTTGTTTCAAGCCACGATGGGGTTGATGCACAGGTGAAGTGCTTGCGCACAGTCTGTAGGCAAGTGACTGTGCCGACAAAATAAGCACCATGACGCAGCCCCACATCAACCCCATAGACGCTGCGCGCGCACTGTTGGCACGCGGGCAGTTGGACGAGGCACTGCGCACGCTGCAAGGCTCTGACGAGCCGCACTTTCGGATGGCCCGGCTGGTGGTGCTGCGTGCCATGGGTGACTACCAGGCCGCCATGCAAGAAGCACAGGCCGTGTTGCGTGTGCAACCAGGGCATACGCAGGCTAAAACCTACTTAGGGATGCTGCGTTTGCACATGGGGCATGCCGATGGTTGGCAGCTCTACCGCAACCGCTGGGACACCCCCGCATGGACAGAAACCATGCACTACCCCAAAGCACATCTGTGGGACGGAGGCATTCAACCCAACACCACCCTTTTGTTTTGGGCCGAACAGGGGTTTGGCGACACCTTGCAGTTTGTGCGCTACCTGCCTTGGCTACAACAACAAGGCCTGCAACTGCAATTGCAATGTCCCGAACCTTTGCAAGCGCTGTTTGCACAAACCTTGCCGCACGTTCCTATCTTTCAGCCACAACCGGGCAGCACCAGCGCGTTTGATGCGCACTTGCCCCTGTTGGATTTGCCCAGCCTGCTGCCCAACTTCAACCCCGCTTTCTGCAACGCCCCTTATCTGCACATTGCGTCAGCACCCGCACACAAACGAGGCGCACGCGGCACTGGTCACACGGGTATGCGCGTGGGCATGGTGTGGGCAGGCCGACCCACGCACACAGACGATGCCAACCGCTCCATCTCCACAGCCCTGTTGGCCCCGTTGTGGACGGTGCCTGGTGTGCACTGGGTCAATCTGCAACAAGGCGAGCATGCGGCCCCTGCGCCGCTCGGTGAGCCGCAGGTGTTTGGCAATTTCTTGGACACGGCACGCTGCATCGCAGACCTAGATTTGGTGATCACCGTGGACACCTCGGTGGCGCACTTGGCGGGTGCCATGGGCAAACCGGTGTGGGTGCTGCTGTCATTTGTGCCCGATTGGCGCTGGGGTATGCACACGGCACAAACGCCGTGGTACCCCAGCATGCGCTTGTACCGACAACAACGCGTGGGCGATTGGCCAGGGGCTTTGAATGCGGTGGCGGATGATTTGACGCGCTTGTGTCTTAAGAAATCCATCAACCCTTAGGTTTGCAGCGGTTGCGGTTGTCAGCGGTTGGGCCAAGTGGCACACGCCAGACAACATGTCCAACCCATCCATGCAAAAAAAAGCCAGCAGTGATGCTGGCTTTTCTGAATCGACGTTCAAGCTTTAATAGCTGCTACGACGGTTACCTTCGTAACCTCCGCCGAAACCACCGCTGCGGGGTGGTCGAGCTTCCATGGGACGGGCGATGTTCACGGTCAGGTCACGGCCACCCATGTTCTTGCCGTGCAGGCCTTGGATGGCTGCCTCGGCTTCTTGGCTGCTAGACATTTCGACAAAGCCAAAGCCTTTGGAGCGACCCGTGTCACGTTCCATCATCACCTTGGCAGATTGCACTTGGCCAAAGGCAGAGAATTGTTGGTGGAGATCTTCATCACGAACCGAATAGGTCAGATTGCCGACATAAAGTTTGCTGCTCATTTTGGAGCCTTTCAAAAAAATGCGCCTTGCAAATGCATCGGACGCAGGTAAAAAAACAGAGTGTTGAGGATTCAAGCCAGCGAGCTTGGATTGATCAGCCAGTAGCGACCTTGCGCGGCTGCATACATCAGCGCGCTGTCCTGACATTTGAATTCAGGTTTGAAGGTGTAGATGCGGTCATTGGTCTGCGATCCCTCACCCCTGCGGATGGAGAGAACGGCAGTGTGATGACCCGCGTCGTGTGACCGGCTGAGCGGTGTGATCCGAAAATTGCCGACGGCAAACGGATGTGAAGAAGCAAATGACATGAAAACCAGTGATGTTCGGGCGCTCAGCGCCCGGATTCATGCAGTTGCAAAGTACAACTAAACATGATCGTTGGCGACGGTGTAAAGGTCACCCAAAAAAAGCTTGCCTAGGGAGAAAGTCAGACCACCAGTGGGATCCCAGATCGTCTGGGGTGGTGGAGGTGTGCGGTGTTGGGAGTACCGCTGCTCAAATCGAACTTGTTTGCAACATGAGGTAGCAAAAATGCTGCAACGCACCTAATGTAACTGAGTTATCGGGATCGCACAACAAGTATCTCGATCACATGCAACAACGACAGCTGCAAACCATACCTTCATCACTTGACCCCGATCAAAACCGCAAGCGGTTTAGGACCTAACATTGAGCAGCGGTTTCAAATGTTTCCTCAAGCACAACAGACACACCCGTGAGTATCCGAACCATGCCCACCTCCACAGCGCCATCCATTCCAACCATCGACGTGTCAAGCCTCGCCACAGGTTTGTCATACAACTCGCCAGAGGCTTTGTCGGTGGGGCAAGTCATTGACGACACCTGCAAAAACATAGGTTTTCTGTTGGTGACGGGACATGGTGTGGCCCCTCAAACCAAAGCCAATTTGCTGGCCAAAATGAAAGAGTTTTTTGACTTGCCAGCATCCGAGAAAGAAAAGATTGCCATTGGCAAAAGCCCGGTCCACCGAGGCTATGTTGGGATAGGCCTTGAAAACCTCGAAGGCGCTTTGGCCAATGAGGCCTTGGGCAAAACCTATGGTGCAGGCGATGTGAAAGAGTCAATTGACTCGGGCACCGAAGACGGGCCGAACCACCCTGAAGTGATGGCAGGCACGCCGTTGCACGGACCCAACCAATTGCCAGACTTGCCTGGCTTTCGTGAAGCCTGGCAAGCCTACTTTGATGAGGTGTACGAAGCGGCCCGTCGCATTCAGCGCGGCATTGCCATTGCGTTGCGTTTGGATGCCAATTTTTTTGAAAACTTGCCTGGCTACCCGCTGCTGAACCTTCGCATGTTGCATTACCCGCCTGAGAGCCGCGTGAACACCGAGGATGGACGCATTGGATGCGGCGCACACACCGATTACGGAACCATCACCGTGTTGTCAGACGATGGCGTGGGCGGCCTGCAAGTCAAACCCAGAGAGGGTGATTGGATCGACGTCACCATTCCCGACAACCATCTGGTGGTCAACCTGGCGGACTTGCTGTCCATCTGGACCAACGACCGGTATGTGTCCAACCCCCATCGCGTCGTCAATCCAGCCAACACACACCGCTACTCCATCCCACTGTTTGTCACGCCGCCCTACCATTTGAAGATTGAGACATTGCCCACTTGCTTGCAGCCCGGTGAAAAGCCCAAGCATGCGCCGATGATCTCAGGCGAGTATTTACAGAGCCGATTTGACGACACGCACACCTATCGCAACGAATTGATGCAAGGCCAAACTTAGACGTTTGTTGGGCCCCGTGTTCATTTGTCCAAGATGCTTTGCAAGGTGTTTTGTGCATCCATCAAAGAGCACGCGGCTTGCACAATGGCCGGGTCGTAGGCGGTGCCAGATTCGCTGGTGATGACATCGATGGCAGCGGCAAGTCCAAGCGCTGGCCGATACGGGCGATGCGAGCCCATGGCCTCCAGAGTGTCGGCCACACCAATCACTTTGGCTTCGTCCAATATTTGGGGGGCGCTCAGGCCTTTGGGGTAGCCCGTGCCGTCCATGCGTTCGTGGTGTTGGCGCACCATTTCTGCAATGGGCCAGGGAAACGGAATGTCTTTGAGTATTTGATACCCCGTTTCTGCATGCTCGCGCACCAGTTGCGTTTCTACGCTGGTCAGTCGCATGGGCTTGGTCAATATTTCTGACGGCACACCCACTTTGCCAATGTCGTGCACCATGGCGGCCAAGTACAGGCCTTCGATTTTTTCAGAGGTCCACCCCAGCTTGCGTGCAATGGCCACGGCAATTTGCGCCACGCGTCGTTGATGGCCTGCGGTGTAGGGGTCACGCCACTCCATGGTTTTAGACACGGCCTCAATGGTGGCGCGTAGTGCGTCGGCCAAACGTTGTTGTGTTTCTTCGCGCTTTTGTACCTCGTTGGCCAAGCGGCCTTGTCGCTCTAAATTGCGCAGGCCTGTGCCAATGACTTTGGCCAGGCTTTCAAAGAGCAGCAGTTCTTTGTCGCCAAAGGCGTTGGGCACCGAGGCGTACACCAGCAGCGTGGCAATGGCGGGCAACTCGCCATCAAAAATAGGCACAGCCACCACTGAGCGCAAACCGAAAGATGCGGCGCGTTCGCTCCAGGCAGAAAAACCAGCATCACGTGTGCAGTCTTTGAACAAGCTGGCCGTGCCAGTTCGTAAGCAAGTACCAGCCGGGCCTGCACCAAAGGGCGAGTCGGCCGACCAACTGACCTGAATCTGTGTGACGTACTTTTTGGCTGCACCCTCAGCGGCAGCAATGAACACAGATTTTTCAGCGTCATGCTGCGCAAAACCCACCCAGGCCAACTCGTAGGGCTTTTGCTCCACGATGGATTGGCAAACCTCTTTCAGCAATGAGTCCTTGTCGTCTGCACGGCTCAACGCTGAGGCCGCTTTGTTTTGGGCCAACAGTGCCCAGTTGAGCATCTCTAGCTCATTGCGGCGGTCTACCGAATCGCTGACCCCTAAATGCCCGAGTGATTTGTCTGTTGTCATCGTGCCACTCTACTCTGATTGGCACTGTGTGCGAATGCGCACAGAACGCTAAGACCCGAGGGCGCATAATGAATTGTTATCAAGCTTAAAAAGTTAGGCGCTCACTTGAAAGAACTCCATCATGCAAGACGAATTGGCCAAGATTTACGAAAAGCTGATTGCGCATGAAACCGAGATCATGAATCTTCGCAAAGGCTACATCGTGGTGAACGAAAAATACACCACGGCCTTGTCATCGTTGCGTTTGCTCACGGTGAGCGCAGCTGACGCGGCCAAGCGCGCTTGTGTGGCGGCCGAAAAGGCATTCACAGCCACCAGTAAATGCGCCATTGCCGCCAAAGAAGCCGCCAACCAATTGGTGATTGCAGCGGCCGAAGCGGCGGCCGAAGCCGCCACCGCGTCTGCAGAAGCAGCAATGGAAGCCGCAGCAGCCGCATCGGCCGCGTCAGCTGCTGCTGCTGCGGCCGTGGCGCAGCAGGCAGAGACAACGTTGCTTCAAATGTCGTCTGAGGCTGCCGAGGCCACGCGACGTGCATCTGATGCGGCAGCAGAGGCCGTGAAGATGTCGTTTGAAGCCAATGCAATGGTTAAAAAAGCACGCCACCAGGCCATTTGAAGCAAAGCAACGCAATCAATCGGCCTTGATGCACGCGTGGGTGACCACCGGGCGCGTATGGCCACCGCACCCGCGGACTTGGGTCTTGTCGTGACCTCTGGCTCAGCCAGGCTGGCATTGATCAGCTGGTTGAGTTTTTGAAACATGGCGAGTGGTGTGCCCGCTGGGGCCACCACGCTGTACCACGGGTCCGCCTCAAAGCCAATCGGTCATTCAAACATCCAGCCTGCCAGATGGGTCGGCCCCACCATGCCAGACCACATTTTTTTAGCGGGTGCGTCACTGCCCGCACCGCTGGCCACCATCAAGGGAATGAGGTGTTCTTCACGTGGATGCGAAGCGCGTCCACCCGGGGCTTGCGCCCAGTGCGACAGGTGTTGGGTGCGGTGCGCCCAGTTGCCATCCAGGGCCACATCGAGCCAGTGATGAAACGCCTGCGATGCGGGTCCGCCCTCACTGAAATGACGCAGGTTGTGAAAGCTCATGCCACTGCCCACCACCAACACACCGTCGTCACGCAAGGCTTGCAAGGCCTGCCCCAATTGGCAGTGCAGCGCCGGGTCTAGGCTGTGGTGCAACGACATGGCCACCACCGGCACATCGGCCTCGGGAAACATGACCTTGAGGGGAATGAACACGCCATGGTCCCATCCATACTGTGCATCCACTTGTGCGGGGTAGCCCGCTTGTTGCAGCAAATGCGCGGCCTGCGTCGCCAGCTTGGGTAGACCAGGTGCGGGGTATTGCAGGGCGTAGGTTTCGGGCGGAAAACCGTAATAGTCGTAAATCAGTTCAGGCGCCTGGCCACCGGTGAAGCTGGGCACGGCGGTTTCCCAGTGTGCAGTAACCAACAAAATGGCCTTGGGTGTCGCAGGCAAGGTGCTGCGAACGCTGCGCAAAAAGTTTTCGGTGTCTTGGTAGCGCTGCTTGCGCTCGCCGGTCATGAAAAATGAAGGCCCGCCACCATGCGGCAAATACATGGCGGGCATGCGTGTGGGGCGATGCGTCTCGGTCATGGGTCACTGCTCGATTTGAAGGTTGACGTCTTTGACCAACTTGGTCCACTTGGCCACTTCGCTTTTCAAGAAGTCGTCAAACTGCTGTGGCGTGATGGGCGTGGGTTCAGCGGCAATGTCGCTCAAGCGTTTGGTGATGTCGGGTTGTTGCAGCGCCTCGTTGAGCGCTTTGTTGAGTTTGGCCACCACCGGTTCTGGGGTTTTGGCAGGTGCGCACAAGCCCCACCACTGGATGGCACTGAAGCCTGCAAAGCCCATTTCGGCCACGGTGGGCACATCGGGCAGCAACGGGTCGCGCTTGGGCGAGGCCACAGCCAGTGCGCGCAACTTGCCCGCCTTGATGTAGGGCAAGGCGGTGGTGAGGCTGGGGAACATGGCGTCGACCTGGCCGCCCAATAAATCTTGAATGGCAGGCGCCGCGCCTTTGTAGGGCACATGCACCAAGCCCACTTTGGCCTGGTTCTCCAAGTACTCCATGATGAGGTGGGTGGCCGAGCCACTGCCCGCCGACGAGTAGCTCATGGCCCCAGGCTTGCTGCGTGCCAGGGCCAAAAACTCGGGCAAGGTTTTGGCTTTGTTTTTATCGCCCACCACCAGCACGTTGGAGGTGCGCGCCATCATGCCCACGGGGGTGAAGTCGGCAATCGGGTCGTATTTGATTTTCAGCACCGCCGGGTTGGTGCTGTGGGTGGCCACAAAGCATTGCATCAGGGTGTAGCCATCAGGGGCGGCACGCGCCACGTCGAGCGCAGCGATGGAGCCCGACGCACCCGCCTTGTTGTCGATGATGATGGAGGTGCCCAGGCTGTGCGACATTTTGTCGGTCACCATGCGCGCCACCATGTCGGCACCACCACCAGGTGCTACGGGCACCACAACGCGAATCACGCGGCTTGGAAACGCAGTTTGTGCGTTGCTGCACAAGGGCCCTGCAAGCAGTGCTGCGCATACAGCAGCAAGACAGATGAAGTGACGGTGTTGGGGTGAAGTCATGGTGACGAATTCTCCGCCCAAATTAAGCACTGTCCTCGATGCACACGCCACTTCAGCGACTTTGCGCACCCTCTGATGCAGTACTATTGATTTAATTTATTTGAAATAGCATGTCATGAAAATAATTGTTTTTCTGCTGGTCTGCATCACTGGTTTGGTGGGCTGCGCAAACCCACCTTTACCCAAAGTAGACAAAACCAAAAATGCACTGGAAGGTGTCAAAACCATCACCATCATTCGCCCGCGTGAGCCGCGCGAGTACACCGTGATGAATTTTTACGACCCTGGTTTTGTGTTTGGCACGATGAACTTAGAGGTGTCGGTGAGTGCGTCTAAATATTGGCAACTGGCGCTGACACAGCTGATCACACAACAGAACTTTTCATTTGCCGACAGCTTGACCCACACCATGGTCCAACGCTTCAAACAAGCCGGCTACGAGGTGTCGGTGCAAGACGGGCCCTGGGTTGAAGACGATGGGCGCTACACCTTGTCGTATGCAGACATTACGTCAGACGCCGATGCGGTGTTGGTAATTGCGCCCACCATCATGGGCTTTGTCTCGCCACGCGATGCAGCAGGCTACGCGCCCACCGTCACCACCGTGATGACGCTGTTAGGCAAAGACCACCAGACCCCTTTGTACAAAGGCTATCTGGCGACTGGCTGGAAGCCCAGCGAAGAAGGCTGGCAACACGCCTATTCAACAAAAACCTTCCCCAACTTTGAGGCTGTGGTGGCCAACCCGGACCAAGCGGTGGCATCACTCAAACAGGCTTGCAACGCCATTGTCAACCTTGCTGCACGGCAAATCTTGTACTGATTGAGGCACACGCCAGCTTAAGTGCTCCAGCGCACAGCGTGGCTTTGCTGATTGCCCCAAGATAGCTTTGGTAAACGTCATCCAAAGGGTGTGCGTTAAAGAAGCTCCACTCTAGGGGAAACAACCATGCGTTATCTCATCACGCTATTGGCCTTGCTGGCAGGCACTGTCTTATCAGCGGCTGCCCAAGTGAGTATTGGCATTGGTTTGCCCAACGTGAACATTGGCATCCATGTGCCGGTATATCCGAGACTGGTGCCAGTGCCAGGTTCACCCGTGTATTACGCGCCGGGGTTGAACTTGAATTTCTTCTTCTACGACGGCATGCACTGGGTCTACCAAAACGACAACTGGTACGCCAGTTCCTGGTACAACGGCCCGTGGTCTTTGGTGACCCCCGAGGCCGTGCCGCTGTATTTGCTGCAAACCCCGGTGCGCTATTACAGAAGCCCTCCGCCCTACTTCAAAGGCTGGCAACGCGATGCGGCCCCACGTTGGGGTGAACACTGGGGCCCCGCATGGGGCGAACGTCGACCCGATTGGGGCCCAGGGCATCGTCCCGCCTATGTTTCGCCAGCGCCCTTGCCCAGTTACCAACGCGGCTATTCGGGCAGCCACTACCCACATGAACAGCAACAGCAGTTGCATGAGCAGCACTACCCCTACAGCCCGGTAGAGCCTGTGGTGCGTCAGCACTACCAGGAGCAGAGGTCTAGGCAGGAATCAGCGCCTAGGCCTGAGCAACGCCCTTCGATGGAGGGGCCGCAAGAGCGACGCGGCCCACGCGGTCGCGACTAAAAAACCCGGCGTTGTGTGGCAGCTCACCACCCGCACGCACCGCCACGGCGCAGTACTTGAACTCAGGGATCTTGCCAAAGGGGTCGAGCGCGGCATTGGTCATCAAGTTGGCTGCCGCTTCGTAATACGCAAACGGCATGAACACCGAACCGATGGGTGTGCCGTCGTCGCGGCGCACCCGCAAGCTCACCTGGCCACGGCGTGAGGCCAGGGTGACCACATCGCCCGCGTTCAGCCCCAGGGTCAGCAGGTCGGCACCGCACATCGACGCGGTGGCCGTGGGCTCAATGGCATGGAGCACGCCCGAGCGGCGTGTCATGCTGCCGGTGTGCCAGTGCTCCAGTTGGCGACCGGTGATGAGCACAAACGGGTAGTCGGCATCAGGCCGTTCGTTGGCGGGAATGATGTCTGCGGGCACCAGATGCACACGGCCATCGTCGGTGTCAAAGTGTTGGGTGAACACCGTGGGCTCACCCGGGTCGCTCTCGCTCAAACACGGGTAGGTCACGCTGGACTCGCGCTGCAAACGCTCCCAGCTGATGCCCGCAATCACACCGTGCATGGCTTGACGCATTTCCTCGTAGACCTCGGCCACACCGCTCTGCGGGCCGGCATAACCACATGCCAAGGCCCGCCCGCCGCCGGGCCGCCCCAAGGCGGGCGACGCCCCCTCGGGGGGCAGCGAGCCGCGCAGCGCGCTCGCATGGGGCTGAGCTTCGCGCAGTGCGCTCGCGTGGGGGCCCATACGCTGTGCGATTTGTTGAATGATCCACAGGTCGGGTTGGGCTTGGCCCGGCGGATCGATGGCTTGTTGGCCGAGTTGCACCATGCGGTCGGTGTTGGTGACGGTGCCGGTTTTTTCAGGCCACGCGGTGGCGGGCAACACCACGTCGGCGAGCCAGGCGGTTTCGGTCATGAAGATGTCTTGCACCACCAAGTGCTCCAGCGACGCCAAGGCATGGCGCGCATGGTTCAAATCAGGGTCGCTCATGGCCGGGTTCTCGCCCATGATGTACATGCCGCGCACCTTGTGCGGGTCGCTGTCGTCGGCCAGGGCTTTGTGCATGATCTCGACCACGGTGTAGCCGGGTTGGTTGTCGAGTGGTGTGTCCCAAAACTTTTCAAACCAAGCGTGTGCAGCAGCATTGCTCACGCGTTGGTAGTTGGGGTACATCATGGGGATCAAGCCCGCGTCGCTGGCCCCTTGCACATTGTTTTGGCCCCGCAGCGGATGCAGGCCAGAACCGGGTTTGCCAATTTGGCCGGTGACGCTGACCAGCGCAATCAGACAACGCGCGTTGTCGGTGCCATGCACGTGCTGGCTCACACCCATGCCCCACAACACCATGGCACTTTTGGCGGTGGCAAAGGCACGCGCCACCTCGCGCAAGGTGGCGGCAGGAATGCCGCAGATGGGGGCCATGGCCTCGGGGCTGTAACCCTGCACGTTCTGCTTCAGGGCTTCGAAGTTGTTGGCGCGGTCGCGGATGAAGTCTTGGTTGACCAAGCCTTCGTCGATCACGGTGTGGATCAAGGCGTTGAGCATGGCCACGTCGGTGTCGGGCTTGAAGGGCAAGGTGCGCCACGCGTGTTTGCCGATGTCAGTGACGCGCGGGTCGGCCAGCACAATCTTGGCGCCGCGCTTGGCCGCGTTCTTCATCCAAGTGGCGGCCACCGGGTGGTTGGCCGTGGGGTTGGAGCCGATGACAAATATCAGCTCAGCATGCGCCACGTCGTTGACTTGGTTGCTCACCGCCGCCGAGCCCACGCCTTCGAGCAATGCCGCCACGCTGGAGGCATGGCACAGCCGGGTGCAATGGTCCACGTTGTTAGAGCCAAAGCCGGTGCGCACCAGCTTTTGGAACAAATAGGCCTCTTCGTTGCTGCCCTTGGCCGAGCCAAAGCCGGCCAGCGCTTTGTGGCCATGGGTGTCACGCAAATGGGTGAGTTGGCCTGCTGCAAGCGCCAAGGCTTCGTCCCACGAGGCTTGGCGAAACACTGCCGACCAATCGGCGCTGTCGCGGTTAAGCTGGGCGATGGCCGCCGGGTCTTTGGGCACACCGGCTTTGCGAATCAAAGGCACGGTGAGCCGCTGCGGGCTGTGCGCGTAGTCAAACCCAAAGCGGCCTTTGACGCACAAGCGCTGGTGGTTGGCCGGGCCGTCGCGGCCGTCCACGCTGACGATGCGGTTGTCTTTGACGTTGTAGGTCAGCAAGCACCCCACGCCACAAAACGGGCACACCGAGTCCACTTGTTTGTCCACCACCTGCGAGCCCATTTGGGATTTCGGCATCAAGGCGCCCGTGGGGCAGGCTTGCACACATTCGCCACAGGCCACGCAGCAGCTGCTGCCCATGGCGTCGTCCAGGTCGAACACGATGGCGCTGTGCGCGCCCCGGTGGGCGTAGCCAATCACATCGTTGACCTGCTCTTCCCGGCACGCACGCACGCAGCGGTTGCACTGGATGCAGGCATCCAAATTCACCGCCATGGCGGGGTGTGACACATCGGCCGCAGGTTGGGTGCGGCGCAGCGCTTGCAAGGCGGGGCGCACCTGCACGTCCAGGCGCTGCGCCCAGTCGCTGAGTTCGCCGTGTTGGCCCACCCCGTCTTCCAGCCACTTGTGGCCCACATCGGGCATGTCGGAGAGCAGCATTTCCAGCACCATCTGTTGGCTCTTGCGCGCGCGCGGGCTGTTGACCAACACCTCCAAGCCTGCGGTGGCGGTGCGGCAGCAACTCGGGGCCAGGGTGCGTTCACCCGCAATCTCGACCACGCAGGCGCGGCAGTTGCCGTCGGGGCGGAAGCCGTCCTTGAAGCACAGGTGCGGAATGTCTATGCCGTGGCGTTGCGCGGCTTTGAAAATGGTTTCGCCTTCCTGCGCGTGCACCGTCTGTTGGTCGATGCGCAAGGTCACGGTGCCGGGCTGCAATGAGGCAGCGGTTGTTGGGGCAGAAGTCATTGGGGCACCCATTCAAGCCACCTCGTGTTGGAAATAGGTTTGCACACAGCGCACCGGGTTGGGCGCCGCTTGGCCGAGGCCACAGATGGAGGCGTCGGTCATGACTTGGTTCAAGTCGTCGAGCGTGGCGTGGTCCCACAGCGGGGCCTGCATGAGCTGCGCAGCTTTGGCCGTGCCCACGCGGCAGGGCGTGCACTGGCCACAGCTCTCGTGTTCAAAAAATCGCATCATGTTGAGCGCCGCATCGCGCGCGCGGTCGTGCTGGCTCAGCACGATGACCGCCGCCGACCCAATGAAGCAACCATGCGGCTGCAAGGTGTCAAAGTCGAGCGGGATGTGGCTCATGTGCGCGGGCAAGATACCGCCCGAAGCCCCACCCGGCAGGTAGGCATACAGCGTGTGGCCGGGCAACATGCCGCCGCAGTATTCGTCCACCAGCTCTTGCAGGGTGATGCCCGCAGGTGCCAGCTTGACGCCGGGCTGTTGGACACGCCCGCTCACGCTGAAGCTGCGCAAACCCTGACGCCCATGACGCCCAAAGCCGCTGAACCACGCCGGTCCTTTTTGCACGATGTCGCGCACCCAGTACAGGGTTTCAAAGTTGTGCTCCAGTGTGGGACGGCCAAACAAGCCCACTTGGGCAATATAGGGCGGACGCATGCGGGGTTCGCCCCGCTTGCCTTCGATGCTCTCGATCATGGCCGACTCTTCACCACAGATGTAGGCCCCCGCACCACGACGCAATTCGATGTGGGGCAACACGCACGGTGGGTTGGCCTGTAGCTTGGCCAGTTCTTGTTGCAGCAATGCGCGACAGCCGTGGTATTCGTCACGCAGGTAGATGTAGATGGCCGTGATGCCCACCACCTGGGCCGCCACCAGCATGCCTTCTAAAAACCGGTGCGGGTCGCGCTCCAGGTAGGTACGGTCTTTGAAGGTGCCGGGCTCGCCCTCGTCGATGTTGACCGCCATCAAACGCGGTGCCGCTTGCTCGCGCACGATGCGCCATTTGCGCCCGGCCGGAAAACCAGCGCCGCCCAAGCCGCGCAGGCCCGAGTCTTCCATGGCTTGCAGCACCTGTTCAGACGGTAAGTCTCCTTGTGCGAGCGCAGTGAGCAGCGCATAGCCACCGTCGGCGCAATAGGCCTCGTGGTCCACCGCATCAGGCAGCACCGCTTGCGTGTGTTGTGCGCTCACAGCGGCAGCCACGCGCTCAGGCGTGGCATGGGCCACAGCGTGGTGGTGCACCACGGCCACCGGTGCTTGTTCGCAACGGCCCACACACGGGGCGGTGATCACGCGCACATCGGGCGTGCCCAACAAGGCAGGCAATTTGGCCAACAGGTCTTGCGCACCTGCGAGTTCGCAACTCAGGCCATCACACACGCGCACAGTCAAGCCAGGGGCCTTGGCGTCGTCGCGCAGCACCTCGAAGTGGTGGTAGAAAGTGGCGACTTCATAGACCTCGGCCATGGGGATGTTCATCTCTTGACCCAAGGCCACCAAGTGGCGCTCAAACAAACCGCGGTAGGCGTCGTTGAGCAAGTGCAAATGTTCAATCAAGCGATCACGCGCATACGGGCCGCTGCCCAACAAAGCACGCACTTCTTGCCGTGAAACGGCATCGGCTTGGCGACCTTTGAGTTGGGCTGTGCGACGAATCGTCTCGCGCATTTGCTCCACCGTGGCCAAAGGTCGTGTCGTGGTGCGGTCTGAAGGGGGAGAGATGGTCATGCCAAACGTCAGGAATTGAAGCCCTATGATTCTCACCCATGAAAGTCTTGAATTGGCCTATTCCCGCCCTGCTCGCATGGGGCTCTGCCTGGGGCTGCTACCTCGGTTTGCGTCACCTAGGTGCCAGTGACACCGTGGCCATGCTGGTGGCCACTTTTTGTGGTGGCTTACTCACCACGTTTGGCAGCACCACCATGCGTCGCGCGTTGATCGTGCTGGGTTTTCCGCTGTCGCTGGTCGCTTCATCGGGCAGTTTTGCCATGCCGCCCTTGGGCTGGTTGATTTTGTTGGGGCTGATTGTGTTGCTCTACCCACGCAGTGCGTGGCGCGATGCACCGCTGTTCCCCACCCCCAAAAGAGCGTTGCGACAGTTGCCCGAACACATCACCCTGTTGGGTGGTGCGCGTATTTTGGATGCAGGCAGCGGCATGGGCGACGGCTTGATTGCGCTGCGCGACGCCTACCCACGCGCCGACTTGAATGGGCTGGAGATGAGCTGGCCGCTGCGCGTGCTCAGCGCCATGCGTTGTTCGTTTGCCAACATTCGCCAGGGCGACATGTGGCTGGTGGACTGGCGCAGTTACGACTTGGTGTATTTGTTTCAACGCCCAGAGAGCATGCCCCGTGCAGTGGAAAAAGCCGAGGCAGAAATGCGTCGTGGCGCGTGGTTGGTGAGCCTGGAGTTTGAGGCCCGTGAGTTGCAACCATCAGGTGTGATCTACGGCGCGGATGGACGGCCGGTATGGATGTACCAACTGCCATTCCAACGGCGTGTGTAAACGCGGATGAACCTTTCATCTTGTGCGGTTGCAGGTGGCCATCTCCACCACCTGGGAGCGCTTGCTAACAAAAAGTTGTTGTTCTTTTTAGGGCGCAGCAGCCATCAAAAGAGCTCAGCGCAACTGCAAGGTCTGATGGACACATTGCAAGCGCAAGGCTATACCTTGGTATGGTTTGAATCTAAAACAACAGCCACCGAAAGATGGCTCACACAGACCTACGAAGCCACCACCAGCCACAGCCTGTGGCTGTCCTCCAAAACATGGAGTGTCTTACGCAAACTGTTCAAAAAACCCATCAAGGCTTTGTTGCTGTTGCCGCATCCAAGCCGCTGGTTTTATTTCTGGCAGGTGTTGAGGCCGCACAGCATCGAGGACCAAGTGCAAAAACTGCGCAAGGTTCTGGCCTCTTTAGGGCCTGAAAAAAACATCCATGTGCTGGCCCATTCAGCGGGTGCACGGATGGCGTCGTTGCTGGCCGATGCGCCCACCGTTCAAAAAATCATTGGCTTCGGTTACCCCTTCAAACACCCGGACAAACCGGAAGAGAAAGAACGCACACAGCACTTGGCCCACGTGAAGAAACCGTTTTTGATTTTTCAAGGCCTTGACGACGAATACGGTGGACAGGAGGTGCCTCACAAATACCCGCTGTCACCCACCATCGAGTTGTCGTTCTTGCACACCAACCACGATTACGAAAACATTGCCCACTCAGAGTGGGTTCAGGTGTGCGCCAGGATCAACGCTTTTCTTTCACGTTGAGCGTGGCCAGCACCTTGTCAATGCGGCGCCCGTCCAGGTCAACCACCTCCAGGCGCCAGCCCGCGCAGTCCACCCACTCGCTCACAGCAGGCAAATGGCCGCTGATGGCCATGATCAAACCAGCCACGGTGTTGTAGATGTCGCGGTCTTCGTCAGGCAATTCACGTATGTGCAAGCGTGCCTTGAACTCGGCCACCGGCATCAAGCCATCGATCAACCAACTGCCATCGGCACGCGGTGTGGCCCAGGCTTCGTCAGTGGCGGTGGCTTGCAGCAGTTCACCGGTGATGGCTTCCAGCAGGTCACGCGGCGTCATCAAGCCTTGCACCACGCCGTACTCGTCCACCACCAGCACCATGCGACCATGCGCGGTGGCCCGCTCCACAGGGCGGCGAAATTGCTCCAACAAATCCAAACCGCTCAAGGTCTCGGGCACAAACGACACCGGCTGAGCCAAGGTCTCGACTGTCATGTCGGTGCCCGGCGGCAGACGCAGCAGTTGCGACACGCTGACGGCGCCCACCACATCGTCCAAGCCATCACGGCACACCGGATACCACGAGTGCGCGCCTTGCGCCCCCACTTGTGCCAGCGCTTGCGGCACAGTGGTCTTGGCGTCCAGCCACTCAATGTCAGAGCGGTGCACCATGATGGAGGTGAGGGAACGCTCGTCGAGGTTGAACACGTTTTGCACCATCTGGTGTTCGTGCTGCTCAATCACGCCCGCATCCACCCCCTCCACCAAGCTGGCACTGATTTCCTCTTCGGTCACCGTGCGACCACCATGCACCTCCACCCGCAAGAGCTTGAGCATGGCACTGGTGCTGGCCGAGAGCAGACTCACGAACGGACGCGCGATGGTGGCCAGCGCCAACATCAAGGGCGCCGCCAAACGTGCCACCGGTTCGGGGTAGAGCTGGCCAATGCGCTTGGGCACCAACTCACCAAACAAGATCGTGCTGAAGGTGATGAGCGTCACCACCAACGCGGTGGCCATGCCTTCGGCAAAGCGATCAGCCACGCCTTGGGTGAGCAACCAATCCGACAACTTGGCACTGAAAGCCGCCTCCCCCACGATGCCGTTGAGCACACCAATGGATGTGATGCCAATTTGCACCGTGGACAAAAACTGGGTCGGATGCGCCATCAGCTTGAGCGCTGCACGCGCCCCGCTGTCGCCCGACTCGTTGAGTGCCGCCAAGCGCGCCTTGCGACTGGATGCCAACGCCATCTCGGACATGGCGAAGATGCCATTCAAGAAGGTCAGTAAAACAATCAGCAAAACATCCATGTGGGGCAATCGGGTAGAACAAGATTAAAAAATAGAAGCTGAGTCAACGTCAGACAGCCTCAAGTTCAACGTGAACATGTTGCCCGAGTGCTGCCGCAATATTGACCAATGCATCGAGGGAAAACCGGGAAATCTTTCCGCGAACCAAGTCGTTGATACGTGGCTGCGTCACCTTGCAATGAATGGCTGCA
The DNA here is from genome assembly GCF_003063395.1 of Limnohabitans sp. JirII-29. Classification (NCBI taxonomy): domain Bacteria; kingdom Pseudomonadati; phylum Pseudomonadota; class Betaproteobacteria; order Burkholderiales; family Comamonadaceae; genus Limnohabitans; species Limnohabitans sp. JirII-29. The sequence goes on from NZ_NESB01000010.1 coordinate 46,193, forward strand.
TCGGCTTGCGTCCATCCATGGCTGGCGATCAAGTGAATAATTTTGTCCATGAGTTCTGCACGCACGCGCAAGTTGGCTGCCTCTTCGGGTGTATCGGCGAGGGCATCCCAAACGCTTTTGAATCTGTCTGGTTTGGACTTCATCACTTTTCTCCTCTCAACAATTTAAATCGAGCCGTTGCAATTTCCACATCGTTCTTAGAGGTTGTTTGCGTCTTTTTTTGAAAAGCATGCAAAACATAGATCGCCTCTTTCATTCGAGCGGTGTAGATGACACGAAATGTTCCTGCTTCATCCCAGACACGGATCTCCTCGACACCCTTGCCAATAGATGGCATGGATTTGAAGTCATTGGGCTGCCTCCCCTTTTGCACAAGATCGAGTTGACGCCCGACGTCCTGACGTGCTGCATCAGGAAATTCACGAATCCTCTTGAGGGAGTCGCCAAGAAATTGAACAGGTTTCATCTTGAATTATATCCATTTGAGTATACAAACGATTGGCACCGAGACATCCCGATCACACGCAGGCAAATGTGAACGCAATCTCAATCCAGAGCGTGAAGTTGCACCCAAAAAGCGTTAGACAATTCCATCATGACGACTTACTTGATTGGTGACGTACAAGGTTGCGACGAAGCCTTGGCACGTTTACTCACCCACGTCGATTTTTCTCCGAGCCGTGACACGCTCTACCTCTTGGGCGACTTGGTCAACCGAGGCCCCGACAACGTGGGTGTGCTGCGCCGCTTGATGGCCTATGGCAGCAGTGCGCAATGCATTTTGGGCAACCATGATTTGCACCTGTTGGCGGTGTCACAAGGGGTGCGCGCTGCACACCGGCAAGACACCATCGCCGATATCTTGAACGCTCCCGACCGCACGGTGTTGCTCGATTGGTTGCGCCAGCAACGCATGGCGATTCGCCTGGGACAGGTGCTGATGGTGCATGCCGGCGTGCTGCCGCAGTGGACACCTGAGCAAACCTTGGCACTGGCCGGCGAAGTGGAAGACGTGTTGCGCGGTGATGCGCTGGCCACCTTCATGCCGCAGATGTATGGCGGCTTACCCAACCAGTGGCACGATGACTTGCAAGGTGCCGACCGTTTGCGTGTGATCGTCAACGCGCTCACGCGCATGCGTTTTTGCGATGCGCAAGGCGCAATGGATTTCAGTGTGAAAGAAAGCGCAGACCAAGCGCCTGAGGGCTTGATGCCCTGGTTCGAGGTGCCAGGCAGGCGCAGCGCCCATGTAACAGTGGCCTTTGGCCATTGGTCCACGCTCAAAAAGGTGAACCAACCCAACGTGGTGTGTCTGGACGACGGCTGTGTGTGGGGCGGCTGCTTGAGTGCCTTGCGCATCGAGCAGCCAGAGGTCATTGGCGATGTGCGTCAACTCCCCGTTCTGAGCGTGAAATGCCAGCAAGCCCTGGACCCGCTGGCATGAGACTCAAGGCATGAGGCTCACTCGACGGTTTTGAACAACGCCGCCACTTTGCGCTTGGGCTTGATGTTGGGCGACTTGCGCAGGGGTTCTTTGGGCGCGGTCGATTCGCCCTCAGCCCGCACCGGTGCTTCGTAGGGTTTGTCAAAGAACGGGTCACGCGAAGGACGGGGTGCAACAGGCGCGTAGTTGCTTTCGCGGCGAGCACGGGCTTGACCTTCTGGGGCACGGGGCTTGTCGAGCACGTCGCGTGGGTCATCTTCACCCCAGGCACGGCGGCCCGTGTTGATGCGGCCACGCGGACGGTCTTCTTCAAACTCCACGGCTTCGAGTTCGATCTTGGTCTTGAGCAGCTTCTCAATGTCAGCCACCAAGCGCTGGTCGCTGCCCGAAACAAAGCTGATGGCCTGCCCCAAGGCACCTGCACGACCGGTGCGGCCAATGCGGTGCACATAGTCTTCGGCGTTGAACGGAATGTCAAAGTTGAACACCGCAGGCACGTCTTTGATGTCCAGGCCGCGTGCGGCCACATCGGTACACACCAGCAAGTCCACCTCGCCGCGCTTGAAGGCTTCGAGGGCTTTCAAGCGCTCGTCTTGGCTCTTGTCGCCATGCAAGGCGGTGGTGCGCAGGCCATCGCGTTCGAGCGAGCGAGCCAAGCGGGCGCAGCCGAGTTTGCTGTTGCAAAACACAAAGGCTTGGGTGATGCCATTGCTTTTGACCAACTGCTTGAGCGCGCGGTATTTGTCGTCCACACCCACGCTGTAGAAATGTTGCGTCACGGTGGACGCGGTCTCGTTGGGGCGCGCCACTTCGATGGTGACGGGGTTTTGCAAATAGCTGCCCGCCAGGCGCTTGATCTCGGGCGAGAAGGTGGCCGAGAACAACAGTGTGGTGCGCTGCTTGGGCAAGTGGCTCAAGATGCGTTGCAAGTCGGGCAAGAAACCAATGTCCAACATGCGGTCAGCTTCGTCGAGCACCACATATTCCACTTGGTTGAGCACCACGTTCTTGGCTTCGATGTGGTCGAGCAAACGCCCGGGTGTGGCCACCAGCACCTCGACGCCTTTTTTCAGCTCCAAGGTTTGGGGCTTCATGTCCATGCCACCAAACACCACCGCGCTGCGCAGGTTGCAGTACTTGGCGTAGGCCTTGACCTGTTGGGCCACCTGGTCGGCCAGCTCGCGCGTAGGCAGCAACACCAAGGCGCGCACAGGATGGCGCGCAGGCGAAGTGGAGCTGTTTTCGTGCTTGAGCAGGCGCTGCAACAAAGGCAGCGAGAAAGCCGCTGTTTTGCCCGTGCCGGTTTGGGCGGCGCCCATCACGTCTTGGCCCGTCAGAACCACCGGAATGGCCTGGGCTTGGATGGGGGTCATGGACTCGTAGCCCATTTCGGCTACGGCGCGTGCCAGCGCGGGGGCCAGCTGCAAATTGGAAAAAGAGGTCGTCATGTCAGGTGCTGATTGTCGCACCCCTGGCGAATCTCCCAAAATCGGACCCAATCCGCCGATTTCAGGTCTTGGGCAGGGTCACACCCACTTGGCCCTGGTACTTGCCGCCACGGTCTTTGTAGCTGGTCTCGCACACTTCGTCGCTCTCAAAGAACAACACCTGGGCACAGCCCTCACCGGCGTAAATCTTGGCGGGCAGCGGTGTGGTGTTGGAGAACTCCAGCGTCACATAGCCTTCCCACTCGGGCTCAAACGGCGTCACGTTGACGATGATGCCGCAGCGCGCGTAGGTGCTTTTGCCCAAGCACACGGTCAGCACATTGCGCGGAATGCGGAAGTACTCCACGGTGCGCGCCAATGCAAAGCTGTTGGGCGGGATGATGCAGACATCCGAGTTCATGTCGACAAAGCTGCGCTCGTCGAAGTTCTTGGGGTCCACCACCGTGCTGTAGATGTTGGTGAACACTTTGAACTCGGGCGCGCAACGGATGTCATAGCCGTAGCTGCTGGTGCCGTAGCTGACGATTTTTTCGCCCGCCGCGTTTTGGCGAATTTGACCTGGCTCGAACGGCTCGATCATGCCGTGCTGCTCTGCCATGCGGCGAATCCATTTGTCTGATTTGATGCTCATGGGTGCATTTTAGGGGCTTCGGCCTACAATATTTTCATGATTCCGCACGTTGATATCTCCACTTTGCTAGCTGCAAAACAGTTTGCACGTGCACTGGCGCGCACCTACGATATCAGCGAAGTTTTTTTGTTTGGTAGTCACGCGCGCGGCACAGCACATGAAGAAAGCGACGCCGATGTAGCCGTCTTATTGCGCGGCGCATCGGCCCCTTTTGTAGCGACCAAGCTTGCAATGGATGACATCGCGTATGACGTTTTGCTCGACACGGGCATTCGTATACAACCCTTGCCCATTTGGGAAGATGAGTGGGCACATCCCAGTGCGTACACCAACCCACAACTTCTGAGCAATATCGCCCGCGATGGGGTCAAACTATGAACACGAAAGAGCTGATGAACAAGGCACACCGCGCCCTTGCATCAGCTTTTGCGCTTCTGAAGGAAGGCGACAGTGATGGGGCTTGCAATCGCGCTTATTACGCCATGTTCGATGCAGCAAGAGCCGCCTTATTGGCCAGCCATTCACCCGTGCCACCAGACATTGCCAAAACACACAGTGGGTTGATCACTGCTTTCTCTTTGCATCTTGTCAAAACGGGTCGGCTATCGCTAGAGTTAGGACGTGCGCTGAATAAAGTTGAAGACTTGCGCCTGATCGCTGATTACAAGGGTGATCCACTTTCCATCGACGACGCACAATGGGCAACCGAACAGGCTCATACATTCGTCACCACCATTGAGCAACAGTTTTTCTGACCTCGCAACGGCTCAGTCATCGTGCTCAACAAAGCGCTCAAAACAGACCTTGAGTTCATGCAGCCAGTGCTGGCGCTGAACCTCGCTGACAAAGCTGGCTTCAAAGCTGTTGCGTGCCAGGGCATAGGCCTGTTGGGCATTCATGCCCGTGGCGGCAAAGGTCTGCACAAAGTTGTCGTTCATGTAGCCGCCAAAGTAGGCCGGGTCGTCTGAGTTGATGGTGACGCACAAGCCCGCATCCAGCAGTTGCGCAATGTTGTGGTCGGCCAGGTTGGGGAACACGCACAGCTTTTGATTGGACAAAGGACACACCGTCAGCGGCACCCGGTCTTTGGCCAAGCGCGCCATCAGCACGGGGTCGTGGATGGCCTGCACGCCATGGTCGATGCGCTCGACATGCAACACATCGAGCGCGCTCCAGATGTAGGCGGGTGGCCCCTCTTCCCCCGCATGCGCCACCAAGTGCAGCCCATGGGACTTGGCTAGCGCAAACACTTGGGTGAACTTCTCGGGCGGGTGCCCCACTTCGCTGGAATCGAGCCCCACACCAATGAACTTGTCTTTGAAAGGCAAGGCCTCTTGCAGCGTGTGCAAGGCGGCCTCTTCGCTCAGGTGGCGCAAGAAACACAGAATGAGTTGGGCATCCACGCCCAGCTGCGCCTTGGCGTCCACGCAGGCGCGGTGCAAACCGTGGATCACCGTCGCCATCGGCACGCCACGCTCGGTGTGGGTCTGCGGGTCAAAAAAGAGTTCGGCATGCACCACATGGTCGGCCGCTGCGCGCTGCAAGTAGGCCCAGGCCATGTCGTAAAAGTCTTGCTCGTGCAACAACACGCTGGCCCCGGCGTAGTAAATGTCCAAAAAGCTTTGCAGGTTGGTGAAGGCATAGGCCGCACGCAACGCCTCCACACTGGCGTAGGGCAAGGCCACACCGTTGCGCTGCGCCAGCGCAAAAATCAACTCAGGCTCCAGCGAGCCCTCGATGTGGATGTGCAGTTCAGCCTTGGGCATTTGACGCAAGAGCTGGGGCAAACGGTGGGCGGCGACGGCGTGAACTTTGAACATAGAAACCTCCTGGCTGTGTGTGGAGATACTACAAAGAAAAAAAGCCATGCCGCGAACAACACGGCATAGCAGACGCCGTGGTGGCCGCACACGGCCAAGGTAGAGATGATTTTTAGGGCTTTGCCAGTGTGGCAAAAACCGGCTCAGACGCTGGCTGACAGCAGGTCTTGGGCCTTGCAGATCCAGCCCACGATGCCGCCTTGGGCGGTGATCATGGCCAGGGTGGCGGCTTTGAATTCAGGAAAGTAACTGGCCGTGCCATCTTCGATCAACAAGCAGTCGTAGCCTCGGTCATTGGCTTCACGCATCGTGGACTGAACGCACACCTCGGTGGTCACACCCATGACCACCAGCTGTGTGATGCCACGCTGCTGCAATTGCGCCATCAAGTCGGTGCCATAAAACGCACCCTTGCCCGGCTTGTCAATCACCAACTCGCCCGCGATGGGGGCCAGGGCCTCCACAATTTGATTGCCCGGTTCACCGCGCACCAGCACACGCCCCATGGGGCCCACATCGCCAATGCGCAGGCTGGGGTTGCCACGCAAGCGCTTGGCATCCGGGCAGTCGCTCAAATCAGGCGCGTGGGACTCACGGGTGTGCACCACCAAGCCCCCAATGGCTCGCCAATGGTCCAACACTCGGCGCACCGTAGGCACAATCTCTTGCAAGGGCTCGACACGGTTGCCCAGGCTTTCGCCAAAGCCGCCCGGCTCCACAAAGTCGCGCTGCATGTCAATGATCAGCAGCGCGGCCTGTGCAGGCCGCAGGGCAAAGGCAAAGGGCTGGGCCGCAATGTCTGACATGGTCAGCTCAGGCATCAGTTGGGCAACTGGCCTTCTACGCCTTCGACGTAGAACTTGATGCTGTCGATGTCAGCGTCGGTGAAGGCTTGACCAGCGGCCAGCTTCATGGTGCCGTCTTGCAACTTCATGGGGCCAGAGAAGACCTTGAACTTGCCAGACACGATCTCGGCCTGCTTGGCTTCGACTTCTTTTTTCACGCTGGCAGGCAAGCTGCTGTTCAACGACACCAAGCCGTTCATCTTTTCTTTCAAGCCACCCCAGACGTTGTCTTTCATGGGTTTGCCAGCCACCGCGCCTTTGAGCACGGCGGTGTAGTAGTTGCCCCAGACTTGGGTCACAGAGGCCAGGTGCGCTTTGGGGGCCACAGCCGACATGTCCGAGTTCCAACCAAAGGCGAACACGCCCTTGTCGGCAGCGGCTTGCAAGGTGGCTGAAGAGTCGGTGTTTTGCATCAGCATGTCAGCGCCTTGGCCAATCATGGTTTCAGCGGCTTGGCGCTCTTTGGCAGGGTCATACCAAGAGCTGATCCACACCACCTTGGTTTTGACTTTGGGGTTCACGCTGCGTGCACCCATGGTGTAGGCGTTGATGTTGCGCACCACTTCAGGAATAGGGAAAGAAGCCACATAGCCCAGCACATTCGACTTGGTCATGCGCCCGGCAATGATGCCAGCCAAATAGGCGGGCTCGTACATGCGCGAGTTGTAGGTGTGCACGTTGGGTGCCGATTTGAAACCCGTGTTGTGATAGAACTCGACCTTCGGAAAAGTCTTGGCCACCTTCAAGGTTTGCTCCATGTAGCCAAACGAGGTGGTGAAGATGTACTGGTTGCCCTTGCTGGCCAGGTCGCGGATCACGCGCTCTGCATCGGCACTCTCAGGCACGTTTTCCACAATGGTGGTTTCCACCGCATCACCCAGTTCTTTTTTGGCCTGCTTCACGGCAATGTCGTGGGCAAAGGTCCAGCCGCCGTCGCCCGGTGTGCCGAAGTACACAAAGGCCGCTTTCACAGGAGGCGCAGCCACTGCGGTTTGGGTCACGCCCACAACGCCAAGCGCCAGAGCGCAAGCCAATTTGATCTTCATAAATGTCATGTCAAAACTCCTAAGTGGATGAAGGGATAAGCGCGAGAAAAAAGCAACCCGACGCCTCAGGCGTCGTCGTAAAAAGGTTTGCCTAACCATGCAGGTGCATGGCGGCGGATGGTTTCTTGGTTGGACGACAGCACCACCAACACCACCACCGTGGCAAGGTAGGGCAAGCTGGCCAACGCAAAGGTAGACACCTTGATGCCAATGGCCTGGAAGTACAGCCCCAGCGCCGTGACGCTGCCAAACAGCAAGGCCCCAATCGCCACGCGGTGTGGCCGCCAGGTGGCAAACACCACCAAGGCCAAGGCAATCCAGCCGTTGCCCGAGGTCAGGCCGTCTTGCCACATCTTGAATTGCGCCACCGAGTAGTAGGTGCCCGCCAGGCCCGACAAGGCCCCACCAAACGCCACCGCTGCATAACGCACACGCGTGACATGCAGCCCCAAGGAGCGCGCCACCACCGGCGACTCGCCCACGGCCTTCAAGGTCAGCCCAGCGCGGGTATGACGCAGAAACCACATCACCACCAACAGCAACACCAGCGCGGCATAGCCCAGCAGGTCGAGCGAGAAAAACGACGCACCCAACAACGGCAGATCTTGCAAATAAGGAATGGGCGCAGGCGCAAAACTGGTGGGGGCGCTGAAACCCACATAGGGGCGACCCAACACGGCCGTGATGCCCGAGCCCAAGATGGTGAGCGACAAACCCGCCGCCACTTGGTTGGCCTGCAAGGTGATGGTGACAAAACCAAACACCAGCGACGCCAACACGCCCACCGCCATGCCCACCAACACCGCCAGCGGCAACGAGCCACCGTTGGCCACCGTCATGAAGCTGGCCAAGGCACCCAACAACATCATGCCTTCCAGCCCGAGGTTCAACACGCCGGCGCGCTCGGCAATCAGCTCGCCCAGAGCGGCCAACAGCAAAGGAATAGCCGCACCCAAGGCACTGGCCAACAAGGGGGTGAGAGACTCCATCACGCGGTGCCTCCCAGCGCTTTGGGGTTGGCGTCAAGCGACACCACGCGGTACTTGACCAACACATCGCAGGCCAACAAGAACAGCAGCAGCAAGCCCTGAAACACCTCGCTCACCGCCTTGGGCAATTGCATGGTCACCTGCACCGCTTCGCCGCCCAAGTACAGCAAGGCCATGAGCAGCGAGGCCAACACAATCCCGAGCGCGTGCAAGCGGCCCAAGGTTGCCACGATGATGGCGGTGAAGCCATAGCCTGGCGTCCAGCGGTCGTTGAGTTGCCCCAGCGGACCGGCCACATCCGACACACCAGCCAAGCCCGCCGCAGCGCCACCAATCAGCAAGGTGATCCAGATGATCCAGCGGTCTCGGTAGCCCGCATAACGTGCCGCCGCTGGGGCCTCACCCGTCACCAAGTGCTGAAAGCCCGCATAAGAGCTTTGCATGAAGAACCACGCCACAGGAATGGCCACCAAGGTGATGAACACCGAGCTGTTGATGCGCGTGCCCTCCCACAGGTCCCAGCCATAAGAAGCCAACGGCGCAAACAAGGCCGCGTCGGAAAACGACACGGTGATGGGAAAGTTGTTGGCCATCGGATCGCGCCAAGGGCCGTAAACCAAAAACTTGACCACCAGATCGGCCACATAGGTGAGCATCAAGCTCACCAAAATTTCGTTGGTATGAAACTGGGCCCGGCACAGCGCAGTCAGCGACGCCCACAGCGCCCCACCCAGCGCAGCGGCCACCACCATCAAGGGCAGCACCCAGGGCGCATCGACCTCATGGAAATAAATCGCCAAGCCACTGGCAAAAATGCCGCCCACATACATCTGCCCCTCGGCACCGATGTTCCAAATGTTGGCGCGGTAACCCACCGCCAATCCCAGCGCAATCAAGCACAGAGGCGAGGCCTTCAAGAGCAACTCGCTGACGCCGTTGGCGTCACGCAGCGGATCGATGAAAAACGCTTGGTAAGCCAACCAAGGGTTCTTGCCCAACACCATAAAAATCAAAAAACCCGCCAGCAAGGTCAGGCCAATCGCAATCACGGGTGCCCACACCCGCATCGACTGCAAAGGCTCTGCGCGAGGAACGAGTTTGAGCCTCATGGCAACACCAGGCGCAACATCGCACGAGCGAGAAGGGTTTGGGGTAGGCGTTTCATGGCAACAAGTGAAGGTGCTGTATGCGACGCAAGTTGCATACCAAGACCCCACGGCAGCCCCACCCTCAAAGAGCCCCACAAAGAGGCGCATCGCACCAGCTTGACGCATACAAAACTATGCAAATCACTGGTGCAGTGCGAGACGTACACAAATCAAGCAGCGCAGACAGCGCCAATGCGTCGCAGCCATACGGCACAGTTATTGCGGCCTGCTTGCGCATGACTTCCAACACCCCACGGCTTGTCTTGAGTGGTATCAGCAAGCGCTACCCCACCGTCATCGCCAACCAAGGCATCGACCTCACCGTGCGCGCTGGCGAAATTCACGCCTTGCTCGGCGAGAACGGTGCGGGCAAAAGCACGCTCATGAAAATCGTCTACGGCGTCACCAAGCCCGACGCCGGTGACATCGTGTGGGAAGGCCGCGAGGTCACCATCGACAGCCCAGCCCAAGCGCGACGCCTTGGCATTGGCATGGTGTTTCAGCACTTCGCCTTGTTCGAGTCGCTCACCGTGGCCGAGAACATCAGCCTGTCGTTGGACGAGCCTGAATCCATCCAGGCCCTGTCGGGCCGCATCACCGAGGTGTCGCAACGCTATGGGCTGCCGATCGACCCCAGCCGCATGGTGCACACCATGTCGGTGGGTGAGCGGCAACGGGTGGAGATCGTGCGTTGCCTGCTGCAAAACCCCAAGCTGCTGATCATGGACGAGCCCACCTCGGTGCTGACGCCGCAAGCCGTGCTGGTCTTGTTTGACACCTTGCGCCGCTTAGCGGCTGAAGGGTGCAGCATTTTGTACATCAGCCACAAGCTCGACGAAATTCGTGCCTTGTGCGACACCGCCACCGTGCTGCGCGGCGGCAAAGTCACGGGCTATGCCAACCCCAAACAAGAAACATCCAGCCAACTGGCGCGCCTGATGATTGGCACCGACCTGCCCGAATGCGCCAGTCAGCCGCAAGAAGCTGGTCCCGTGCTGCTGGAAGTCAAAGACTTGAGCCTGCACAGCGCGGACCCTTTTGGCACCCACTTGCAGCACATTGACCTGCAAGTGCGCGCCGGCGAGATCGTGGGCATTGCAGGCATCTCGGGCAATGGCCAGAAAGAACTGCTGGCCGCCATTTCAGGCGAAGTGCCGCAAGAGGCTGCACACACGGTGACTCTGTGCGGTCAAGCGGTTGGACGCATGAACCCGGCGCAGCGACGCAGCGTGGGCCTGACCTTTGTGCCCGAAGAACGCTTGGGGCGCGGTGCAGTGCCACCCATGAGTTTGTCCAACAACGCCTTGCTCACGGGGGCTCGCCAAGGCATGGTGCAACTGGGTGTGATTCAACGCCAAGCCACCACCACCTTTGCACGTGCGGTGATTGAACGCTTCAAAGTGGCCTGCGGTGGCCCCAACGCACTGGCCACCAGCTTGTCGGGTGGCAACTTGCAAAAGTTCATCGTGGGTCGCGAGATCATGCTCAAGCCCAAAGTGATGGTGGTGTCGCAACCCACCTGGGGCGTGGACGTGGGCGCAGCCATGCTGATTCGTCAAGCCCTGATTGATTTGCGCAACCAGGGCGTGGCGATTTTGGTGATCTCGGAAGAACTCGACGAGCTGTTCATGATCAGCGACCGCATGGCCGTCATCGCCAACGGCCAGCTGTCACCCGCCCTGCCCACGGCCAGCACCAACCCAGAACAAATTGGCTTGCAAATGAGTGGGCAACAAGTCGGCTGAATCAGGCCAAGGCCAAGTCGCTCGACTGAATGCGTTTCACGCCTTTGGCGGTCATGTTTTTCCAAGCCGCGGCCACTGAGCCATTGAGGTCGATGCCACGACAGGCGTCTTCCACCACATAGGTGGCAAAGCCTGCGCCGCGCGCATCCAAGGCCGTCCAGGCCACACAAAAGTCGGTGGCCAAACCCACCACAAACACCGTCTTGATACCCCGCTGCTTGAGGTAGCCCGCCAAGCCCGTGGCCGTCTTGCGGTCGGCCTCCATGAAGGCCGAGTAACTGTCCACATCGGCGTGGTAACCCTTGCGCAAAATCAATTGGGCACTGGGCAACTTGAGCTCAGGGTGCAATGCCGCGTCGGCACTGCCTTGCACACAATGGTCGGGCCACAGCACCTGGGTGCCGTAGGGCATGGTGGTGGTCTCAAACGGTTTTTTGCCGGGGTGGGCGCTGGCAAACGAGGCGTGACCGGGCGTGTGCCAGTCTTGCGTGACCACGATGTTGGCAAACGCGCTGGCCATGCGGTTGATCACCGGCACCACCTCAGCACCTTTGGCCACGGGCAAGGTGCCGCCCTCGATAAAACAGTTTTGCACGTCCACCACGATCAAGGCAGCGTCGCTGCCGGGTTTGATTTTTTCGGCGGACAAAGCCCAAGGGGCGACAGACCCCAACACGCCCAATGCGGCGAAACTTTGAAGAAGATGTCTGCGTGAGGGTGACATAAAGAAACTCCTAAAGAGAATCGGCGCACAAAATGTGCGCCGATACAAACAAGCAAGAACGCAAGGCTTGAGCTTACTTCTTCACAGGTTCATCAGGCTTCTTGTCGTTGCCTTCGATGAACGGGCTCCATGGCTTGGCCTTGACAGGACCGGGTGTCTTCCACACCACGTTGAACTGGCCATCGGCCTTGATCTCGCCAATGAACACCGACTTGTGCAAGTGGTGGTTCTTCTCATCCATCTTGCTGGTGATGCCGCTCGGTGCCGTGAAGGTCTGACCCGCCATCGCCGCAATCACCTTGTCCACATCGGTGCTCTTGGCCTTCTCCACCGCTTGCTTCCACATGTGGATGCCGATGTAGGTGGCTTCCATCGGGTCGTTGGTCAGTGGCTTGTCCTTGTGACCCGCAATGCCCTTGGCCTTGGCGTAGTCGCTCCACTTCTTGATGAAGGCATCGTTGGTCGGGTTCTTGATGCTCATGAAGTAGTTCCATGCCGCCAAGTGGCCCACCAGCGGCTTGGTGTCCACACCACGCAGCTCTTCTTCGCCCACGCTGAATGCCACCACGGGTACGTCTTTGGCCTTCAAGCCTGCATTGCCCAGTTCTTTGTAGAACGGCACGTTGGAGTCACCGTTGATGGTGGACACCACCGCGGTCTTGCCACCGGCGGAGAATTTCTTGATGTCGGCCACGATGGTTTGGTAGTCGCTGTGGCCAAACGGGGTGTACTTTTCGTCGATGTCCGACTCTTTCACGCCCTTGCTCTTGAGGTAAGCGCGCAAGATTTTGTTGGTGGTGCGGGGGTACACATAGTCGGTGCCCAGCAAGACCCAGCGCTTGGCAGCACCACCGTCTTTGCTCATCAAATAGTCCACGGCAGGAATGGCTTGCTGGTTAGGGGCAGCGCCGGTGTAGAACACGTTCTTGCTGAGTTCTTCACCTTCGTATTGCACGGGGTAGAACAGCAAGCCGTTGAGTTCTTCGACCACGGGCAACACAGATTTGCGCGACACCGAGGTCCAGCAGCCAAACATCACGGCCACTTTGTCTTGGGTCAGCAACTGCTTGGTTTTTTCTGCAAACAAAGGCCAGTTTGATGCGGGGTCGACCACCACGGGTTCGAGCTTTTTGCCCAGCACGCCGCCTTTGGCGTTGATTTCGTCAATCGCCATCAAGACGGTGTCTTTGAGCACGGTCTCAGAGATGGCCATGGTGCCCGACAGGCTGTGCAGCACGCCCACCTTGATGGTGTCTGCGGCAAAGGCTTGCGGCACAACGGCAAACGATCCCACCGACAGCGCTGCGGCTGCGGCCAGGGCCTTGAGGTTTCCTCGACGATTCATCATGATCAATTTCCTTTTCAAACAAAAAAGCGTCTACCCGCTAGACGTGGATAGACGCGTTAAAAACCTTGGAGAAAAAACAACGCGGCTTAGAAAGTCACGCGCACACCCATGGCCACAGACTGTTGCGATTGGCCTGCCACCCAACCCGATGACTCGCTAGACAGCGACTGACTGGCGGTGCTGGAGTTTGTGATGCGCGCCACGTTGCCCACAAAGGCCACATCAGGACGCCATGCATAAATGGCCAACAGACGCGTCACCGTGGAGTCGTTGGACAAGGTGGTGTTCTTACGCTTGAGCGAATCCAAAGACACGGTCAACTTGGGGTTCACGGCGTAGTCGATGCCGAGGTTGGTGACGTTGGCCTTGGTCGCGGCAACTGCCGAGGTACCCAAAGACACAAAGGTGCCAGCGGCAATGTCGCTCGATGCATAACCAATGCGCGGCTTGTAGGCACCCATGGTGTAGCTGGCCCCCATGGTGGTCAACTTGTAGGTGGTGTCGGTGGTGCTCTTTTCGTTGAACACGGTGGCCGCTGCATAGATGGGACCGTCGGCATACTTCAAACCGATGTTGCTCAAAGAGCCTGAGTTGTCGTCATTCAATGCCGATGCGTACATCACCGCACCTTGGAAAGCGCCCATGGTGGGTGTGACGTACTTGATGGACTTGGAGTAAATGTCGCTGATCGCATCAAACTCAGAGAACTTGAACACCGCACCGGCGTTGTAACCGCCTTTGAACACAGAGCCGACCAACCAGTCGTCGTTCAAGTTCCATTGACGACCCAACGACACGCTGCCGGCGGAACCTTTCAGGCCCACATAGGCGTTGCGAGAGAACAAGGTCGAGGTGTCAGACATCTTGCCGTCGGTGGGTTTAAAGCCCGCTTGGAAATTGAAAAATCCAGTGGCACCGTCACCAAAATCTTTGTCCCCCGAGATGCCCACATTCGAGACACCCAAGATGCTGCTGGCAGCGCCTGAAATGGTTTTGTTAGCAGAGCTACCGGTTTTGTTGGTGGTGACGTAGCCACCATCAATCACGCCGGTGATTTTCATATCGGCCATGGCCGCTGAACAGAGAGTGGCAGCCAAAGCAATGGCGCCGAGTTTGAAAGTGGATTGCATGATTTCCCTTTTTTGGTTTGAAAAAGACTGACACCGCGGCTTTGAAAGCCCAAAGATGTTGTGCACAAAATATGCCAAACCAAAAGCCGAAAGAATGGCCCTAAATTAATAAAACTGAGCATCAAAAATGTGCAGGCGCACTTGTTTAAAGCAAGGAGTGCACTAATCAGGGATGACGCCCTCGGTCTTGAACCAAGACACATCTGGCTTGTGGCGCGCCACACCTGTTGTGCGCGACATGGCACGCACAGCTTGCCGCACACCCGCTTGCACACTGTCGATGATGGGCACAGGCAGGGCGTGTTGCAACTCAGCCGCCATGCCCGCCAAACCCGCACCGCCCAAGATCAAACTGTTGACTTGAAATTTTTCAAGGGCTGCCAAACAGGCGTCACGCAAAACAACTTGTGCAGCCACCGGATCAGCTGCCAGTTGCGCACCCGTGGCTTGCACGGTGAAGGACCCGGCCAAGGTATCGGCATAACCCAAAGCGTGCGCGAGACGCGTCAACATGGCGGGCCAGCGCTCACCACCGGTGACGATGGCAAAAGGCCCTTGCAAAGCAGCCTCCAAGAATGAAGCCGCAGCAAGCCCCGTCACCGGCGCGTCGCTAATTTCTTGCAAGGCAAACAAGGCCGGGTCACCAAAGCAGCCAATCAATACCGCGCTCGGTGCTGCGTGGTGGTTGCGGGTGTGTTGCAGGTAGGCATCGAGCGTGGCGTGCCCTGCCACGGCATAGCTGGTTTCGTCGGAAATATAGGGCGCACCAAAACGCGCTTGCAGGGTGGTCACGCGCACATCTGCGCCCGCCACTGTCTGCGCGTGTTGTGCCAACAAACGCGTCACCGATGGCGTGGTGTTGGGGTTGATGACCAGCAACTCACGCATGGGTCATGCGCGTGAACGCTTGGCGCGTTGGTCAAACCACGCCACCAAACACAGGGTGACGGTCATCACCACCAACGACACCAAGGTGGTCACCGTGGCCAAGGCATAAATGGCTGGGGTGGTGACGGTGGTGGTGAGGCCTTGCAACTCCAAGGGGAGTGTGTTGACGTCGCCAATGGCTTGTGAGGTACGGGCAATTTCGTCCCAACTCAAAGTGAAGCCAAACATGGCAATCCCCACCACAGAAGAAGCAATCATGGGCAGCACCACATGACGAAAGCCTTGCCAGGGGCTGGCACCCAAGTCGCGCGCGGCTTCTTCATACGCCGGGTTGAAACGGTTGAACACCGCAAACATGATCAGCAAACCAAAGGGCAGCGTCCAGGTCAGGTGTGCGCCCAAGGCAGAGGTGGACAAGCCCAAAGCGCTGCCATAGCCCTCCAACACCTCTTGCATGCCCAGCATGTCAAGAGCTCCTTTGATGACGCCATCGATCAATCGAAATTCCAAACCAATGCCCAAGGACACGATGATGGACGGCATGATCAAGCTCGCCACCACCACATAAAACAAGGTGTTGGCGAATGGCAGTTTTTTGCGAAAGGCCAAGCCCGCCAACAGCGAGAACACCACCGTGAGCACCATCACCACCGTGCCCAGCCCCAAGGACCGCTTCAGAGCGGCACCAATGTCCACAACCCCTAAGCCTTCTTGCAGTTTGGCGAACCAATACGTCGACGTGCCACGCAAGGGAAAGGTCAATCCACCCTCTGGGCCTTGAAAACTCAACACCACAATGGTCAACATCGGGCCGTACAAAAACAACACAAACGCGGCAAAGAAACATGCGAGCAACCAAAACTCCAAGCTGCGCTTCATGTCACAGCTCCTTGCGGATGTCGACCATGCGCGTCAGCGCCCAAATGATCATCAACACAATGGCCAACAAGATCACCGCATTGGCCGCAGCCAAAGGAAACTGAAGGTACGAAGTCTGCACCTGGATGATTTTTCCAACCGAGGCGATTTGCTGACCGCCCATCACGCCGATGGTCACAAAGTCGCCCATCACGATGGTGATGATGAAGATCGAGCCAATGATGATGCCGGTCTTGGACAAGGGCACGATCACGTTCCACAAGATTTGCCACGCACTGGCACCGCTGTCGCTGGCAGCTTCGATCAGGCTGCGGTCGATGCGCATCATGGAGTTGAAGATGGGCACGATCATGAACATGGTGTAGAGATGCACAAAGGCCAACACCACCGAAAAATCTGAAAACAACAACCACTCAATGGGTGAGGCAATCACCCCCGCCTGGACCAAGGCCTGGTTCACCAAGCCATGCCGTCCCAGCAAAGGCACCCACGAAATCATGCGAATGACATTGGAGGTCCAAAAGGGAATCGTGCACAGCACAAACAGCACGGTTTGCACGCTCACAGAGGTGACAAAAAAAGCCAAGAAATACGACACGGTGAACCCAATCACCAAGGTCAGCAACCACACCCACGCGCAAAACTTGAAGGTGGACACATAGGTCTTCAAGGTCACGCACCAATCACCTTCTGAGGCACAACCTTCAAAAATCGACAGGTAGTTTTTGAAGGTGAAGTCTGGCAATAACTCGTACTCGTTGAAGTCCCAAAAACTGACCATTACCACCAAGGCCAACGGAATCACAAAGAACACCGCAAACACCAGCGCCAAAGGCGCTGCTTGCCACGCAGCAGCCAACTGCCGCCCCAGCGGGGCAGCAGCGATCGGACCGGTGGATGTCTGGGGGCTGGTCATCGCAGTGGCGGTCCGATCGGTGGGCTAGGCATCAGCCGGTTAGGCCGCTACAAACTCGTTCCATTTCTGGACCATGTAGTTGTTTTCATCCATCACCGCGTTCCAGCACGCAATGCCGCCCATGCGCGCTTCGTAGCTGCCGCCGTCACGCACCGCACCGGCTTTGGCCAACACATCGCCATGCGGGCTCTTGATGTCTTGCGTGGCAGGCTTGCCTTCCATCCAATACGCCCACTCGTAGGCTTCCATTTTGGATTTGGCGGTGTCGAGCACAGCGCTGTAATAGCCTTGGCGGTTCAGGTAGGCACCGGCCCAGCCGTCCAAGAACCAGTTGATGAACTCGTACGCACCGTCGAGCTTTTTGCCACTCAAGGTGGCAGGCAAACCAAAGCCTGCGGCCCAGGCGCGGTATCCCTCTTTCAAAGGCTGGAAGGTGCAGTCAATGCCCTTGGAGCGCACGGCTGTGACAGCCGGTGACCACATGGACTGAATCACCACCTCGCCCGAGGCCATCAGGTTGACCGACTCGTTGAAGTCTTTCCACAAGCTGCGGAATTGGCCTGCTTTTTTGGCTTCGATCAGGGTTTTGATGGTGAGGTCAATTTCCTTCTTGGTCATGTTGCCCTTGTCGGGGTATTTGTAAATGCCCATGGCTTCCACCACCATGGCCGCGTCCATGATGCCAATGGAGGGAATGTTCAAGATGGCGGCCTTGCCCTTGAACTCGGGGTTGAGCAACTCGGCCCACGAGTTGATGGGGCGCTTGATCAGGTCGGGGCGAATGCCCAGGGTGTCGGCGTTGTAGACCGTGGGGATCAAGGACATGAATTGGGTGGGGCTCTTGGCGAAGACTTTGCTCTTTTCGCCTTCGAGGTAAATCACTTTCTTGGGTGCTGTGCCTTGGTCACCCACCGCTTTGCCCGCCACTTTGCCTGTGGTGAACAAGCTGGTGATCTTGTCGGCGTTTTTGATGCGCTTGGTGTCAATGCCTTTGAGGTTGCCGGTGGGCACGATTTTCTTGAGCGAGAAATACTCCGTATCGATCAAGTCAAAGGTGTTGGGCGCGGTGACAGCACGCTTGGTCACGTCGTCGGTGGTCACCGCCACGTATTGAATTTCAATGCCAGTGTCTGCTTTGAACTTGTCGCCAATTGCTTTGTCTTGGTTCACCGCCGTGCCCAGGTAACGCAGCACGATTTTTTCTTGCGCATGGATGGCCGGAAACAAGCCCGACGCCAAAATGCCTGCGGTGCCTTTGAGCAAGGCGCGACGCGGCACCGAAGACGACAGGGTTTCAGACGCTGCGTCTTGCAGCGACGATGTGTTTTGAACAACTGGCTCTGACATGGCAAATACTCCTTGAGGATGGTGGGTAAAGAGAAATCAAACCGTTGAAACTGACGCCGACGTGAAGTGATGCGCGGCATCCACAGACCAAGCCACTTGTGCCTGCTGGCCCAACGCGAAAGGCTGCGCCATGAAGCGGTTTTCAGACACCATCACCGTCAGCTCTGAAGGAGTGGCTTGCGGTGCCGCTGCCTGCGCTTGCAAGCCCACCAAGACATGCGTGCCTTGGTATTCAATGTCTGTGATGCGTGCTGTGAGGGTCTGGCTACCAGGCGCTACGCGGTCTGTCATGGCATGCAACTGCATGTGGTCTGCACGCACCGTGATGAGTGCCCCACACCATGCAAGGACGTTGCGCCCGCCCATGAAGCGCGCCACAAACTCGCTGCGGGGTTGGTTGTAAATCTCGTGCGGTGAGCCCATTTGCTCGATGGTTCCGTGGTTCATCACCACCATGGTGTCGGCCAAGGCCATGGCCTCTTCTTGCGAGTGGGTCACGTGGATGAAGGTCAGCTTGAGCTCTTTTTGCCAACGCCTCAACTCGGCACGCATTTGAATGCGCAAAAAGGGGTCCAGGGCCGACAGAGGCTCATCCAGTAACAACACCTTGGGTTCGGTGATCAGTGCACGCGCCAAGGCCACGCGCTGCTGCTGCCCGCCCGACAACTCGCCCGGCTTGCGCTGCGCCAAATGCGACATGGACACGCGCTCTAACAGTTGCCCGGCAGCTTGGTGTCGGGTGGCGGTGTCCACCCCTTTCATCTTCAAGCTGAAGGCCACGTTGTCCAAGGCCGACATGTGCGGAAACAGGGCAAAGCTTTGAAACATCATGGCAGTGCCACGTGCAGCAGCGGGCAGGTCGGTGATGTTGCGGTTTTCCAGCAACACATCGCCGCTGGTGACCGACTCGTGACCCGCGATCATGCGCAAGGTGGTGCTTTTGCCGCAACCCGACGGCCCCAACAAACAGCAATAGCTGCCACTGGCAATGCGCAGGTTGATGGCATCCACAGCGGGCTTGCCATCGCCATAGTTTTTTGTGAGCGACACCAACTCCACGGCGGCTGCGTTGGATGGGGCTTGGCGTAGGTCCATGCAAACACATCGCAAAACGTATGCCAACTTTGTATACGTATTTCTCACAAATCGCATACACACAAGCACGCTCTTGGTGCTGGGCAGCCTTGCTCTTGCCACGTCGTGGTGCAAACAGGCGGATCGATTCAGTGCGTGGGTCGACAATTGGGCAGGCACCAGCCGCCGTGACTTTGGCTCAAAAGTTGCTGGCTTTGTGTCACCCATTCCCACAGGACACCATGTTGACCGACACACACATCCATCTGATTGACCACCCCTTGGTTCAACACAAGCTGACCTTGATGCGCTGCAAAGACGCCAGCACACACTCCTTCCGCCAATTGCTGCATGAGCTGTCCATGCTCATGGCCTATGAGGTGACGCGCGACATGCCGGTGCAGCACATCGAGATCGAAACCCCACTGGAGACCATGCAGTCGCCCGTGATTGATGGCAAAAAGTTGGTGCTGGTAAGCATCTTGCGCGCAGGCAGCGGCATCTTGGACGGCATGCTCACCGTGGTGCCCGGCGCACGCGTGGGACACATTGGCTTGTACCGCGACCCACACACGCTAGAGGCGGTGGAGTACTACTTCAAAATGCCGCCCGACATGCAAGAGCGCGACGTGGTGCTGGTCGACCCCATGTTGGCCACCGGGCATTCAGCCGTGGCAGCCATCACGCGGGTGAAAGCCTTGAACCCGAGGTCGGTCAAGTTTGTGTGTCTGCTCACCTGCCCTGAAGGCCTGGCCGAAGTGCGCAAGTGCCACCCGGACGTGCACATCTACACCGCATCGATTGACCGCGCACTCAACGACCACGGCTACATCTTGCCCGGCTTGGGCGATGCGGGCGACCGCATATTTGGAACGCGTTGAAACGCCAACGAAACAAGGCCACCCGAGGGCGGCCTTGTGCATGAATGGCGCTTGATTAGAAGTGGTATTCAGCGCGGATCATGGGGGTCTTGGCGAAAGCGCCGGGGCCTGCTTGTCCGGTAGATGAGTTGGTTGTGGCAGTCGTTGGATTGCCAAACTTGTTTTTCCAGTATTGGTATTCCAAGCCCACTTTGAAGGTGTTCTTGCTGGCGTTGACGGCGGAACTCATGTCGTACATGACTTGCATGTCGATATTGGTTTCTGCAGCGGTGTCACCACCAAACTCATTTTTCCCTTTGGCGGTAATCAGGTTGGCAAACCCTTCAAAAGACAAGGGCACAGACGCCACGCTGAAAGGAATACCCCAAGACAAACTAATCATGGGATGGGTGTCGTAGTTATAACGCGGCGTCGATGTGCTGCTGTAACCGTTGAAAGGAGAGTTGCTTTCAAACAAGGCAAGCAAGCTCACGTTCAAGAAACCGGGAACGTCCAACATCAAAGTCGGGCCCACCACAAACATTTCCTTTTTGGAGTTGTAGCCGGCATCAGTTTTGGTGTTGAAGTCAAAGCCAGCCGTCACGCCCAAGCCACGCACGCCGCTGGTTTTGAACGACTTGCCGGTGGCCTTTTCAAGGTCCACGGTGTTGCGGTACACCACATACACCTCGCGCGCGCCTTCAGAAGATGTGGCAGTTGCAGGGTCTTTGCTGTTGGACATCAACATGTCCACGTTGAAGAAGTTGGTGCCGTATTTGTAGCCGCTGACGTGTGTCAAGCCCACGATGTTTTTGGAGATATCTGTGTTGCCGTAAGGCTCAGCAAACTTGCTGCCATGGCGGTACGTCAAAGCCGTGTCGCTCCAATCCGCAGCTTGAGCAGCCACTGATGTCAGCGCAGCGAAAGCAATCAGCGAGAGTTTGTATTTCATGTCAAATTCCTTCAAGGTTAAAAAAGACTAGCTCAGATTGCTAGCAAAACGCGGGCCAAAAAATGACAAAAGCCGCCCGAAGGCGGCTTTTGTCAAACTGAAAACTGTATAGACAGTTTTACTTGGCGCCAGGCACCTTGCCTTCCACGCCTTTGACGAAGAAGTTGATGCCACTCATGAACTTGTCATCGGCCACTTCGTCTTTCTTCAAGACTTCTTTGCCGGTGTTGTCAGCCAAGGGGCCTTTCCAGATGGCAAAGCTGCCGTCTTTCAAACCCTTCTTCACGTCGTCCACTTTGGCTTTGGTTTCAGCAGGCACGTCTTCGGCGATGGACACGATGTCAATCGCGCCTTCTTTCACGCCCCACCAAGTGTGTGCGCCACCGGCCCACTTGCCTTCCAGCGCAGCACGGGTGGCGGCCACGTAGTAAGGCGTCCAGTTGATCACGCTCGATGCCAGGTGCGCTTTGGGGCCGTAAGCGGTCATGTCCGAGTCCCAACCAAAGGCGCGCTTGCCTTTGTCTTGTGCGGTTTTGAGCACGGCGGGCGAGTCGGTGTTTTGGAACAACACGTCAGCGCCACCGTTGATCAGGCTGGTGGCAGCTTCAGTTTCTTTCGGTGGGTTGAACCACTCATTGACCCACACCACTTTGGTTTTGATTTTGGGGTTGCTCGACTGAGCGCCCAAGGTGAAGCTGTTGATGTTGCGGATCACTTCAGGAATTGGGATCGAAGCCACCACACCCAGGGTGTTGCTCTTGGTCATCTTGCCCGCAATCACACCGGCCAAGTACGCACCTTCGTAGGTACGGCTGTCGTAGGTGTTCATGTTGGGGGCCTGCTTGTAGCCGGTGGCGTGTTCAAACTTCACGCCCGCGTTGTCAGCCGCCACTTTGAGCATCGGCTCCATGTAGCCAAAGGTGGTGCCAAACACCAACTTGTTGCCCTGGCCCACCATGTCGCGCAGCACGCGCTCGGCATCAGCCGACTCAGGCACGTTCTCGACAAACGAGGTTTGGATCTTGTCGCCAAATTCTTTTTCGAGGGCTTTGCGGGCGTTGTCGTGCGCAAAGGTCCAGCCACCGTCGCCCACAGGGCCCACGTAGGCAAAGGCAATTTTGAGTGGCTCGGCCTTGGCTTCAGCCTTGGGGGCTTCGGCGGGCTTGGCCTCTTCTTTTTTACCGCAGCCGACCAAGGCAGCGGCAGCCACGGCGGTCAAGGCCGCAGCGTGAATCCAACGACGTGTGTACAAATCTGTCATGCAAGTTCCTTCTTGTGAGAGTGAGGTGGGAAATAAATTATGAGCCAGGAAAAAATGGCTTGCCAATCGAGGCGGGCATGTTGACGCGCAACCAGGTAGGGTTGCGTGAAATCAAAGCCAGCACAGCAATGGTGGCGAGGTAAGGCAGCATGCTCAAGAACTGGCTCGGGATATCAACCCCCGTGGCCTGCAAATGAAACTGCAACATGGTGACGCCACCAAACAAGTAAGCACCAAGCAACACACGTGCCGGGCGCCATGTGGCAAAGGTGGTCAAGGCCAGGGCAATCCAGCCCTTGCCCGCAATCATGCCCTCGACCCACAGCGGGGTGTAAATGATGGAGATGTAGGCACCCGCCAAACCACACAACGCCCCCCCGGCCACCACGGCCATGAGTCGGATGCGACGCACCGGGTACCCCAAGGCATGTGCCGACTCGGGCGACTCGCCCACCGCACGCAACACCAAGCCAGCGCGGGTGCGGTACAAGAAATAAATCAGCACCAGAGTCAAAGCAATTGCGCCATAAACCAGCGGGTGGTGACGAAACATGGCAGGCCCCACCCATGGCAAGTCACCCAGCAGCGGCACCGAGAACTGCATGCGTTCAGGCAACTTGGCCTGCACGTAGCTCACCCCCACAAAAGCCGAGAAGCCGCCGCCAAACAAGCTCAGCGCCAAGCCGGTGGCGTATTGGTTGGTGCCCAGCCATATCACCAACACACCAAAGGCCGCAGCCAACACCGCCCCTGCGCCCATGCCGGCCAAAAAACCCAGCACATCGTTGCCGGTGTGCGACACGGTGGCATAGCCCGCAATGGCGGCGCACAGCATCATGCCTTCGGCCCCAAGGTTGACGATGCCCGCTTTCTCGTTGATCAGCAGCCCCAGCGATGCCAACGCCAAAACGGTGCCCGCATTCATGGTGGCGGCCCACAACAGTGCATAACTGTCCATCATGAGGCGCCCCCTTTCAGCGCCGGCACCGAGGGCACGGCAGGCACCCAGCGCAGCTTGTATTGCATCAAGGTGTCACAAGCCAACAAGGTGAACAGCAGCAACCCTTGAAACACGCCCGTCAAAGAACGCGGCAGCCCCAAGCGCGACTGCGCCAGCTCGCCGCCGATGTAGAACATGCTCATCAACAAGGCCGACAGCACCATGCCCACCGGGTGCAAGCGCCCGACAAAGGCCACGATGATGGCAGCAAAGCCATAACCCGCAGGCACAAACGGCGTGAGTTGGCGCAAGGGCCCCGCCACCTCCAGCCCGCCCGCCAAACCCGCTGCAGCTCCCGAGCTGAGCAAAGCCAGCCACAAGGCGCGACGTGACGAGAAACCTGCGTAGCGCGCCGCATCGGGCGCCAAGCCGCCCACCTGCTGGGCAAAGCCCGCACGGGTGCGAAACAAAAACACCCACAAGGCCCCCACACCCGCGAGCGCCAGCAACACGCCAATATTCACACGCGTGCCGGGGATGAGCTTGGGGATTTGCGTGACCGCATCAAAGGTTTTGGTTTGCGGAAAGTTGTAGCCCAGGGGGTCTTTCCAGACACCGTAGACCAAGTAGTTCAACACCATCACCGCCACGTACACCAGCATCAGGCTGACCAGAATTTCGCTGGCATTGAAGCGGTCGCGCAGCCAGGCCGTCAAACCCGCCCACACCATGCCACCCAGCACACCGGCGAGCAGCACCCACACCCAGTAGCCGCTCAGGCTGTTGGCATCGGCCAGCAGCGCCACCCCTGAGGCAAACACCGCCCCCATGACAAACTGGCCTTCGGCGCCAATGTTCCAGATGTTGGAGCGAAAGCACACCGCCAGCCCCAGCGCAATCAGCAGCAAGGGCGTAGCTTTGACCAGCAGCTCAGACAAGGCGTACACGCTTTTGATGGGCTCCCAAAAAAACACCGTCAGGCCGCGCAACGGGTCTTTGCCCAAGGCCATGAACAACAACACCCCCAACACCACGGTGATGGCCAGCGCCAACACGGGCGACGCGTAGCGCCACACGACAGAGGCCTGGGCACGAGGTTCAAGCCGCAGCATGGGGCACCTCCTGTTGCGCAACATCGTGTGCAGGGGCATCCCACAAGCCACTCATCCAAGCGCCAATGCGCGACACGCTGGCTTCTTCGCGCGTCAAGGCAGGTGACAAGCGCCCGTTGGCGATCACATGCAAACGGTCTGACAGTTCTAACAATTCGTCCAACTCCTCACTCACCACCAACACCGCACAACCGGCGTCACGCAGCGCCAGCAAGGCGGCGCGGATTTGTGCCGAAGCCCCCACGTCCACCCCCCAGGTGGGTTGCGAGACGATCAGCAATTTGGGCGCAGCCTCGATCTCGCGCCCCACCAGAAACTTTTGTAAATTGCCACCCGACAACGAGCGCGCAGGCGCGTCGGGCCCACCCGCCTTGACTTGGTAGCGCGCGATGATGGCCTGCGCTTGCTCGCGCAGCAGCGCCAAATTCAACCAACCCAAACCGCCCCGTTTCGACACCGCCTCATGCCGGGTGAGCAACAGGTTTTGCGCCAAACTCAGGCTGGGCACAGCGCCGCGGCCCAAGCGCTCTTCGGGCACAAAATGCAGCCCCAGATCGCGGCGTCGCTCGGGTCCCCAATGCCCCATGGCTTGGCCCTGGAATTGAATGCTGTCACGCGCTGCGCGTGTGTCTTCGCCCGACAAGGCATACAGCAGTTCACGTTGGCCATTGCCCGACACACCGGCAATGCCCACTACCTCACCCGCGCGCACCTGCAAGTCGATGCCACGCAGGTCCACCCCAAAGGGGTCAGAACGTGTCAAACGCAAATCGCGCACGCTGAGCACCTCGGGCCCCGGTTGGTAGCTGCGCAGGCCTAGCTCGGGCGGCAAAGAGCCAATCATCAATTGGCTCAACGAGGCATTGGTTTCTTGGCGTGGGTCGCACACACCGGTCACGCGCCCGGCACGCATCACGGTGCAGGCGGTGCACAGCGCACGGATTTCGTGCAGCTTGTGGCTGATGTACAAAATGCTGCGCCCTTCGCTGGCAAGCTGGCGCAACACCACAAACAACTTCTCCACCGCCTGGGGCGTGAGCACCGAGGTGGGCTCGTCCAAGATCAAGAGCTGGGGGTTGGTGAGCAAAGCACGGATGATCTCTACGCGCTGCATCTCGCCCACGCTCAGGGTGTGCACCGGGCGGGCCGGGTCGATGTCCAAACCATATTGCGAGGCGGTGTCGGTGATGCGTTGCGTCACCTGTGCCAGGCTGAACGACTTGTCCAGCCCCAACCACACGTTCTCGGCCACGCTCAAGGTGTCAAACAAGCTGAAGTGCTGAAACACCATGCTGATGCCTAAACGCCTGGCCTCTTGCGGGTTACGGATGTGTACCACCTCACCTTGAAAGCGAATCTCGCCCGCATCGGGCTTGACCGCACCGTAGATGATTTTCATCAGGGTGGACTTGCCCGCACCGTTTTCGCCCAGCACGGCATGAATTTCACCGGGTTGCACCACCAAGGACACCCCATCATTGGCCACCACCCCCGGATAGCGTTTCGTGATGCCTTGCAAAGATAAAAGAGGATGTGTCATATTGCATCAGCGTGTTTGCACTAATCTTGCTAGGAAGGTTGGAACTATGACCAAGCAAAAACCATCCCAAGCCTCTTTGAACTCAGAGCCACTGATGTTTGTTCGACGTGGAGAGACTCTGGCGCTGAACAATGTACCACCGGACCGCACGCTGCTTGACCTGCTGCGCGAGGACCTGCGCAGCTGCGACACCAAAGAAGGTTGCGCCGCAGGCGACTGCGGTGCCTGCACCGTGGTGGTGGCTGAAGCCAGCGAGGGTCGCTTGAGCTACCGCGCCATCAACAGCTGCATTCGCCCAGCCCATTCGGTGCATGGCTTGGCCGTGTGGACAGCGGGCGACCTGGCCACGACGGCCGGTGACCTGCACCCGGCACAACAGGCCATGGTGGACCACCACGGCTCGCAATGTGGCTTTTGCACACCCGGCTTTGTGATGAGCCTATTTGGCCTGTACCAAGACAGCGTGTGCCAGGGTCAAACGGTGAACCGTGAACAGGCGCAACACGCGCTGTCTGGCAACCTGTGCCGCTGCACCGGCTACCGGCCCATCGTGCAAGCGGCCTGCCACATGGGCGACTACCCGGTGCAACGCGTGGACGAGCCCGCGCTGTTGCAAGCGCTGGCAGACATTGAACCGCGCAAACCCCACAGCGACTACGTGCTGCCCGAACGCCTGGAAGACTTGCTGCGCGCGCGTAGCCAGTCACCCCAAGCCACCCTGATTGCGGGGGCCACCGACGCTGGCCTCACGCTGACCCAAGGCCGGCAGCGCTGGCAGCAAGTGATTGACCTCAGTCGTGTGGACGAGTTGCGGCAGGTGGAAGACTACCCACGCCACATCGCCATCGGTGCAGCGGTGAATTTGCAGCACGCGTTCGAAGCGCTGGCACAAGAGCGCCCGCACGTGCAGGCCTTTGCCGACCGCTTTGCGGGCTGGCCCATCCGCCAGTCGGGCACCCTGGGCGGCAACGTGGCCAATGGCTCACCCATTGGCGACAGCATGCCCTTGTTGATTGCGCTGGGTGCGCATGTGGTGTTGATGGCGTGGCGGCGTCACCGCATCGTGCACCGCGAACTCCCGCTGGAAAACCTCTACACCGGCTACCGACAAAACCTGATGGCCCCCGACGAAGTGCTGTGCTGGATCAAGGTGCCGCGCCCCACGCCGCACGAATGGCTGGGAGCCTACAAAGTGTCCAAGCGGGTGGAAGACGACATCTCGGCCATTTGCCTGGTGGTGCAACTCCAGCGCCAGGGCCAGCGCATCACCCAAGCCAGCATCGGCGTAGGGGGCGTGGCCGCCACGCCCGTGCGCGCCGTGCGCACCGAGGCCGCGCTGCTGGGCCAGCGCTGGACGCCAGACACCGTGCAGAAGGCGCAAGCCGTGCTGCGCCAAGAGTTTGACCCCATCTCTGACATGCGCGCGAGCAGCGCTTACCGCCGCGAGGTGTTGGGCAATTTGTTGCAACGCGCCTGGTTGGAGAGCACAGGCCAGACCGAGATTCGCCTGGAGGACTTGGCATGAACACCACCCACACCCTCTATGAAAGCGCCATCCACGAAAGCGCTGATCAGAAAAGCGCTTTTCACGAAAGCGCTGTGCACCATGTGCAAGGCAGTGCCGCCTACATCGACGACATGGCCCTGACCGAAGGCACGCTGCACGCAGCCCCCGTGCTCAGCACCGTGGCCTGCGGTCAGGTGCGCGCGCTCGACCTGAGCGCCTGCCTGCAAGCACCCGGTGTGCGCGGCGTGGTCACAGCCGCCGACATCGTGGGCGACCCCGTGCTGGCCGCCTACACCCACGACGAACCCATCTTTGCCAGCGATCGCGTGTCGCACGTGGGCCAGGTCATGGCTCTGGTGTTGGCCGACACCCACCAGCAGGCTTTGCACGCCACACGCTTGGCACGCATCGACGTGGCCGCCGAGCCCCCGGTGCTGGACGCACGCACCGCCTTGCAGCAACAGTCGTTTGTGTTGCCCCCCGTGCACGTGCGCAGCGGCGACACCGAGGCGGCCTGGGCACAGGCGCCACACCAACTCGCGGGCCAGTTGGAAATTGGTGGCCAAGAACACTTTTATTTGGAAACCCAAATTGCCTACGCCGTGCCGCAAGGCCAGCAGCAATGGCTGGTGCATTCCAGCACCCAGCACCCGGGCGAGGTGCAGCACTGGGTGGCCCATGCCTTGGGGCTGCCGCTGCATGCGGTGCGGGTGGTGTGCCGCCGCATGGGCGGCGGCTTTGGCGGCAAAGAAACACAAGGCGGCCACCTGGCCGTGTGGGCCGCAGTGGCAGCGCACAAAATGAAGAGCCCGGTCAAGATGCGGCTGGACCGCGGGGACGACATGCTGATCACCGGCAAGCGCCATCCGTTCAGCCACGACTACCAGGCTGCCTTCGACGACCAGGGCCAACTGCTGGGGCTGCGTTCGGTGCAAATGGCGCACTGCGGCCACAGCGCCGACCTGAGCGGCCCGGTGGCGGACCGGGCCATTTTTCACACCGACAACGCCTACTTTTTGCCAGCGGCAGACATCACCTCGTACCGCTGCAAAACCAACACCCAAAGCCACACCGCTTACCGCGGTTTTGGTGGCCCTCAGGGGGTGTTGCTGATCGAAACTGTGATGGGTGACATCGCGCGTGCGCTGCACCTCGACCCACTCGATGTGCGCCTGCGCAACCTGTATGGCGTGCAAGACCGCCACACCACACCCTACGGCATGCGGGTGGAAGACAACATCTTGCACCCCCTGATGACGCGCCTGGCCGACGACTGCCACTACCGCACCCGCCGCGCCGCACTGGCCGAGTGGAACGCGCAACACACGGTCATTCAACGCGGCATGGCGCTGACGCCCGTGAAATTTGGCATCAGCTTCACGGCCACACATTTCAACCAAGCAGGTGCTTTGGTGTCTGTGTTCACCGACGGCAGTGTGCTGGTCAACCACGGCGGCACCGAAATGGGCCAGGGCCTGCACACCAAGGTGTGTGGTGTGGTAGCCCAAGTGTTTGGTTTGCCCATGACGCAGGTACGCATCAGCGCCAGCGACACCGACAAAGTGGCCAACGCCAGCGCCACCGCCGCCTCCAGCGGCACCGACTTGAATGGCCGTGCCGCACAAACCGCCGCACTGTCTGTGCGCAGCAACTTGGCACAGTGCTTGGCCCAACTCGATGGCTGCACGCCAGAAGAGGTGGTGTTTGCCAACGCCCAGGTCAGCACGCCCCACACCACGCGCAGCTTTGTGCAAGCGGTGCAACTGGCCTACAACCAGCGCGTGCAACTGTGGAGCGATGGTTTTTATGCCACGCCCAAAATCCATTACGACCGCCACACCCTCACGGGTCGTCCGTTTTATTACTTTGCCTATGGCGCGGCGTGCAGCGAGGTGGCCGTTGACACCCTGACGGGCGAGTACCGGCTGTTGCGCGTGGACATCTTGCACGACGTGGGCCAGTCGCTGAACCCGGCCATTGACGTGGGCCAAATCGAAGGCGGCTTTGTGCAAGGCCTGGGCTGGCTCACCACCGAAGAGTTGGTGTACAACAGCGCCGGTGTGCTGCAAACCAAAGGCGCCAGCACCTACAAAATTCCCACCGCCGCCGATGTGCCCGAACACTTTGCCGTGTCGCTGTGGCCCGAGGCCAACCGCGAAGACACCGTGGGTCGCAGCAAGGCCGTGGGTGAGCCGCCGTTCATGCTGGCCATCAGCGTGTACGAAGCGTTGCGCGAAGCCATTTCCGCCGCACGCGGCGACAACTCGCCCGTGCAACTCGACACGCCCGCCACCCCTGAGCGCGTGCTGCACGCCTTGAAGCACCCATGAGCCCCACACCCCCCCGTGCCCAGCGCACCGACTGGCGCGGATGGCGCGCCGCCCTGCTGTGGTTTGCCGACAGCCAGCACGCCACGCCCTTGCATGAAACCGATGGCCTGCTGGTCACCGCCCGCGACGCCGACGGCACCGTGCGCGTTCAAGCCGTGGGCAACTACGCCAGCTTGATTGGCCACTACCCCGATCTGGCCGTGACGCACTTTGCAGGCCACCTGATTGCGCCGGGCTTTGTGGACCTGCACATCCATTACCCGCAAACCGACGTCATTGCCTCACCCGCCGAGGGCTTGCTGCCTTGGTTGGAGCACTACACCTTTCCCCACGAGCAGCAGTTTGCCGACCCGGCGCACGCACGCGGCGTGGCCCGCTTTTTCTTGGATGAGTTGATGCGTCACGGCGTCACCACCGCGTTGACCTTTGCCACCGCACACCCGGCGTCGGTGGACGCCTTCATGATGGAAGCACAAGCCCGCGACTTGCGCATGATCACCGGCAAGGTGCTGCAAGACCGCCACAGCCCCGAGGGCTTGCGCGACCGCGACACCGCGCAAAGCTTGCAGCAAACCGAAGCGTTGATTCAACGCTGGCACGGTGTGGACCGCTTGGGCTACGCTATCACCCCGCGCTTTGCGCCCACCAGCACGCAGGCACAACTGCACGGCGCGGGCGAGTTGGCACAGCAACACCCCACGGTGTGGATTCAGTCCCACGTGGCCGAGAACCTGGACGAAGTGCGCTGGGCGCATGAACTCTTCCCCCACGCACGCAGCTACCTGGATGTGTACACCCAGGCGGGTTTGCTGCGCGAGCGGGCGGTGTATGCGCACTGCATCCACCTCGACGACACCGACCGCCGCTGCATGGCCGAGCGCGGTGCGGTGGCCGCCATCAGCCCCACCAGCAATTTGTTTTTGGGCAGCGGCTTTTTTGACTACGCCAGCGCCGACCGCTGTGGCTTGCGCTACGGCTTGGCCAGCGACGTGGGCGGCGGCACCAGCTTCAGCCCGTTTCACACCATGCACGCGGCCTACACCGTGGCGCGCCAAGCGGTGGGGCGCGCAGGCCTGAGCCTGAGCCCGGCGCACCTGTGGTGGCAACACACCGCAGGCGCAGCACGGGCCTTGGGGCTAGACGGCGTGGTGGGCAATTTGCAAGTGGGCTGCGAGGCCGACTTTGTGGTGCTCAACCCCAACGCCACACCGCTGCTTGCACGCCGCAGCGCACAAGCCGAGTCGCTGGCCGAGTGGCTGTTTGCCTTGGTGGTGCTGGGTGATGACCGGCTGGTGGCGCACACGGTGGTGCAA
Organism: Limnohabitans sp. JirII-29; assembly: GCF_003063395.1. Taxonomy (NCBI): domain Bacteria; kingdom Pseudomonadati; phylum Pseudomonadota; class Betaproteobacteria; order Burkholderiales; family Comamonadaceae; genus Limnohabitans; species Limnohabitans sp. JirII-29. Next base: position 77,430 of record NZ_NESB01000010.1, read on the forward strand.
GGAGAAACCTTCAAGCTTGGGCCAAACCTTGCTGAAGACGCATGTGTCGCATGAAGATACAATGGCAGCGTGATTAAAACGTTCAAACACAAAGGGCTACAGGCTTTCTTTGAGAGGGGCAGCAAATCTGGCATCCAAGCTGCTCACGCTGCAAAGTTGTCGAGGCTTCTGTCACGTTTGAACGAGGCCACACACGCCCAAGATATGAACTTGCCTGGTTGGCGCTTGCACCGACTGAGTGGCGCACATCTTGGGGGCCACTACTCAGTTTGGGTCAATGGCAACTGGCGAATCACGTTCACCTTTGACGGCTTGGATGCTGTCTTGGTGGACTATTTGGATTACCACTGAAGGACCACCATGCATAACCCACCCCACCCCGGCCTGACCTTGCGTGATGACGTGTTGCCCGCCCTGGGCTTGGGCGTGAGTGAAGCTGCGCGCCAACTGGGCGTATCACGCGTTGCGTTGTCGCGCGTCATCAATGGCAGAGCGGCCATATCGCCCGATATGGCACTTCGCCTGCAAGCATGGTTAGGTTTAGAAAATGGAGGCGACGCCAAGCTGTGGCTCGCAGAACAAACAGCCTACGACCTCTGGCAAGCCGGCAAAGGTTTGAAAAAAGAACTCGCAAAACTCAAACCCGCGTTAATGCCTGCATGATCATTCACTTCATGAATAAAACCATCATCTTCACCCAACAGGTCGAGTTTGGCGACTGCGACCCGGCCCGCATTGTCTGGTTCCCCAATTTCTTTCGCTGGATCGATGCGGCCTCACGTCACTTCTTTGTGCAATGCGGTGTGCCGCCCTGGCATGAAACCGAAAAAACCCTGGGCGTCATTGGCACACCGCTGGTGGACACGCATGCACGGTTTGTCAAAACCGCCAGCTATGGCGACGTGTTGCAAATCCACACCCACATCGCTGAGTGGCGCGCCAAAAGTTTTGTGATGCGCTACCGCGTCATGCGCGACGACGACCTGATCATGGAGTGTGACGAGGTGCGCATCTTCGCCGCGCACCGCGAGGGCGACAACGCAACGCAACCCGGCATCCGCGCCATCGCCATTCCGCCAGAGATTCGCAGCCTCTGCGAGTGAACTCACAGCACCAGCAAGGCGCGAAAGTCGTTGACGTTGGTGAAGGTGGGGCCCGTGATCACCAAGTCGCCCAGCGGCTCAAAAAAACCATAGGCGTCGTTGCGGTCTAGATGCGCCGAGGGCTTCAAGCCCAGCGCTGCGGCACGCGCCAAGGTGTCGGGGGCCACGCGGGCACCGGCGTTGTCTTCGCTGCCGTCAATGCCATCGGTGTCGGCCGCCAAGGCCCACACACCGGGCTGCGCTTGCAGCGCTTCGGCCAGCCCCAAACAAAATTCACCGGCCCGCCCGCCTCTGCCTTTGGGCGTGCCAGGGGGTTGGGCACGCACCGTCACCGTGGTCTCGCCGCCACTCAAAATGACACATGGCTTTTGAAAAGGCCCCAGACCACGCGCCGACGCACGGGCCAGCGCAGCATGCACCTTGCCCACTTCGCGCGACTCGCCTTCTATTTCGTCACTCAGCACATAGGCGTTCAAGCCCGCTGCACGCGCCACCTGCGCTGCCGCTTCGAGTGACTGTTGGGGCGTGGCAATCAGGTGCACCGGTTGTTCATGCCAGGCAATGCCGAGCTTGGGGGTTTCCAGCGCGCCCGACAACAAGGCCGCCTCCACCTGCGGCGACACCGCAATGCGGTAGCGCTGCAAAATGGCCAGCGCGTCGGCACAGGTGGTGTGGTCACACACTGTGGGGCCACTGGCAATGACCGAGGGGTCGTCGCCTGGCACGTCGCTGATGGTGAGCGTCACCACTTGGGCTGGTGCACAAGCCGCCGCCAAGCGCCCACCCTTGATGCGCGAGAGGTGTTTGCGCACACAGTTCATCTCGGTGATGTTGGCGCCGCTGTGCAGCAAGTCGCGGTTGATGCGCTGCTTGTCTTGCAGGCTCACGCCCTCCGCAGGCAAGGTCAACAAAGAGGAGCCGCCGCCCGAGATCAGGCACAGCACCAAGTCGTCTTTCGTCAACCCCTGGGTCAAGGCCAAGATGCGCTCAGAGGCGGCCAAGCCTGCGGCGTCGGGCACTGGGTGCGCAGCCTCCACCACCTCAATGCGTGCGGGCAAACCCGCTGGGCGCGGCGGCGTGTGGTGGTAGCGCGTGATCACCAGGCCTGAGAGCGGCTGGTCTGCGGGCCACAAGGCTTCGACCGCCTGCGCCATGGCCCCACCTGCTTTGCCTGCGCCCAACACCAGGGTGCGGCCCTTGGGCGGTGGGGGCAACCACGCGGCGGTGTTGTGCAAGGGCAAGGCGCGCTGCACGGCGGCATCAAAGAGTTGGCGCAGGAAAGCTTGGGGGTCGAGGGTGAAAGCATTCATCACGCTATCGTAGCGCCGCACACCTCACGCCCCGAAGTCACGCGTCGTGAAGGCGCAGCCATCATCTTGTCGGCAGGGTTTGCACCAGCATGCACAATTACATTTTTATGCACAATTTGTAAATCATGCAAGAAATGAGCGCCAACACCACCGTGTCTGAACAAGCATTTCAGGCACTTCGACACGATGTGCTGTCGGGTCGGCATGCTCCCGAGTGCAAGCTCAAACTCGATGCACTGCAAAACCTTTATGGCTTTTCCAGCAGCCCCTTACGCGAGGCGTTGAATCGCTTGGTGCAAGAGGGGCTGGTCAAGGCCGACGAGCGGCGGGGCTTCAGGGTCACGCCCATCTCGCCCGCCGATTTGAGCGACATCACCAAAATGCGCCTGATGCTGGACATCCCCGCCTTGACCGACGCCATCCGCGCGGGCGATGACGCCTGGGAGGCCCATATCGTGGCCGCCTTTCATCGGCTGGAGAAGATCGAGTCAAGGCTGCCGCAAGGTCCGGTAACGCTGGACTTTGAATGGAGCCAGCGCCACCGGGATTTTCATTTTTCGCTGATTGCGGCTTGCCCCTCGGAGCGGCAATTGGCATGGAGCATGAGCCTGTTCGATCAGGCCGAACGCTACCGCCACTTTGCAGCGCGCAATCGCACCGTTTCCAAAAAGAAAGACTCCGAGCACCGCGCGCTGATGAACGCTGTGGTGCGACGCGATGCCAAAACAGCCGCCCTGCTGCTTTCAGAACACATTGCCAGCACGCAAACCAACGTGATGGCCGCGTTCAAACAACAAGCCAAACAGCGCGGCTGAATGCACACCTACACCCCAAGGAGATGCCCATGCTGAATGTCAGTCACCCCACCCCCTCGCATTTCGGCATTTATGTGACCGATGTAGAGAAGATGGTGCACTTTTACAAAACGGTCTTCGGTCTGGTCGAGACCGACCGTGGTGTGGGCAAGACCTTCAAGGCGCCTCTGGTTTTTTTAAGCGCCAGCCCTCACCAACACCACCAACTGGTGATTGCAGGTGGCCGTCCTGTCGAGGCGACCTTCAGCACCGTCATGCAACTGTCTTTTGCGGTGCCTTCCATCCAGTCGCTTCGGGACATCAAAGACAAGGCCGTTGCCTTGGGCGCCAGCAAGTTGCTGCCGTTGAACCACGGCAACGCCTTGTCGGTGTACTTTGCAGACCCAGAAGGCAACACCGTGGAAATCTACATCGACATGCCCTACTACATCTCGCAGCCCCACGGCGACCCCTTGGACCTGAGCCAAGACGACGACACCATCTTGCGACAGACCGAAGCCATTTGCCGCAGCGACCCGAGCTTCATGCCCATCGAACAATGGCAAGCCCAATTCGCCCACGCCCACTGACTCTTTCATTCATCAAGGAACCCTCATGAAACTGCTTTCGTTCATCCACCAAGGCCGCGAAACCTGGGGCGCGCTGGTCGGCCCTGACGCCATCGTCGATCTGGGCAAGGCCATGCCGCAATACCCCACACTGACCGATTACATCGCCTCGGGGGCTTACCTTCAGGCCAGCACATATGTGGCCAACAAGACCGCCGACGTGCGGCTGGCAGACATCACCTTCCTGCCGGTCATCCCGAAGCCCGAAAAAATTGTCTGCGCCGTGCGCAACTACATGGACCACCACCAAGAAGTGCTGGCCGCAGGCATGCACCGCGAGCTGTCGCAAGAGCCGCCCATCTTTTTGCGGGTGTGGCGCTCGCAAGTGGCCCATGGCCAGCCCATCATTTGCCCCAAGGTCTCGGACTCGCTCGACTGGGAGGGCGAACTGGCTGTGATCATTGGCAAGGAAGGCCGCAACATCCCTGAGGTCCAAGCCTTTGACCACGTTGCGGGCTACTCTTGCTACAACGACGGCAGCGTGCGTGAATGGCAATTTCACGCCAAGCAAATTGCCTCGGGCAAAAACTTCGAAGCCACAGGCGGCTTTGGCCCGTGGATGGTCACCGCCGATGAAATTGCGCCGAACCAGCAACTCAAACTGGTCACCCGACTCAATGGTGAAGTGGTGCAGTCGAGCCACACGGGCCACATGATTTTTTCTATCGCCAAACTCATCAGCTACGCCTCCACCATCTTCACCCTGGTGCCGGGCGATGTGATTGCCACCGGCACACCTGCCGGTGTGGGTTGGAGCCGCAAGCCCGCTTGGTTCATGAAGCCCGGTGATGTGTGCGAAGTGGAAATCGAAGGCATTGGCACACTGGTCAACCCCATCGCGGCGCAAGCCTAAAACATGAAGGCCATACAAGTCCAGGTGCCCGGTGGCCCTGAAAGCCTGATTGAAGTGGACGTGCCTGAGCCGCTTCCTGGGCCTGGACAGGTGCGTGTCAAAGCCCGCGCCATTGGCGTGGGCCGGCCCGATGTGCTGATTCGCCAAGGCACCTACAAATGGATGCCCCCACTGCCCGCCATTCCCGGCGCTGAAATGGCCGGAGAGATTGATGCCATTGGCGAAGGCGTGCAACTGTGGCAGCCTGGTGACCGTGTGCTGGTGAGTGCGCGTGAACTGGCGCAACGTGGCGGTTGCTACGCGCAAGCCATCGTGGTGCCAGAAGATGCCCCTTACCGTTTGCCCGCCACACTGGCGTTTGAAGATGCGGTGAGCTTGCCCAATCTGCAACTGGCTTTGGCGCTGATGCGTGTGGCCGGAGAAGTGCATGGCGCGAACCGGCATGCCTTGATCACCGGCGCTTCAGGCGGCGTAGCGGGCATGCTTTGCCAAGTGGCCAAGCACAAAGGCTTGACCACCATCGGCACCAGCCGTAGCGCCGACAAAAGCCGCTTTGCACTTGAGCAAGGTTTTGACCACGTGATTTGCACCGCACAAGACGATGTGAAAGCGCGCATCCAGCACATCACCCACGGGCATGGCGTGGCCCTGGTGTTTGACCATCTGGGTGGTCAAAGCCTGATTGATGGCCTTCACAGCCTGGCCCCTTGGGGCACGCTGGTGTCTTACAACATTGTTCAGGGCATGCCCAGCGAAGACGTGTTCAAGGTGCTGCGTAATTTGCTGGGCAAAAGCTTGGCTGTGCGCTGTTTTTCGATGCACACCTTGGATGAAGACGTGTCACTCAGGCGCGCATTGATGCACGAAGCCATCACGCTCATGGCCCATGGCCAAGTCAAAGCGCCCGAATGCCAAATTTTCAAACTCAGTCAGGTTCGCACAACCCATGAGTTGCTTGACCGTGGCATGGTCAGCGGAAAGCTCGTCATGCACCCGTGAAACCCAAATCTGAGAGGAGACAACATGCTTCGCAGAAACGTACTCATCGCCCTAGGCGCCGGATCGCTGGGCTTGGCACCTCACGTGGGCGCACAAACCTATCCTGAGCGCCCCATCAAAATTCTTCAGGGCTTTGCACCCGGTGGCAACGCCGATGCCATTGCCCGAGCCGTGGGCCAAGAAATGAGCAAAGGCCTGGGGCAAGCCATGGTGGTGGAGGCACAGGCCGGAGCAGGTGGAACCATTGCGGCGGCGACCGTGGCCAAAGCCAAACCCGATGGCTACACCTTGCTGCTGGCCACGGGCGGACATGCGGTGGCAGGCGCGCTCTACAACAACTTGGCGTATCGCACGGTGCAAGACTTTGAGATGGTCAGCACCATCACCTATTTCCCGTTCCTCATCGTGGTGCCGGCCAACAGCAAGTTTGCAAATTTGTCGGCCTTGTTGGCTGCGGCCAAGGCCAACCCTGAGCAAATCAGCTACGGCACAGCAGGCATTGGGTCAACCCACCACTTGGCTGGTGAACTGCTGGCCAGCATGTCTAAGACGCAGCTGCTGCATGTGCCCTACAAAGGCGACGCGGGCTCACTCACCGCCTTGTTGGCGGGTGACATTCCGATGATCATTGCGCCACCCACTGCGGTGATGGCCAACATCAAGGCCGGCAAACTGCGTGCCCTGGCGGCAACCGGTGCGCAGCGCTGGCCCGTGCTGCCAGACGTGCCCACTGTGTCGGAGCAAGGCGTAGCCAACTATGACGTTCGCTCGTGGGCTGGCCTCATGGCACCCGCAGGCACACCAGCAGCCGTCATTGACCGGCTGAATGCAGAAGTGCAAAAAGCACTGTTGGTGCCTGCCGTGAAAGCGCGGCTGGAAGACATGGGCGGCGAAGCGCGTGGCAGCACACCCGAAGAAATGAAAAACATGGTGGCCAGCCAGACGCAAAAATGGATTCAGGTTGTTGCCGAAGCAAAGATACCTAAACAGTGATTTGTTCGGCTTGAACGCAAACCAACCCGACTGCTACAAGTTAAATTTAGGGGTGCAATCGCATTTCATCGTCTACCCAGCGCGGCACGCCAAGACCTGAGGCGAAGAGCTTGTGGAATAGTTCATCGTGTCTAGAACTTATCGAAGGCGCACTGGTCCTGCTTCATCGTTGTGAGACGAACGAAAGAAATTCAGCACCCATATTTGTCACTTTTAGCGAGTTTCTGGCTGACTGTTCTTTGGCAACGTAGCCTGCTTTTGATTCAAACTCAGGCAAATCCTCAAGGTCTGCCGCATTAATCAAACCCTTGTAGTCAAGATCTCTAATGTAAGCTCGCATTACATTTAGTGACAAATTTGGCGATTCTTCTTGCGTCAACATTTGAAACGCCGCCTCCATGGATCTGACCTCTTTGAAAGCGTCTTCGTTTTTTGAGATGGCATGCAAAATACCTAGGTGCGAAACAGTCAATTCATCGATGTACCGCAGATATTGAAAGGCTAAATCCTCATTACTAAACTCAAGCTCTCCCACAGAGAAAAGTGCGTTTTTGAGTGCTTCTATCTTTGCTTGCTGATGATTTTTTAGCGCTATCGGAGTGGCTTGGAGCAAAAACGATGTGAATCTCTCGCTCTGCATTAGCTGCTCAACACTAATATTTAGTTTTCGCTGCAAATCATTGATTGCGGCCGTAACTTGGAGCATCCAATGTTCTTGCCGCCGAGACAAGTTGTCGTTTACACACCCCGCAACTTCAGCAAGTGCACCACCTACTAATGGAACGAAGCCCAAAACAATTTTGACAACAGTCATGTCGCGGGTTTCGCCTTGATCTAGCGGAGCTTTTATTTCGTCAGTCATAGGTTTCTTTCTGCTGTCTTGTTTTACCAGGGCGTGTCATTATTTTGGTGATGTCGACCATTCAATGCGTATTGCCATAAAGGGCACAAAGCAATGGGACACAGATACGCATTGAGAGACGACCAATGGGAGTGCATCAAAGAACTACTTCCGGGATGCCCGGGGCACGTCGGTGTCACGACCAAGGATAACCGGCTGACCACCACCAGCCAGTGCAAAGTGTCGCGCACCCCGTAAGAAAAACATATTCGGGTCTTTGCATGTATGGAAGAAGATGGTTTAACTAAACTCTTTTAACGGATACATCAACACTTACGCCGTGCACACGGAGGCATTTAATGACAAATATGTTGACAGACATTGAGGCTTGCCTCGCTCAAATGATTGCTAGATCCGAAAAAAAGGCCCGAACCCTGCGTGTTCTCCACTTTCTCGACGCTCATGTGTCGACCTGGATGAAGATTGCGCGATGTGAAGATTTCAAAAATTGGCTGACGGTTGTCAATCCCAAGTCTCGGATGAAGCGCGGACAGATATTGCTTGATGCCTGGGATTACCGGGATGAGAAAACGGTCGCAACGCTTTTCCGGCTCTTCTTGGATCAACAATCAGGAAAACGACCATATCAGCACGGAGCAAAGATCAATGGAACCACCCGTCGTATTGGCGATCTCATTTTTAATGAATACGAAATCATTGATCTGCTGGGTGTTGGTGGGTTCGGTGAAGTGTTCCTAACCTACTGTCACAACCCTAAAGTTCAATGCTTCGATGCATTAAAGCTTATGAAGACAGAGAGGATCAATGCGGAGAGTAGAAAACGCTTTGAAACCGAGGCACGCCTGCTACTAAGTCTTGAGGACAGCCCATTCATTGTCCCCGCAAGATTCATTGAAGTTCGAGGCAATGAAGTGGCGTTAGTTATGGACTACGTTACGCCAGATCAATATGGGCGCACAACCCTTGCCGAGCACATTAAAACAGGACAGGTGCCCATTAAAAATCAAATCCGATGGGCAATTGAATGCTGCACAGGATTAGAGGTCGCTTATAAATCTGGGGTAAAAGCACATCGCGACATCAAACCTGCAAACATACTAATCGATGATTCGCATACTGCACGAATAACAGACTTCGGCATTGCCTCCTTGGGTCTTTTGCCTGGCTGCCCAAGGCCATCAAGTCTCATCTCCGTTGAAGGTGATGTTAATTCAAGAAGGACGATGAAGGGCACATCTTTTGGCACACCTGCCTACATGGCACCAGAGCAATTTTCTAACGCATATGCATGTGATTTCAGAAGCGATATCTATAGCCTGGGGATTACGCTTTTTGAACTAGCGCAAGGGGAATTGCCGTTTGTACCGCGCCTTGAAGGACGGGTTGATGAAGACATCATCTTCACAACCCTGGAGAGAATGCACAACCAAGCAGATCTGCCAAGGATAGATTCGCCACTTTATCCAGTCATTGGGAAATGCTGTGCCAAGCGACCGGAAAACCGATTTCAGTCAATGGCTGAACTTCAGAATACATTAATTCAATTGGCCGCAAAGATTGGCACACATCTGTCTCAGACAACGGAAAATGAGCCATCTATATTTGATCGCTACAACAAGCTTGGCAACCAAGCGGTTGCCCACGCCCGGCTGGGTGAGCATGAAAAAGCCATTCCTCTTTATCGCGAGGCGATCAAGATTTTTGATCTAGGAAGATCTGCATTTGACCTTGGTCTGAGCTTACAAGCATTGGGGCGATACAAGGAAGCACTTGAAGCGTACCTTTCTCTGAAAAGTGATCGAACAGCTGATGATGAGATCAGCATTGGCTACTGCCAAGCTAAAGTAAATGGGTGGAAATATGCAATACCGCATTACAAGGCCGCTACGGATTTAGAACCAAACAGCTTTAATGCTTGGGAGAACTTGGCGTTCGGTTACATAGCAACCTCACAATTGGATTTGGCGGCCAAAGCGTTGGCAAGAGTCGTCACTTTTCCGGCGTGTCGCCCAAGCCATTGGATAGACAAAGCAGAGGTTGAGCTTTCGCTGGAGAAAATCACTGACGCTGAGAAGTCACTGAACAACGCACTGAGCCCACAGTCTTCAGCAGAACCCGCCGACAGAATCAAGGCGCTCAAGATGATGGCGAGCATTAGACAGCAGAGTTTTTATCTGGCCGTGAAGAGGCTGCTTGGACCTGGTTACAACGAAGCTAAGTTACGTATAGCACTGGATGCTGCGTTCGAGGCGGCTAATAGTGAACGGTCTGATGAAGCTAAGGTGATCCAAGCAATACGCATCAAAGAGCCGGCCATCACATACAGCCAAGCCGAGAGAATCTATCGAGAACTACTCAGACCAAAAATGTAGTTATCCCTAAAAAAGTTAGGGGAGCTTTGACTGCACACTAGGTCTATCAAGCGGTCAAATGAACGGTTGCAATGCGCATCACTTCAGCTATTTCCCATCTGATCATCAATGTAAGGAACGCTGCAAACCAGCTATTCACCTCACTCAATGAGTGTCCCCCCTGCCTGCCCAAACCCACCCAGCGTTGTTCTTAAAACGCGGCAACCGCCGCCCCACAAAGATTGAATTCGTTTCAGCAAAGCCTGAATATTCATCGCTTGTCTTCATATATCGGGTTCGCAAAAATCCGCGCCATGAATGCACACCCCCAACAAGCTCTGGCGCACGCCATCCGTTTTTTGTCGATCGACGCCATTGTCAAAGCGCAAGAAGGCCACCAAGGTGTGCCACTGGGCATGGCCGAAATTGCCACGGCGCTCTACACCCGTCACCTCAAGTTCAATCCGCAAGACGCAGGCTGGTTTGACCGCGACCGGGTGGTGCTGTCCAACGGCCACGGCTCGATGTTGTTGTATGCCTTGTTGCACCTCACGGGTTACCCAGAGTTTCCGAAGCAAGCGCTGCAAAGCTTTCGCGTGCTGGGCTCGGTGTGCGAAGGGCACCCCGAGCGCCCGCACGGCTTAGGGCACACATCAGCCAACGGCATTGAAGTGACCACCGGCCCGCTGGGCCAAGGCATTGCCAACGCGTTTGGCATGGCGGTGGCCGAGGCGTATTTGAACGCCCGCTTTGGCGACCACCTGGTGCTGCTGTGGGACGACAACCAAATCACCGACGACGGCAGCACCGAACTGTCCATCAGCGAGAACGTGGCCGAGCGTTTTCGTGTGGCAGGCTGGCATGTGGTGGAGCTCGACGGCCAACGACATGGCGGCGCTCATGGGGCTGCCGGTGAAGTTTGTGTTCAGCCACGACTCGATTGGCATTGGCCGCAATGGGCCCACGCACCAGCCGGTCGAAATTTTGGCGTCGCTGCGTGCCATGCCCAATATGTGGGTCATGCGGCCTGCCGATGCGGTGGTGGCAGAGGCACAACGCCTGCTGGCGGGCTGAGGGCTTACTTTTTGCCCAGCCCCAAACGCGCAGCGCTGGCCCGTGCTGCCAGACGTGCCCACCGTGTCGCAGCAAGGCGTATCCGACTATGACGTTCGCTCGTGGGCTGGGCTCATGGCACCCGCAGGCAGGCCAGCGGCCACCGTTGACCGGCTGAACGTAAAAGTGCAAAAAGCACTGCTGGTGCGCGCCGTGAAAACGCGGCGGGAAGACATGGACGGTGAAGCGCATGGATATCCGATGCAAGCAGTCATAGATTCATAAGAGAATGTATTTTTCACAAAAAAATGTCGAATAGCGCATAATGGTTACTGTTATGCCAGCTAAAGCTCCTTCCCTCTATCCTTCCCAGTTGCGTCTGTTGCGCGAGCTGGGGCTCAGGCTGCGCGAAGCTCGTTTGCGCCGTCGGCTGTCGGTGTCGCAAGTAGCCGAACGAACAGAAGTGTCTCGCCCTACGCTGAACAAGGTGGAAAAAGGCGATCCAGCGGTGACCCTGGGCACCTACCTGCGTGTGTTGGCCGTGCTTGGCCTGGAAAAAGACCTCGCACTGATTGCTGCCCAAGACCCTGTGGGTCGCCGTCTCCAAGATGCGGGGCTGGCCGTTCCACGCCGTGCCCCTAAACGCAAAGTCCTTGCCGACTCAACCCATGATCCACAAGACGGCCAGGAAGGGGACTCGAAATGAGCACTGCCTCACAAGCTGCTCCACCGAACCAACTGCCAGAAGGTTTGGAAGTTTGGCTGGACGATCCAGCGTTTGGGTCGCTGGCCCATCTGGGGCGTCTTTATCGGGTAGGCGGCGAGTCAGTCCGGTTTGAATACTCCCCCCTGTGGCTGAAAAACCCAGCAGCATTCGCGCTCGATCCTGAACTGTCCTTGGCTGGTGGCAACTTTCACCCCAAAGACTCCAACTTCGGCATCTTCTTGGACAGCTGCCCAGACCGTTGGGGCCAAACGCTCATGAAGCGTCGCGAAGTAGTAGAAGCCAAACAACAGGGCCGCACACGTCGAGAGCTCCGCGCGTGGGACTTTTTTCTTGGCGTGCAAGACGCGACCCGCATGGGGGCTCTGCGGTTTTCTGCCCTGCAAAGCGATCGACAACTCAGCAAGGGGCAGCCTCCCTTATTCGTGGACGGCAGCTGCCTGGCCAACGAGGCCTTGTCTGCGCCCGCGCTGACGCACATTGGAGAACTCCAGGCCGTGGCCTTGGAACTCACCCGCAAGAAAGTAGAAGATCTGGACCTCTTACAACAGTGGCTGCGGGTCTTGGTCGCACCTGGTGCCTCTTTAGGTGGTGCCCGCCCCAAGGCCAATTTGCAGGACAAGCAAGGTCATCTGTGGATAGCCAAGTTTCCTGGGGCAGATGATGATCATGATTGGGCATTGCGTGAAATGCTTTTGCATCAACTCGCCGATGAATTCAAGCTGAACGTGGCTCCGGCCCGTTTAGAAAAAGTAGGACCGGGCTACTACACCTTCATCACGCGTCGTTTTGATAGAGAAAACAGACGCCGACGATTCTTTACATCCGCTATGGCAGCCTTAGGTCGCAGCGACAGCGAAGAATCGTCTTACCTCGACCTAGCCGAATTCATCGCCAACAAAAGCGGCGTTGAGAACAAGCTGGCCGAAGACCTGCGTGAGTTGTTCCGTCGGGTATTGTTCAACGTAAGCGTGGCCAATCGAGATGATCATCTGCGCAACCATGGCTTCATCCGACAACCCAACGGTTGGCGGCTGGCCCCTGCCTACGACATGAACCCATCTACGAAAAAAGACTGTCACATATTGGCGATAGATGACACCAGCACAGAACCGGATCTCGACACGGTCCTCAGCACAGCAGAGCTTTATCGTGTAACGCCTGCCCAAGCACAGGAAGATCTCAAGCGTTTACAAAAGGTGTTGAGCACATGGCGACAAAAAGCCAAGCGACTCTGCCTGTCTGCGGAAGATCAGGCTGAACTAGAAACGTGCTTTCAAATTTGATGTTCATAGATTGGGTCAAGCAACGCGCCCCACACACTTTTGCTGCCAAGCCAAATATTCAGCGCGGCGCAGGCGGTAGCGGGCGATGTTGCCTTCGTGCAGTTGTTGCAATGCGTCGGTCAGCATTTGTTTGAAAAGCTCGCGGTCAGCAGCATCAGCGGCCTCGCGTGTCAGTTTGGCCAGCACGGCGGGCTGTGGTTTGCGCAGGTTTTTGACCACGGTTTGCACGGCTTGAATCAAAGCCTCGCGGTATTTGATTTTCAGTGGATGGGGTTCAACCATGGTTTGCGTGATGGCCAAGTAACGCTGGCATGAACGCTCGTAGGCCCACACAAACACATCGCGCAGCAAATCGACTTCGTTGAGTTCATAAACCCCCAAGGTGCCTTCGATGTAGGCGCGTTCAGGCACATCAACAAACGACAAAGGGCAAAGGTTGTGTTTGATAAGCGGGATGTTGGCCCCAATGCGCGAGACGCGTTTGTTGACGTCTTCAAAGGGTTGCAAATAGGGTAGCTGCACCATCAAAAAAAACGCCTGTTCAAACGGGTCGGCAATGGCTGCCGCTTTGTCAAGCATGAGCGCAAAGCCGTCTTCAATGACTTGCGGCAAAGCAGCCGGGTGGTACACGGTGCCCGCAATGTCCACCACCCGCCAGCGCAAGCGACCGCTGGCCAGTGGGTCGCGCATCAAGTCTTGCGACAACACGGCGTGCAGGTTCTTGAAGGTGAAGGCGTCAAAGCCCACGTCGTGTGCGTCTTCAATCAGCATCTCAATGGCTGATTTGTGGTTCAAGATCATCTGCGTTTCAATCGCGTCTTTGCCTTGGGCCACTTGCCCTAGTTCGATGAGGTTTTGGGTGTCGAGTCGGCTGTAGGTGTTGCCTTCCAGCTTGGACGAAGCCCACGACAAATCCACCAGCAAACGGCTCAAGATGTCGCGGGCGTAGGTGCCTGCGGGTCGCTCACTGGCCGATGTGCGGCCCATCTGGTGCAACTGCTTGCGCAGCGATTCGCTCAGGTAAAAGGTGTTGCCGGGCAGGTACGCCTCCAAAAACTCGCGTCGATAGCCCACCGGGCGGCGGTGCATCAAAGGCAAGCGCACTTGATCGCGAATGCGCGCACCAGCGGGCGACACCGAGATGTACGGCTCTGCCTGCGCGCCACCCACAAATGCAGAGGTGGTGGGTTCGCGTGCCATTGTTTTGGCAAGCAAATTGGGTTTGTAGAGCATAGAAATGCCAGGGCCTTCGGCACGCAGGCGTTGCATCTCAATCAGCCGTTGCAAGCGCCGCTGCAAGGTGCGGCGGTGGAGCTGCCCCGCTTGGCGCTGTGCCATTTGGGCCTCAATGTCCGAGATGCGTATGCCTTGAGGGTGGACCAACACGATGGACTCGATCCACTGAAGTTCTTCGCTGGGGGTGGTGCGTGGCATGGCGGGGCCTTTCTGTCTGTCGTGGCGAGACATTTATCGCGACACTATTTAACGCTATTTTGTCGTCATAAGTGTCGCATATTGTGTCGCAAGACAAAGCTTTGTTGTCGCAACCCGCATGAGCCGCCAGCTAGAGGCCAGTCACAGCGCTTTACTTTTTGCCCAGCCCCAAACGCGCAGCACCTTCTGTGTAGAGTTCTGTGCGTTCTTTCATGAAGGCATCCATTTGATCCACACCAACGTTGACCAACTCAAAGCCGTTTTTGGCGGCGAGTTCTTTCATCTCGGGGTCGTTGTTCAAATTGGCCCACAGCTCAGACAAACGTTTGCGCTGTTCTGGCGTGGTGGCTTTGGGCACACCAATGCCGCGGTACGCACCGTCCACCCAGTTGACCCCCAGCTCTTTGAAGGTGGGCACGTCGGGCATGAGCGCATGGCGCTGCTCCATGGCCACGGCCAGCGGGCGCACACGCGCTTTGTTGGCAATGGCAAATGGGGTGTAGGTCATGGCCCCATCCACTTGGCTGCCCAGCACTGCCGTGGTCATGTCGCCCGTGCCTTTGAAGGGGATGTAAATGGTCTTGATGTTGAAGGCGGCGTTGAGTCGCTCGTGCGCGGCGTGGTTGGCCGAGTTCAAACCCGAACCACCCAGCGAGAGCTTGCCCGGGTCTTTTTTAGCAGCCGCTAAAAAGTCGGCAAAGGTTTTGATGGGGCTGGCCAGGGGCACCACCAAAATGTCTGGCGTGTAGTGAAACCAATACACGGGTGTGACGTCTGCCGTTTTGTATTGCACTTGGCCCTCAATGGGCTGGAACACGATGTGCGGCAGGTTGATGCCCACCACGTTGACACCGTCTGCGGGCAAGGCGTTCATTTGCGTCCACATCAGCGCGCCACCTGCCCCCGCTTTGTATTGCACGATGGTTTCAATGGCGGCGCACTTTTTCTTCAACACCAGTTGCTGATGGCGGGCCGACAAGTCAGACTCGCCCCCCGGTGGAAAGGCTTGCCAATACTGCACGTTCTTATCGGGGCAAGGCTGCGCCAAGGCCAGCGTTGACAACACAGCAGCCGCCAAGCCAGCGCCCCATACACGCCAAGAAAATTGCAAGCTCATGATGTTGTCTCCTGATGAATCAACGAATCAACGCACACACCGCATCGGTCACTTGCGCGGTGGTGGCGCTGCCGCCTAAGTCACGCGTATGAAGGGCGGGGTTGGCGGTCACTTGTTCGATGGCGTGCATCAGTTTTTGTGCAGCCGCGTGTTCGCCCAAGTGGTCGAGCAACATGACGCAGCTCCAAAACGTGCCCACGGGGTTGGCCAGGCCTTGGCCCATGATGTCAAAGGCCGAGCCGTGGATGGGCTCGAACATGCTGGGGTAGCGGCGCTCGGGGTCGATGTTGCCGGTGGGCGCAATGCCCAAGCTGCCTGCCAGCGCAGCCGCCAAGTCGCTCAAGATGTCGGCGTGCAAATTGGTGGCCACCAAGGTGTCCAAGCTGGCGGGACGGTTGACCATGCGCGCGGTGGCGGCATCGACCAACTCTTTGTCCCAGGTCACATCAGGAAATTCGCGGCTGATTTGCACGGCAATTTCATCCCACATGACCATCGCATGGCGTTGCGCGTTGGACTTGGTCACCACGGTCAGCAACTTGCGCGGGCGCGACTGCGCAAGTTTGAAGGCGTAGCGCATGATGCGCTCCACGCCCGCACGGGTCATCATGGACACGTCGGTGGCTACCTCAATGGGGTGGCCTTGGTGGGCACGGCCGCCCACCCCCGAATACTCGCCTTCTGAGTTTTCTCGCACGATCACCCAGTCCAGGTCTTTTGGAGCGCAACGCTTCAGGGGCGCATCGATGCCAGGCAAGATGCGCGTGGGCCGCACGTTGGCGTATTGGTCAAAGCCTTGGCAAATTTTTAGGCGCAAGCCCCACAGCGTGATGTGGTCGGGAATGTGTGGGTCACCTGCCGAGCCAAACAATATGGCGTCCATGTGGCGCAAAGCATCAAGGCCGTCTTTGGGCATCATCTCGCCGTGTGCGCGGTACCAGTCGCCACCCCAGCCAAAGCTGGTGAAGTTGAAGGTGAATGCTTGGCTGCCCGAGGCCAGGGCTGCCAGCACTTGCTGGCCTGCTGGAACTACTTCTTGGCCAATGCCGTCTCCGGGAATGCATGCGATGTTGTAGGTTTTCATCGCTTCAGTTTAGAAACCGATGCCGCACGGGGCAAGCCCTCAACACATGGGACATTCCCGATGCTGCGTTGGTCAGAAAACTCGGGACATAGAGCAGTTAAAGTTTGCGCATGACCACCCTGCTGATTCACCGCGCCCGCTGCATCGCGTTACTTGACGATGCCAACACCGAACTCCATCACGCCTCGCTGCTGATACGCGATGGGCGCATTGACCGCATCTTCAAGTCCGACGAACCGGTGGACGCCTGGCTGGCCCCCGGTGCGGTGGACGAAGTGATTGACGCCCGCCACCACGTGGTGGTGCCTGGCCTGATCAACACCCATCACCACATGTACCAGTCGCTCACACGGGCGGTGCCACAGGTGCAAAACGCCGAGCTATTCAGTTGGCTGCAAGGGCTGTACCCCATATGGGCGGGGCTCACGCCAGAGATGGTGAAGGTGTCCACCCAAGTGGCCATGGCCGAGTTGCTGCTGAGTGGCTGCACCACCAGCAGCGATCACCTGTACATCTACCCCAACGGGGTGCGGCTGGACGACAGCATTGAGGCCGCCCACACCATGGGCATGCGCTTTACGGCCACACGCGGCAGCATGAGCGTGGGCCAATCGCAAGGCGGCTTGCCGCCCGACCGCGTGGTGGAAGAAGAGCCTTTCATTCTGAAAGAAACACAACGCCTGATCGAGACTTGGCACGACGCCAGCTTTGGTGCCATGACGCATGTGGCCGTGGCCCCATGCTCACCCTTCAGTGTGAGCCAAGACCTGATGCGCAGCTCGGCCGAGTTGGCGCGCGCCTACAAGGTGCGGCTGCACACGCACCTGGCCGAGAACGACCACGACATTGCCTACACGCGAGAAAAGTTCAACTGCACGCCCGCCGAGTACGCCCAAGACCTGGGCTGGGTGGGCGACGACGTGTGGCACGCCCACGGGGTGAAGCTCGACGACGCGGGCACCTACCTGTTTGCCAAAACACGCACGGGCATTGCCCACTGCCCTTGCAGCAACATGCGTTTGTCCAGCGGCATCTTGCCCTTGCGCAAGATGCTCAATGCGGGCGTGCCCGTGGGCCTGGGTGTAGACGGCTGTGCCAGCAACGACGGGGCACACCTGCTCAACGAAGCAAGGCAAGCTATGTTGCTGGCCCGGGTGGGGCGTGCCTTGGAAGCACCACGCGTGGTGGACGGGCGCACCGTCTTCGGCTGTGACGTGGGCCCGTCTGACATGACACCGCGTGACGCCCTGCGCTTGGCCACACGCGGGGGTGCCCAGGTGCTGGGCCGCGCGCACGAGCTGGGGCAACTCAGCCCCGGCTACTGCGCCGACATTGCCATGTTCCGCACCGACACCCTCAGCATGGCCGGCGCTGCGGTGCACGACCCGGTGGGCGCGCTGCTGCTGTGCGCCAGTGGCCAAGCGGACTACACCCTCGTGAATGGCCGTGTGGTGGTGCGGCAAGGACAGATTGCCACAGTCGACATGGGGCCGCTGATTGAACGGCACAACCAGTTGGCCTTGCAGTTGGCGCTGGCAAGTCGTTGACAGACGTGGGCGGTTGACAATATCTCAATTGAGATACAAAATACGATCCATTCTAAATTTCGCAGGAGTCCGCAGTGACGGCACAAACCTCCATGCTCCACATTCGTGTGGATGACGACACCAAAGAGCAAGCCACAGAGGCCCTCTCAGCCATGGGCTTGTCTGTGTCAGACGCTGTGCGTTTGTTTTTACGCCGCGTGGTGATTGACCAAGCCTTTCCTCTCGAACTCAAAGTGCCCAATGCCGAAACACTGGCTGCGATGCAAGAGTCCCGCGCCATGATGGCCAAACGCCGTGCACGCTTTGCAACGGCTGACGAACTGTTCACTGATCTTGAAAAAAACAGCCGCAAGTAAACGCGCTGCGCTGCCGCGTGCGTCTGACTACACCAAGACGTTTCTCAAAGACTGGCAACGTTTGTCGCACTCGGGGCGCTATGACATGGTGCGCCTCAAAGAGGTCATGGTGCAGCTCATTGCGAACGACATGCCTCTCGGGCCCGAATGGTTAGACCATGCGCTCAAAGGCAATTGGGCTGACCACCGTGAATGCCATATCGGCGGCGACTTTTTATTGATTTACCAAGTGGGCGACAACACAGTTCATTTTGTGCGTGCGGGCACCCACTCAGAACTGTTTAGCAGTTGATGCCTGTCGCGACCAGTGCCCGCCCAGCGACGGTGTGTGCAACAGCGCGCTAACTTTCGAAGCTCAAGCTTTTGATTGCGGATCGCGCGTCCAGCGCCGCAGCACGTCGAGCAAGCTGTGGCCTGTGAAAGGTTTGGTGAGGTAGTCATCCATGCCGGCGGCTTCGCACTTCTCGCGGTCGCCTTGCATGGCGTAGGCCGTGAGTGCCACGATGGGTATGCGCTCAGGGCTGGTTTGCTGGCTCTCCCATAACCGAATCTGGCGCGTGGCCTCGTAGCCATCCACATCGGGCATTTGACAGTCCATCAGTATCAGGTCGTAAGTCTTGGCCGTGGCTGCCTCGACGCCCTCTGCACCGCCGTTCACAACATCAACCACGCAGCCTAAACGCTTCAAGGCTGTGCGGGCCAAGATTTGATTGACGGGATGGTCCTCCACCACCAAGACGCGGCAGCTGTAGCCCAACACGGGATGCCCGATGGGGTTGTTGGGCATGACCTGGTGTGGCTGGGCAGTGCCTGTGGGTGTGACGGCAGATTCCATGTCCAAATCGACTAAGAACCAAAACGTGCTGCCTTGGCCAACTTGGCTCTGGACTTGTATGTTGCCGCCCATGAGCTGCACCAAGCGCTGCGCGATGGCCAAACCCAAACCGGTGCCGCTGTGGCGTCGCGCAGTGCTGATGTCGCCTTGGTTGAACTCGTCAAAGATATGGTCTTGTTGTTGGGGCGAAATGCCAATGCCTGTGTCACTGACTTCAAAGCACAATTGCACACGTGTGTCAGACGCCTGCGCTTGTGACACATGCAGATGCACTTCGCCGGCATTGGTGAACTTGATGGCATTGCCCAACAGATTGGCCAAAATTTGGCGCAAGCGCCCCGCATCGACACGGCACCAATTGACGACCTCGGGGTCGACGGTCAAGCGCAGAGACAAGTTTTTGAGTTGCGCACTGCGTTGGAAGAGTTGAATCAGATCTTGCAGCAGACTGCGTATCTCCACAGTCGAAGGACTGAGCACCATCTTGTTGGCTTCGATTTTTGAAAAATCCAAGATGTCATTGATGATGCTCAGCAGCGCCCGGCCAGAGCTGAGTACGGTTTCTACCTGGCTGCGTTGTTCGGTTTGCAAAGGACTGTCGAGCAACAACTCGGTCATGCCCAAAATACCGCTCATGGGGGTTCGAATTTCATGGCTCATATTGGCCAGAAACATGGACTTGACGTAGGCCGCTTGCTCAGCCACGAGGCGAGCCTGTGTGGCCTCTTTGACAGCTTGTTCAAGCTCTTGGTTGCTGTGTGCCAATTGTCGATTGCGGTCATCGAGCGCGACCTCTCGCTCTTGCAAGTGCGTCAACATGTCGTTGAAGCCACGGGTCAGTTGTCCAATCTCATCATCGGATTGGCTGTGCACGCGGATGCCGAAATCTTGCTCTTGCGTGAACTGGCGCATGGACTGAGCCAGCCCGGTGATGGGCTCGACCAAGCGCTGCTGCAAAGCAGATGCCGCGCGCATGGCCAACCAACCAGAGACGATTGAAATCAGCATGATGAACAGCAAGCTGACCCCCCACTGTTGCAGCAAACGGTTGGGGCTGGCGCTGATCAAGATGTAGCCCACGGTTTCGTCGTGCAGCAACACGGGCGCTGTGTGCTCCATCAAGTTGACGCGAAACACGTAGCCACTGTGTTGGTGGGCATCTTCGCTGGTCAGCTGTTCGGGATGAACTGAGGCTGCTCGTCCTTGCGCGCTGTAGCTCGCAAAGCGTTGGCGCTCGCGGTCATAGACCGTCACGGCCACGATGTCTGGCTCGGCTTGCACCGATTGAAGCAGCAACTGCGCTTGACGTGCATCTTCAAACTCCAGCGCAGCCGTGAGGTTGCTGCCCGCCATTTGCGACACCACCGCGAGTCGATCGAACATGTTTTGCTGGAAGGTCCAACCTTGGTAGAGCAACAAAAGCACAGTCGCCGCGCTCAGCGCAAGGGTGACCGTGCGCAGCATCAAGCTGTTGAGTTTGTTTTTGATGAGATCTGGTTTGCGCATATGAGCCTGCCTGTTCAGTCCACGACGCGTGCCAACTCAAGGAGCGGCGCACCAATTTGCAAGCCATGCTCGCGGGCATAGCGCAGCTGAATTTCAAAACCAATGCGGTTGTCTTTGCGAACCAAGGCAATGATGCCGCCGCGCTTGTTGAAATCAGGCATGTCACTGATCGTTAACAAGGCGTTGCTGCCCGAGCCATAGAGCAGTGCAGGGCTGACATCTCGAACGGTATTGCTGACGTAAAGAACATGGCAGCCACGGGTGTCGAGTGGCAACGTCAGTTTCTTGAAGCGGATGTCTCGTTCACGTATTTTTTGGTTTTGCAGGCTTTGCAGTGCGATCTCAGTGGGTGACTCACCCCAGATACACACTTGCAGACTTTCTGTGCGTGTCATGCTGTCAGCTGGCCACTCCACAAATTTGATCAAGCGCAGGATGAGTACCGCTTGGATGCGCGCCTCTCGTGACAAATCTGTTTGTGCATGACTCGTGCTTAGCGACGCACACAGCATGACAACACTGAACCCAACCAGTGCCACGATGCGTTGAAGCATGCAAGTGCGCATGTGTGTTAGCGGTGTAACCGGTCAATACTGGACGCGTACACCAAAAATCACAGAAGGTCCAACCAAGGAACGCGCCGTGTCAGACAGCTCTGAAATGAACTCCGGGTGACGTGACATCAAGAGGTTTCGTCCTGTCACGCTCCACTGCACCTCGGGTGAGCTGTGCCAGGCCCAGCGCATGTCAGCTGTGGTGTAACTGGGGATGGACTGACCAAAGAGCACATCGTCCAACGCGCTAACGTAGCGCACGATCACATCTGTCTCTGTGCGTTGGTTGGGTGTGTAGGACCAGCGCACAGATCCCGTCCATTTGGGGCTGCTGCCGGTTGACTCCAGGCTGTAGGCGTTCGCCGCCGTGGTGTTGACCTTCATGCTGTAGCGACTCGCACTGGCTTGCCAGCGGTGTTCGCGCGTGGCTTGCCAGTCCAGCCAGGCTTCGATGCCCTGGCTGTGCCCTGTGTACTCGTTGCGCAGGGTGACTGGCAAAAGCAAGTACTGATTGGACGGTGTCGTTTCCGGTATGAAGCAAGCCAACGTCGGGAGATTGACGCCAGGAGACATACATTGCAAATTGTTCGCACTGAAACTACCAGAGCGCAGCTTCTTGTAATCGTTGTAATACACCGAGGTATCCAGCGTGAGGCCCTGCGCCAAGCGTTGCTTCCACCCCACTTCGTAGGCCCACAACTCCTCAGAAGTCGTTTTACCTGAAACATCCATGAAGCCAGGTCGAGGCAGGCTGCTCCCGTTCAAGGTGAACTCTGGAGGCAAGAGAGACCGCGTGGTGCCATTGCGGTCTATGCGACTGGGTGTGCGAATGGCTTTGCTGGCCGATGTCCAAAATGTTTGGTTGTCATCGGGCATCCACATCAAGCGCACGTTGGGCAAAGGTTTGAGCGATTCTTCCTCGTACTTTTCAAATTTGCTTCCCACCGTGAGGATCAGCTTGTCTGGAATAAGGCTGATGTCATCTTGAGCCAGCATGCTCCACATGCGTGTGCGCAGATGATCGGCGTTGAATGTTTGGTATTGCTCGATGCCCGGGGGCAGCCCCGTGGTTGACGTGCGAACTTCATCGCTGTTTTGCCGAAACGAGGCGCCCAACACAATGTCATGTAACTTGATCTCGCGGTGGCGGTATTGCGCGTCCACATCCCAGGTGTCGAGCCGGTAATAGGGGTGGGCCGGCCAATCGCGCCGGGTGTGTTCAAAGTAGCTTTGTACGGTCAGCGAGTTGTTGCTGGGCAAGTCGCGCTGCCAGCGCGCCAACAGATGGCCGCCAGAATCGGATTGGGTGGTGCCTTGCGGCACGTTGCTCGGCGAGGATAAGTTGTTGAGCAGTGCCGACTCGCCGTACGAGCCTTGATGCAGTTCACCCTGTACGGTGACCGCATCTTGCGCGCTGGGGTTGAGG
Organism: Limnohabitans sp. JirII-29; assembly: GCF_003063395.1. Lineage (NCBI taxonomy): Bacteria > Pseudomonadati > Pseudomonadota > Betaproteobacteria > Burkholderiales > Comamonadaceae > Limnohabitans > Limnohabitans sp. JirII-29. The sequence goes on from NZ_NESB01000010.1 coordinate 100,246, forward strand.
TCTGCACGCCAGCCAATACGTTGCTGGCGCCAGTTGTTCATGTTTTTGTCCAGTCCATTGGCAAGGTCAAGCGCTTTGTTCTCAAAAGCTTTGCCATAAATGCGCCAATGCCCCAAGCCTTGCCATTCACCGCCATAACGCATCGACACGTTGCCTTGGGTGGTGTTGCCAATGCTGGCGTCGATCAAGCTGCCTTGCGTGGCAGCAGCGGATTTGGTGATGATGTTGATCACACCATTCACGGCATTGGCCCCCCACAGCGAAGCACCAGGACCACGGATGACCTCAATGCGATCAATGTCTGCCAACACGGTGTCTTGTGTGTCCCAAAAAACGCCCGAAAACAGGGGCGAATACACAGAGCGTCCGTCAATCATGACCAAGAGTTTGTTGGCAAAACGGCCATTCGAACCACGTGCGCTGATGGCCCATGCATTCGAGCTGATTTGCGCCACATTGATCCCTGGCGCCAACCGAAGCGCATCAGGGATGTTTTGCGCACCGGCACGGCGGATGTCGTCCCCCGTGATCACAAACACGGCGGCGGCGGCTTGCGAGATCGTCTGTGGTTTCTTAGACACGGAGGTGATTTCGAGCTGTAGCACCTCTTGCAGCCCCAGCTCTAAGAAAGGCTCCTGAACTTGTGCGCCGGAACATAAATGAAACAGGCTCAACATCAAAAAGGGGCAAGCGTTGCGCAGATAAGTTCTCATGATCTGTCCCTGTTTGGAAATTGGTCTTTTGAATATGAAGTTGAAAAATCAATATTTTTAATTAATAAAAATTTTATGAATTTAAATCTATTAGGTATTTTAGTATTGTTTTTATTATTTTTAATGTTTTTTGTAGAACAAGTTTCTGGTGCGTCTTGTTCACTGAAAATGCCTGCCATGCAGGGCTTCAATAGCTAGCCTCCCCTACACAAGCTTTGCGAGATTGAGTGACATGAATCTGAAAAAAATTGCCTTCACTGCTTGTTGTTTCCTGCTGTCGGTGTGCGCACTGGCCAGCGACTTGTCAGAGAAACTTCAGTCGCCTGACTACGTCTTGCTGATACGCCACACCCTGGCCCCTGGTGTCGGAGACCCCACGGGTTACACGCTGGAAGACTGCAAAACCCAGCGCAACCTGAGCGCAGAGGGACGCCAACAAGCCGTGGTGGTGGGCCAGTGGCTACGCAAGCAAGGCGTGACAACGGCTGACGTGCACAGCAGCGCGTGGTGCCGCTGCAAGGACACGGCGGAGCTGCTGCACTTCAGCGGCTTCAAGGTGGCGCCTGCCTTGGCCTCTTTTTTTGATGAGATGCACCTAGCCAAGGCTCGCACGCAAGCGCTTGAGCAATTCATTGCTGAGAGGGTCAAAACCAAAGGCAACAAGGCACTCATCTTGGTGACGCACCACGTCAACATCCATGCCTTCATGGGCGAGAACATCGCCTCGGGCGACATGGTGCTGGCCAAAGTCGATGCACAAGGGAAAATGACGTCCTACCAAGTCATTCCCAGACCGAACGCCACCCAGCGCTGACACAAGTGGTCAACCCCAGCCACACACCGCACACATGAGCTATGAACTGGTTTGGTTCAAGCGTGACTTGCGCTGGCAAGACCATGCAGCACTTGCCGAAGCAGGCAGGCGTGGACCCGTGCGCTGCATTTACGTGGTGGAGCCTGAACTGTGGTTGCAGCCTGACGCCGCCCTGCAACACTTTGAGTTTGTCCGTGAATCGCTGCAAGCACTCGATCAGGCATTGCGTGCCCAAGGTGGGTGGTTGGAAATACACGTCGGCGAGTTGCCGGAAGTGCTGTCTCGCATTTGGCAAGACCATCCATTTGAGAGACTGCATTCACACCAGGAAACAGGCAACGGATGGACCTACGCCCGCGACCTGCGAGTAGCCGCTTGGTGCCGATCACACAACGTACCTTGGCAAGAGCAGGCGCAGTTTGGTGTGGTGCGTGGTTTGAAGAACAGAAACCTGTGGCAAGCCGCTTGGGAGAAACACATGGCGGCACCGCTGCAACAGGTGGGTCCACTCAGGTTTTGGTCACGTGTGCCAGCGCCAGCTTTTGTGATGGACGCACCCGCGCACTTGCAACACAACCCTCCGTTGCGCCAGCGAGGGGGAAGACCTTTGGCACTGGCTACCTTGCAGAGCTTTTTGAATGCGCGCAGCTTGGGTTATCGCGGGGGTATTTCCTCTCCGTTGACGGCACCCGATGCGTGTTCGCGCCTGTCGGCGTATCTGGCCTGGGGCTGCATCAGCATGCGCGAGGTGGTGCAACACACCCGGGCACACATCGCGCAATTGCCACCTTCGGCTACGCGCCACCGCGCGGGGCTGACTGCGTTCATCAGCCGCTTGTATTGGCACTGTCACTTCATTCAAAAACTCGAGAGTGAGCCCGAGATTGAATGGCGCAATATGCACCGTGGCTACGACGGACTGCGCGAGGAAGACTTCAATGCGGCGTACTTTGAAGCCTTGAAAGCCGCCCGCACCGGCTGGCCCATGGTGGACGCCTGCGTGGTCATGCTGCGCGAGACAGGATGGCTGAACTTTCGCATGCGCGCCATGTTGGTGTCAGTCGCGGCCTACCCTTTGTGGCTGCACTGGCGGCCGGTGGGCGAGTGGTTAGCGACGCAATTTCTCGATTACGAACCTGGCATTCACTGGAGCCAATTGCAAATGCAATCAGGCACCACAGGCATCAACACCACGCGTGTGTACAACCCCATCAAGCAGGCACAAGACCACGATCCGCACGGTGTGTTTGTCAGACGCTGGCTACCCGCCATGCGCCGCGTGCCAGACAGCTGGCTGTTCGAGCCTTGGTTGATGCCTCAGCCGGTACAAACCCACGCAGGCGTGCAACTGGGGGTGGACGTCGCGCAGCCTGTGGTCGATCTGGCACAAGCCACACGTGAAGGCAAGCAACAACTGCACAGCCGACGTCAAACGCCAGAAGTCAAGGCGGGCAAAAAGTCTGTGGTGGACAAGCATGCCTCCAGAAAAACCTTGTCCACCCGAAAAGTCAAACCCACGACAAGTCAAGCCGCCAAGCAACAGCTGGGCTTTGACTTTTGATGCCATGCACTTGTCTACACTGGCTGCATGATTCAAGGCTTGGTTCAACTCTTCATCTTTCAAGCGCTGGGCGAGCTGGTCTCTAAGTTTGCACTGCCGTTTATTCCCGGGCCTGTGCTGGGCTTGGTGTTGTTGCTGGTGTTTCTCAGTGTGCGTGGAAGAGTGCCTGCATCCATTGACCTGGTGGGCAGCGGCATCTTGCAGCACTTGGGCTTGTTGTTCATCCCCGCATCGGTGGGCGTGGTGTTGTACTTGCCCTTGCTGCAAGCCAACGCATGGGCCATCAGCGCGGCCTTGGTGGTGAGTGTGGTGGCCACGGTGGCGGTGACGGCGGGCTTGCTCAAAGTGCTGGCCAAGAAAGACTGACATGACCACCACCCTGCCCCCGATCTCTGACATTTGGGTCTACCTCTCAGGCAGTCCGCTGCTCGCCTTGGTGTTGACGCTCAGCGCTTACTGGCTGGGCCTGACCATTTACGAACGCAGCCAACGCAACCCACTGGCCAACCCGGTGTTGATTGCGGTGGTGTTGGTGACCTTGAGCATCAGCGGGCTGAAGATGCCCTATGCCAAATATTTTGAAGGCGCGCAGTTTGTGCACTTCTTGCTAGGAACTGCCACCGTGGCTTTGGCGATCCCGATTTACAAAGGCTTGGCGTCTTTGAAAGGACGCATGGGTGTGTTGCTGTTGTCGTTGGTGGCGGGCGGCTTGACCTCGGCGTTCACCGCGGTGGGCATGGCCCGTTGGCTGGGCGTGGACGAAGCCCTGGTGCGTGGGCTGGTGGCCAAGTCGGTCACCGCGCCTATCGCCATGGGCATAGCCGAACGGGTGCAAGCATCGCCCACTTTGACCGCCATCTTTGCCGTGAGCACCGGTATTTTGGGGGCCGTGCTCGGGCGCTATGTGTTGGATGCACTGCGCATCACAGCTTGGTGGCAACGCGGCTTTGCGCTGGGTGTGGCCGCCCACGGCATTGGCACCTCACGTGCGTTCAGCGTGAACGCCGAAGCAGGCGCGTATGCCAGCTTAGGCATGGGGCTGCACGGCATCGCGGGTGCGCTGTTGATTCCTTACGCGGTGGCCGCTTGGTTTTGAGAGCCTCACCAGTGCGCAGGCTTTGAAGCTGGTTTCTTTTTGGTTTGAATGTTTTGGGGTAACTGACAAGCGGCCAACTCTTCATCCCGGATGTGATGGCGAACCCAATGTGCGTGTTGTACCAATCGTTGGTTTGGACGATTCAAGTTTTCACCCATCACCTCTCGCAGCGGCATTACCAAGCCGATTTGGACGTGCGGAGCATCTGTACGAATGCATCGGAAAGCTGTCTCAATATCACTGTCGTTTGAGCAAACGACGATTTGATCGCAAGAACCTTGAATTGAATCGCGGTAAACCTCAAGCGCAATATTCACATCTGTTTGCTTTTCCTCAATCATCCACACAGATGAGAGATCATCTTTATTTGGAGAGGCACCCACACGGTATGCTGGCAGGTGCGTCGGCTGAAATACATGAAAGCCCTTGATGACCTTCATGAAGCCCGCAGAACGAGCAAGCAAAGCACGTAAATATTGCGTTTGTGCTTCTTCCGATGCTTTGCCGTGTCTGGCATATGAAGCCATGACTGGAGATGTGAAGTACTTGACCTTCACAACTTCAGAAGCTGGGTTTTGTGGCGTCACAATGCGATCACGAAAAAGTGCGGGGATATCCAGCCACTTGTATGGGGTTCCCTTCAACCGCGAGTAGTAGAGGTTGTAGCCATCTACATAAACAATTGTTCTCAGCAAGTTAACCTCACCCATGAAAAAGCCACCTTGCGGTGGCTTTTTCGCCCTAAGCATGAGCCAACTTAATGACACCGCGAAGGGATTGTATGAATCAAATTTTATCGCAATGTTGAGAACAACTGCACAAAATTTTGCATTCCACAACTTGCAGTCAACGCTCTAGCGCAACCGCTTGGTTTTGAGGCGTTGACTCACACCAAAGCGATGGTGCTGCCGGTTTTGGCGGCTTCGACAATGGCTTCGGTGACGCGCAAATTGGCCAAGCCATCGCGTGCGGTGACCAACGGTGTCGCTTCGCCTCGCACCACGGCACCGAAGTGTTCCATTTGTTGCGCAATCGGATCGGTGCGCACCATCTCGACCGTGCTGACGTCAAACGGTTTCCACCACGAGCGGTCCTCGGGACGGGGGTAGGTTTTCAAGCGCATGGTGGGCACCGACAAACTGCCATTGGTGCCTGTGATCACATAACAGTCTTCGTCGTCGTAGCTGGTGTAGGCCTTGTTTTCTTGCGAGGTCTGCTCCCAACTGCGCGCACACGCTGCGGTGTCAGACAACAAGAAGGTGCCCAGCACGCCGTTGGCAAACCGCAGGTTGATGGCGACCGTGTCTTCCACCGCAAAGCCGCGGATGGCATTCGAGGCAAACGCTTGCACCGCCACGATATCGCCACACAGCATGCGCAGGTTGTGCACCTCGTGAATCATGTTGAGCAAAATGGGCCCTCCACCCACCTCACGTCGCCACGGGCCATCGGCGTAGTACTGGTCGGGCTTGTAAAAGGTGGCGCTGCCCATCACCGCCACCAACTGGCCCAGTTCTCCGCTTTGCACCACGGCTTTGGCTTTGGCCATGATGGGGCTGTGCGCGCGGTGGTGGCCAATCAGCACTTTGGCACCTGTAGCCTCCACCTGGTCCACCAGGGTTTGCGCTTCGGCCACGGTGGGTGCAATGGGCTTTTCTAGCAAACAAGGAACACCCGCTTGCATGCATGCCAGCGCGTGGGCCACATGCAGGGCATTGGGCGTGGCCAGCACCACGCCATCGGGACGGTCGTTGGCAAATAAATCGGCCAAGGAGGCGTAACAAGGCACACCGGCTTTGGCCGCAACCTCTTTGGCCACAGGCGATGGGTCAACCACCGCGGTCAACGTGACCGTGGCACTGTGTTGAGCCGCCTGCATGTGGGCTTGACCGATATAACCGGCACCGGCAACGGCAATGCGTGTGGGAGTCATGGTGTGTTCGAGAAAAAATAGGGCCGATGAAAAACGGGCCCGAAGGCCCGTGGTTATTTTGCCAGTGCGTATGCGCGGTCAAATGCTTAGGCCGCACACGATGTATCAAGCGGCAACAGCCTTAGCGCCAGACACCGAAATGGGCGAAGGTGTTTGTGCCCGCATGGCATCTGCCACCACATCACCCACCATGTCGGCGGTCACGGCAGACAAAGTCCAGCCCAAATGGCCGTGGCCTGTGTTGTAGAACACGTTGACCGCTTTGCCTCGACCCACACGCGGCATCATGTTGGGCATCATGGGGCGCAGTCCGGCCCATGGCACCACCGAGCGGGTATCGATTTTGGGAAAGCACTGCTCCACCCATGCCACCAAAGGACGGATGCGGTCAGCACGGATGTCACGGTTGAAGCCGTTGAACTCGGCCGTACCTGCCACGCGGAAACGGTCCACGCCCAAACGGCTGGTGACCAGTTTGGTTTCATCGTCGAGCAGGCTCACCACAGGCGCGCCGGCTTGGCTGGCGGCATCGTTGAGGTTGACCGTGATCGAGTAGCCCTTGACCGGGTAGACGTTCACGCGGTCGCCCAGCTGTGCGGCCAATTCTCGGCTGGCGGTGCCTGCACACATCACCAAGCTGTCGAAGGTGTGCACGCTGGGCTGCGCATCTTGCTGCGCGACCTTGACCACGGCCTGGGTGCCATTGCTGCTGACCGCCGTCACGTCTTGGCCGTACAGAATGCGCACGCCCAAACGTTGAGCGGCAGCAGCCAAACCATTGGTGAATTTGTGGATGTCGCCGGTTGAATCGCTTTCGGTGAAATAACCTCCGTAGTAATTGCCAGCCAGCGTGGGTTCAATGGCTTTCATTTCTTGTGGTGTCACGGCACGACGTGGCAAACCGCCTTGGGTCAACAGCTTGGACACCTCGCCCGCGTGCTCAAAGCCTTGTTTGTCGCGGTAGATGTGCAAGATGCCTTCGCGCTTGAGGTCGAAATCAATGCCCTCTTCTTGTGCCCAAGCAAACAAGTGCGCACGTGCCGCCACGGCCATGCGTGCGGTCTGCACCGTGTTGCGTTCGTAGTGCGGGATGGCCGCGATGAATTCGGCAAACCAAGACAGCTTGTGCCAGCTGGGCTTGGGGTTGACCAGCAGCGGCGCATCGCTTTTGAGCATCCACTTCAAGCCTTTGAGGATGGTGCCGGTGTAGTTCCACACCTCGGCGTTGGAGGCAGAGAGTTGGCCGCCATTGGCAAACGAAGTTTCCATGGCCGCGTAGCGGTGGCGTTCGAACAAGGTGACCGAGAAACCGCGTTTGGCCAGCGCGTAGGCCGAGGTGACGCCGGTGATACCGCCGCCGATGATGGCAATCGAAGTCATAGGAATGAGCTTTCAAAACGTCGAGGGTTGGGCCCAACGGCAACATGCCATCAGGCGCCCCCTCTGTCTTGAACCTGAGAGATTCACGCAGCACGCGCGGTGCTGGTTTGCTCCTTCGGTGGATTGGCGGACGAATACGCCAAACGCTCTTCAGAGATTTGCATGTCATCGGTCCTTTTGCCTGAGAGTTTCCGGGGCGGTTGCTCCTTCGGCGCTGCCCTGTGAAACAGGGGCAGTCTCTCCCGATGACACGTCGACACAAGGTCGATGGTTAATTCATTCTAGTGGGCAAAAAACTCCTGAACAAGCAATGCCCAATAAGAAGCGCCAATGGCAATGTTGTCGTCGTTGAAGTCATACGCTGGGTTGTGCACCATGCACGCGCCCGCAGAGTCACCGTCGCCATTGCCAATCAGCACATAGCTGCCAGGCACGCGTTGCAGCATGAAGGCAAAGTCTTCGCTGCCGGTCAACGCGGGGCCATTGAGAGTGACACCGGCCTCACCGCGCAACTTGAGTGCCACACGACGCGCAAACTGGGTTTCTGCTTCGGTGTTGACCAGCACGCAATAGCCGGGCTTCCAATCCACCTCGGCGCTGACGCCAAAGCTCTCGGCCTGAGCCATCACCAAAGCTTTGATGCGCTGCTCCAGCAATTGGCGCACCTGCGGATCGAGCGCACGCACGCTCAGCTCTAACGTGGCTTGAGCGGGTATGACGTTGTTGGCGACTCCTGCGTGAAACGCGCCCACCGTGACCACGGCGGTGTGCTGCGGGTCCACATTGCGCGACACCACGGTTTGCAAAGCCATGACGATGGACGATGCGGCCACCAGCGGGTCTGCGGCGCGGTGCGGCATGGCACCGTGGCCACCTTGTCCGTTGACGCGGATGGTCACGTAGTCGCTCGACGCCATGGCTGGTCCGTCACGGAGCACCAAGTGGCCTGTGGGCACACCCGGCATGTTGTGCATGGCAAACACCGCATCACACGGGTGTTGTTCAAACAAACCGTCTTCGATCATGCGCAAGGCGCCACCACCGCCTTCTTCTGCGGGTTGAAAAATCAGATGCAAGGTGCCGTCAAAGTTCACATCGTCTGCAATGGTTTTGGCCGCCGCCAGCAAGATGGCCGTGTGACCATCGTGGCCGCAGGCGTGCATCACGCCCGGGTTGGCACTGGCCCAGGCCAGCCCAGTGGCTTCTTCGATGGGCAAGGCATCCATGTCGGCGCGCAGGCCCAAGCGGCGCGCACTGTGCCCGCGCTGCAAGGTGCCCACCACGCCTGTGCCGCCCAAGCCACGGTGTACCGCGTAGCCCCAGCTCTTGAGCTTGCTGGCCACCAGGTCAGCGGTTCGGTGCTCGGCATAGGCGAGTTCGGGGTGACTGTGGATGTCACGTCGCAGTTGGATGAACTCGCCCATGCGGTCCACCAAGGCATCACGCAAATAACTCATGTCACTGCGGCTGCAAGTTGATCGACTTGGCGATGGCGCGGAACTGGGCCGTGCCATCCACATACGCTTTGTCCACCGCCATCAGCGACAAAGGCTTCGCTACCAATTGGCTGTTGGCTTCTAAGCCGCTGCGCACGGCAGGGTCGGTCAACGACTCGGTGATGGCTTTGTGGATGGTTTGAACGATGGGCTCTGGCGTGTCTTTTTTCACAAAGTAACCGGTCCAGATGGTGAAGGTGAAGGTCTTGAGCGCTTTGCTCTCGGTGATGGCGGGATAGTCTTTGACGCCCTCCAAACGCTCGCTGTTGAGCATGGCCAAAATTTTCAGCTTGCCTTGTTTGGCCAACTCGTCATAAGCCTTGCCAAAGGGAGCCAAAAAGATATCCACCTGGCCGCCCAACAAATCTTGGTTGGCGGGTGCCGCGCCTTTGTAGGGCACATGGGTCATCTCGATGTGGGTGACCTTGGACAAATGCTCACCCAGCAGGTGATAAAACGAACCCGGCCCCACGCTGGCGTAGGTGATGGGCTTGCCTTCTTTGGCCATTTTTCGGGCGTAGTCCACAAACTCATCCACGTTGTTGACGGGCAAATCTTTGCGCGCCAAAAAGGCAATTTGTGCGGTGGCAATCATTTGCACCAGGCGGAAGTCTTCGCTCTTGAACTTCACCGCCGCATTGGCCAGAGGCGACAAGATCAGTTCGTTGGGCGAGCCCTGAAAAATGATTTGCCCGTCAGACGGTGAGTTCAATACCTTCTGGGCTGCAATGGCACCGCTCACGCCGCCTAAGTTTTCCACGATCACGGGTTGACCAAAGTTTTTCGCCAAGGTGGTGTTGACCGTGCGTGCGATCACGTCTGACAAACCGCCCGCCGGGTACGGCACCATCAAGGTCACGGGTTTGGTGGGGTAGGCCTGCGCCAACACGGCGCCACTCATCAACAAACTGGCCAACAGCGGGAACAAACGGCGAAGTGTGAAAGGCATGTGTCAACTCCTTGGGTGGTGACATGGGTGGTGTGATGGGCTGATCGTAGAAATGCAAAAATATAATGTCCAATGCATTGTTGTATTGATTTCCATAATTTAAATGCATGAATGGATGCAACCATGACCCTGGTTCAACTCAAACACTTGATCGAGCTGGCCCGCCAAGGCTCGTTCAGCAAAACCGCCGACAAGCTGCACCTGACGCAACCTGCGCTGAGTCGCAGCATCAAGTCGCTGGAGGACGAACTGGGGCAAGCTTTGTTCGACCGCATTGGCCGAAAGAACGAGCTGACCGCCTTTGGCCAACACATCGTGCAGCATGCACAACACTTGGTCGATGGCGCGCATGAGCTGCGCCAAACCGGACAACGCTTGCTCAAGGGTGAGATCGGCCAGGTGCGCATTGGCTTGGGGTCTGGCCCGGGCGCGTTGTTGATGACACCACTGCTCATGCACATGGCGCATGAACACCCCAAAGCGCAGATCGATATTTCACGCGGCAGCACGGAGTTATTGATTCAGTCCTTGCGCGAACGCCGCTTGGATGCACTGGTGATTGACATACGGTCACTCAAACCCGCCACCGACCTGCACGTTGAGCTGGTGCAAGAAATCGACGGCGCCTTCATGTGTCGCAAAGGCCATCCGCTGGCCAAGCGACGCAAGGTGAGCCTCGACATGGTGTGTGATTACCCCGTGGCATCGACTCCGTTGAGCGACGAGGTGGCCCGCATCTTGATGGAGCGCTACGGCCCAACAGCCCACCCCGATGCACTGGTGAATTTGCGCTGCGAAGAAATTTCAAGCCTGCTGGACGTGGCCCGTCACAGCGATGCGGTGGTGCTGGCCATTCGCAGCGCCGCGCCTGATTTGGTGGAGCTGCCCATGGTGCCAGCGCTCAACGCCAAAGCACGCTTTGGTTGGGTCACCATGAAGTCACGCACCGAGTCACCGCTGAGCGCGCAACTCAAACAGATGTTTCAAGAGATCGTGCATGCACCCCGCGCACGCGCCGCGTCTGGTCGCGCTACTTGACCAAGGCCACCGACTTGACCTGCGCCCACACAGTTTGCCCAACGGTCAGGTCCAACTCGTGCACCGCCCGTGCGGTGACACGCGCCACCAGCACCGACGGTCCGCAGGCCACGCGTACCAAGACCTGAGAGGGGTGGAGGTCTGGCGTCAACGACTGCACCACGCCCGGCACATGGTTTTGAATGCTGGTGCCTGTGGCGGCCTGCACGTTGATGCTCACGTCGCGCGCCAACACACGCAGGCGCACCCGCTGTCCCAGCACCAAGCCGGTATCGCGCAACCACATGGCCCCACCGTCAAAGCCTACTTGTGCCAAGTGCCACGTGGTATCCAAGGCCTGCACATGGGCGTCTAACAAAGCGCCCACATCGTCACCCAACATCAGCGCCGCATCGCTGCCTGCGAGCACCTCAGACACGGGCCCCACCGCCTGCACACGGCCTTGGTGCATCAGCAGCATGGTGTCGGCCAAACGCGCCACTTCGTCCATGGCGTGGGTGACATACAGCATGGGCAGTTGCAATTCATCGCGCAACTTTTCCAGCCACGGCAAGATGTCCTGCCGCCTAGCAGCGTCGAGCGCAGCCAAGGGTTCGTCCAGCAACAGCAAGGCAGGCTGCGTCGCCAAAGCACGGGCAATGGCCACACGCTGGCGCTCACCGCCTGAGAGTTGTTGCACACGGCGCTTGAGCAAACCGCCAATCCCCAGCAAGGCAATGGCGGCATCCAGGGTGTGTGGTTGACCCGCGCTGCGGCGCAGACCAAAGCTCAGATTGCCCTGTACGTCCAGGTGCTCAAACAAGCTGGCTTCTTGAAACACATAGCCTACTGGGCGTTGGTGGGTAGGCAAACGAATGCCTTGTGCATCGTCTTGCCACACCTGGCCGGCCAGATCCACGCGACCACGCGCCTGAGGCTCCAGGCCCGCCACCGCGCGCAACAAACTGGTTTTGCCCGATCCCGAGACGCCGTACACCGCTGTGATGCCGTGGGCGGGCAAGCGAACATCCACATCCAGCGAAAAATCAACACGCGGCAATTGCACGCGCACATGAAGCTGAGCACTCATGGTGTCACCCGACTGCCACGTTGGTTGAACCACGCCACCGCCATCAACACCACAAACGAAAACACCAGCATGAGCCCCGCCAGACTGTGTGCCTGGTCGTACTGCATGGCTTCGACGTGACCATAGATTTGCGTGGAGACAACGCGGGTTTTGTCGGGAATGTTGCCGCCAATCATCAACACCACGCCAAATTCACCCACCGTGTGGGCAAAACTCAGAATGGCCGCCGTGACAAAGCCAGGGCGCGCCAGAGGCACGGCGACACTGAAGAACGCATCCCACGGACTGGCGCGCAAGGTGGCCGCCACTTCCATGGGCCTCGTGCCCATGGCCTCAAAAGCATGTTGCAAAGGCTGCACCGCAAACGGTAAAGAATAAATCACCGAGCCCAACAACAAGCCCGTGAAGCTAAAGGCCAAGCTGCCCCACCCCGCCCACTGCGTGAACTGCCCCACCGGCCCGTGCGGCCCCAAAGCCACCAGCAAATAAAAACCCAGCACCGTGGGTGGCAAGACCAAGGGCAAGGCCACCACCGCACTGACCGGTGTGCGCCACACCGAACGGCTACGCGCCAACCACCACGCCAGCGGCGTGGCCAACAGCAACAGCAACAGCGTGGTGGCTGTGGCGAGCTGCAGCGTGAGCCACACGGCTTTGTAATCGTCGGGGGAGAAATTCATGGCGATGCTTTCAACCTCACACGCTTCAGACCTCGTACCCGTAAGCGCGAATGATGGCCTTGGCCCGTTCGCCCTTCAAATACGCCATCAAGGCCAGCGCTACGGGGTGGTCTTTGCCCCCTTGCAACAGCACCGCGTCTTGGCGCAGCGGTTCATGCAGTTGCTGTGGCACAACCCACGCTGAGCCTTGGCTCACGCGGCCCTCAACCCACACCTGCGACAAGGCCACAAAACCGAGCAGCGCGTTTTCGGTGGCGACAAATTGGTAGGTCTGCGCAATGTTCTCGCCCTGCACCACGTGGCTTTGCCAGCGGGGCCAGGCACCGAGCTGGATCAAGGTTTGCACAGCGGCTGCACCATAGGGTGCCAACCTCGGATCGGCCAGGGCCAGCTTGACTTGGGGCTGCTGCGACAAGGGCCCATGCAAGACCCGGCCCTGGTCATCCACCACGCCCACTTGTTTGCTCCACAAGGCCAAGCGCCCGGTGGCATAGGTGAACACAGTGCCTGCTTGGCCTCTACCCTCGGCCACCAGCTTGGCGGGTGTTTCGTCGTCAGCCGCCAGCAGCACCTGAAACGGCGCACCGTGTTTGATTTGCGCGTAGAACTTGCCCGTGGCACCAAACGCCAGCAAGGCGGTGTGCCCTGTGTCTTGCGTAAACGCTTGTGCAATTTTTTGCATCGGGGCGGTGAAGTTGGCAGCCACGGCCACGTTCACTTCGCCTGCATGAACAAGCGCCAGAGACCCGTACAGAAAAACTGCCAAGACGGCACGTTGCCACAAACGCATCACTTCATCTCCGGCGTCACCAAACGAACGCTTGGAAAGTAACTTTGGTAGCGCTGCGCGTCTCGGGTGAGCACGGGCAGTCGGGCCACCGCTGCATGCGCGCCAATGAAAAAATCAGCCAGCACATTGCTTTTTTGTCCACCACGGCGACGGTACTGTACAAACGCTTTGCCTGCTAAAAACAAGGCGGGCTTGGGAACTTCAACCACGGGCAACACCATATCGGCCAGCACGCGGTCCAGGGCTTCGACGCTTGAAAACGTCAACGACAGCTCGGCATAAATGATCGGGTTGATGATCAGGCGATGGATCTGCGACTGTGCGCGCAACTGAGCAATGGACCAGTCCACCCAATCTGGGTCGTTTTGCAACACGTCGACCAAGACGTTGGTATCAACCAGCATTCAGGCGTCGCCGCGCAACAAAGCCATCAGGTCTTGGGTGCGCCAAGCCACATCGGCTTTGCCGCGAGCCGCTTCGAACCGGTCAAGCTTGCGTTTGTTTTTTTGCGGGGCTTTGTGCAACACCACCTCGCCATCGCGGTTGACGGCGAAGTCGACCAAGCTGCCAGGCTGCAAATTCAGCGCATCGCGAATTTGCTTAGGAATGGTGACTTGGCCTTTGACGGTCAGGGTGGTGGACATGGACTTTGCTCCAAAGTGTTACCGAATTCTACAGAGTAATACTTTGGAGCGTTGTATAAAAAGAAGACCCGCGTATGAAACGGTCAAAAGCCAGCCTAGACCAAACTCACTCAGTCTTGGCACCCGCCTCGTACCAACGCTTGATCAAGCCGCGCTCTTCTTCGGTGATGCCGGTGGCGTTGTTCATGGGCATCACCCGCAACACCACGGCTTGTTGGTAAATGTTGAGTGCGTGCTGTTTCACACCGTCGGCGGTGTCAAAGCGTACGTTTTTCATTTGCACCTGGGCTCCGTGGCACATGTAGCAGCGTTGCTCAAACACTTGGCTGACTTGGGCAAATGTCATAGGAGCAGCCGAGGCTGCGCTGGCGTTGGCCGTGGGTGCTGGACGCAACCACACAATCACGCCCAACAGCACCACCACACCAGCGATGGCGAAGGGCAAGGGGTTGCTGGCTCGGCCCAAGTGGTAGCCGTGACGTTGCACAAAGAACTGGCGAATCAAGGCACCTGCCAACATCATCAACACCAACACCACCCAGTGGTATTCGTGGGTGTACAAGAAGCTGTAGTGGTTGCTCAGCATGGCAAAAATCACCGGCAGCGTGAAATAGGTGTTGTGCACGCTGCGTTGCTTGCCGCGCTTGCCATGCATGGCCAACTCTTTGGGGTCCATCGCCACGCCAGAGGTCATGGCGGCCACCACCTTGCGTTGGCCGGGGATAATCCAAAAGAACACGTTAGCGCTCATGGCCGTGGCAATCATGGCCCCCACCAGCAAGAAGGCTGCACGGCCTGCAAACAAGTGGCATGCCGCCCAGGCTGCAAACGCCACCACCCCCATCATGATGGCGCCGACGATACGCTCACCGTTTTCGCGGAAACCAAACACACGACTCACGGTGTCGTAGATCAACCAGAACACCACCAAAAAGCTCAACGCTGCGGTGATGGCTTGTGCAGGCGACCACTCCATCAAGGACTTGTCGATCAAAAAGGTGCCTGCATTCCATAGGTAGAGCACGGTGAACAGCGAGAAGCCGGTCAACCACGTGGTGTAGGCCTCCCAGTAAAACCAATGCAGCTTGGTGTGGATCTTCTTGGGCGCCACCATGTACTTTTGGGGGTTGTAAAACCCCCCACCGTGGACCGCCCACATGGCACCGTCCACGCCTTTTTCGAGCAGGTCAGGCGACGTCGGTTTGATCAGGTTGTTGTCGAGAAAAACAAAATAGAACGAGGAACCAATCCATGCGATCGCCGTGATCACATGCACCCAACGCAGCAGCAGGTTGGCCCAATCCAGTAAATACGCGTCCATGTCACCCCAGTCAATTGGCGAGAAGGGATCATTCACCACCGCGGGCACTGTGAATGACTCAAGGGTCGCGAACAAGGGGCCATGCATGTGTGCTACATACCGTGCCCTGCTCCGCTGCGACAGGTGACACGAAGTGTATACAGTTTTTGTCGCCAAGCCAAGCCCTGAGGTGCCGACAACGCCTGGGGTTAGCCCCAGGAATTCACGGCATCACGCCGCAGGTGCGACCGAAGCCCCTTGAATGCCGTGGCGTTGCAGCGCCTCGGCCACAAAGCCGCTGTGCTTCATGTCTTCCACATAGGCGCGCAGCACAGCCACGGCTTCGGGGCTGCGGCTCTTGGGCAAGCCCATGGCCTGCTGAATCACCATGAAGCGACCCGGCAACAAGCGCATCCCAGGCACACGCAGCGCATCGGCTTCGAGTTGCTGTTTGACGCCTGCCGCCACTTCACAGCCCTGGGCCAAAAAGGTATCCACCACCGTGGGCGATGTGGACGCACGCACGATGGTGGCGTGTTTCAGCTCACGCGTGAGGTACAGGTCATACGCACTGCCCTTGCCCACCACCACGCGCACGCCCGCGTTGTCCACTTGGTCGTTGCTGTGAATGGCAGATGCCTCGGGCACCATGTAGCTGCCTTCGATCAACACATAGGGCGCCGTGAAGTGGAGGCCTGCACCCCGCACCGGATCGACCGCAAAGAAACCAAAGTCGGCTCGCTCGTTCGTCACGGCATCAACCGACTTGCCTGCGGCGTCAAACACCACGAGGTCAAGGGGAAGGCCCAGGTGCTTGGCAAAGCCACGCGCCAAGTCAATGGACACGCCAAAGGGTTGACCGTCTGCGCCAGCATTGGCCAGGATCGGGTTGCCCAGGTTGATGGAGGCGCGCAAGACGCCGGTGGGTGCAAATTCAGCAAGCAAAGCGGGGCTGTAAGACATGGTAGTGGTGGTGGTGATGGCAGTGAAAGAAGGAAGTCAGGCAGCGCTCAACGCGCCACCAAATCGGTGAACAAACCGGTGCCCGCATTGGCGCACAAGTCGATGGTGGTGGACTGCTCCAGGGTCTCGGAAAACCAGGCGGCAATGGAGGCTTCACGCTGGCCGATGTACTGCGGCTCGCCCGAAGCGTCGAGCACCATGGTGAGGTCGTGACCGGGGATGAGCAGCGTGCCGGGCTTGGCGCGCCAGCAATCCCAAATGAGGTTCAGGGTGCTGATGCTGTCGGCCATGTCGTCGCTGTCGGCCACGCTGCGCGACAACAACTCGGCACGGTTCTTCGCCGCGTCTCCCGTGAACACAATGGGCACCTGGTTGCCATGCAAGACAAAAATCAAATGCCCAGGGGTGTGGCCCGGCGCTGCCAAGGCTTCAAAGCCCGGCAAAAAGGCGTCGCCCGCTTGGATGCGCTGGACGCGTGGTGACTGGCACAACTCGCGCACATACAACTCGGGCAAGGGGTTGAAGCCCGCCGGTTCGCTGGCCGCCCAGGTGAGCTCGGCGTCGCCAATCCACACGGTGGCATTGGGAAACAAGGTGAAGTTGACCGCATGGTCGTAGTGGGCGTGGGTCAGCACCACATCGGTCACGTCTTGCGCGCGCACACCGTGCGCTTGCAGTTGTTTGGCCAAGGGCTTGCGCACGCCAAAGGCGCCCACATCCAACAAGATCACACGGCCTTCGCCACGCAACAACGTGATGGTGCTCCAGCCCAAGCCACCGTGGCACACGGCGCGGCCGGGAAAGCCTTGAATCAACACATCGACTTGGTACATCTCGCACTCCTACACATATCTAGGGTCTCACTCGGGCTTGATGCCCGCGTCTTTGATCAGCTTGCCATACAAGGCCAAGTCAGATTTGACCAGACGCGCAAACTCGGCCGGCGAGCTGGCAATGATTTCGTTGCCTCCCTCGTCCACGAGACGACGATTGGCGTCGATGGACTTGCTGGCTTTGACGATTTCTTGATGCAAGCGCGCAATGATGGCGGGGTCGGTTTTGGCAGGTGCAAACACCCCCTGGAACTGGGTGATGTTGAAGCCCGTGAACCCCAGCTCGTTGAGCGTGGGCAACTGCGGCAGGCTGGCCGCACGTCGGGAGCCGGACACCGCAAAGGCTCGCAGCTTGCCGGCTTTGACCATCGGTCCTGCGGTGACCACAGGCTCGAAGGTGAAGGTGAGTTGCCCACCCAACAAATCGGCCAGGGCCGGTGCTGCGCCTTTGTAGGGAACGTGGATCATTTGCGTGCCCGTGATTTGACTCAGCAGCTCACCCGCCAAGTGACCACCGCCACCAATGCCCGTGGAGCCGTAGCTGACTTCTTTGGGTTTGGCTTTGGCCAGGGCCACCAGATCGCGCATGTTTTGAATCGGTGACGCGGCAGGCACCGCCACCGCATATTGGTAGCTGGTGATTTGGCTCACAGGGGCCAAGTCATTCACGGCGTCGTAAGGCACCTTGGCATAGAGCACAGGGTTGACCACAATGGGCCCGCTGGCCGTGAGCAACAAGGTGTAGCCATCGGGCGCAGCCTTGGCCACAAAGTCGGTCCCCAGCATGCCGTTGGCACCGGGCTTGTTGTCGATGATCACCGACTGGCCCAAACTTTCGGACATTTTTTGCCCAATTACACGTGCCGTGATGTCTGCCGCACCTCCAGCCACATAAGGCACGACCATGCGAATAGGTTTGTTGGGGTAGTCAGATTGCGCGTGGGCTGAACCCATCAAGGCAAGTAACGATGTCAACACAGGAACGAAGCGTGTCATGTTTGTCTCTTTCTGAGTTGTTGTTTTCAGGCGGATGACTCAAGGGGCCACAGCAGCGTACTTGTAGAGCAAGGCCAACACAGCCGGGTCAAGCACCACGCCCTCGCGACGCTGGCGTTCCATTTTGGCCAGTTCAATTTGGCCGGGCACCAGCACGGGCTTGTCGGCTTCGACCGGTGGGCTGTCATGCAAGATGGCGGCAAAGTCGCTCATGCGCTGGGCCAGCCACTCGCTCGAGCCCAAGCGCTGGGTGTCGATCAGGATGAAGAAATGGCCCAGGTTCTGCGGCTCGTCGGGCGCATCGACCCACGACTTCACATGCGTCAAGTAAGCCGCGTTGGAGAGCAGACCTGCAAACAAGTCCACCAACAGCGCCAGACCGTAGCCTTTGTGCCCACCCACGGGTTGCAAGAAACCGTCCAATGCGGCTTTGGGGTCGGTGGTGGCACGGCCTTCTTTGTCGGTGGCCCAGGTGTCGGGAATCGACTCGCCACGCTTGAACGCATTGCGAATCTTGGCACGCGCCACCACGCTCATGGCCATGTCGAGCAAGAAGGGTTGACCGCCCGGGTGCGGCACGCCAAAACCAATCGGGCTGTTGCCCAAGCGTGCATCGCTGCCACCCCAAGGTGCAATCGTGGTGGTGGCGTTGCTGCCAATGATGCTGGCGAAACCTGCTTCAGCGGCAATCAACGAATACGGTGAAATGGGGCCAAAGTGGTTGCTGCCGCGAGCGAATGCAATGCCCACGCCACATTCGCGGGCCACTTCCATGGCCGCCTTGAGCGAGCGCATGCCCACCACCGGGCCCACGCCGTTGTCGCCATCCACCCGCACCATGGCAGGTGCCACGCGCTCGACCGTGATATGCGGCTCCGCCTTGATGCCTTTGAGCAGCAAGCGCTCGCCATACGACTCCACACGGCTCAAACCATGGGTAGACAGGCCAAACAAATCGGCCATCACCAACACGCGGGCCACTTCTTGAGCATCGGCCAGGGGCAAGCCCAGCCCTTGAAAGGCACGGGTGCCGAGGGTGGTGAGTTCCGCTTCGTGCAATGCAGTGCTTGGTTTTTTCACATCGTTCATGGAAGGCACCTTTCTTGATTGGGGCGAATTATGAAAGATCCCAACAGTCTCGTAATGCAAATATCTCCGCCACTGGTGCGTCAACCGCATGAATTTTGATCTATCTGGCCAGCGTGCCTCTGAGCGACCAGCCCATCTCCCGAACCCTGTGCTTGATCAAGCGGCGCGGACGCGCCTTGTCTGCGACAGCGCAATTTCATGAAAACTTTTTACTTAAAAAAACGCCATAAGATCATTTATATAAATAAATATTAATATTTATTTATATTTTTATTTTGAAAAATTTATATTAATAAACATTTTTACCAGAGTGGAATTGATTATTTATTAGTTCATATGTTTTGTTTTTAGGAGCACACTAATCTATGAATAAATATTTGGTTGTATCAAAATATTTCAAATTAACCAAAGAGTTATCTATCGATTCGTACGCTTATTTTTCGTACGTTCAGGCATCACCACAAACAAACGTCACCCTCACCAAGGTGCCTAAAGTCGCATCAAAGCGTGTGCGCAAAGTCGCCCCTGGGACGCTCAACACAATACAAGCTGATGACACCAGCAACCCTGACCCAACTGCCAACGTTGAAGCTCCAGCGGATGACAGCCATGAAGAACAGGTCAAAGAGGCCTTGCTGGCAGTCGTACCGTTTGATCTACAAGCACAGCCATCCCCTCACGATCTGTTACAAAAATTGTTAGGAACAGAACGTACTTGGTGGTCTGGCAGCCAGCAGCTTGCAAGCCTTGAAGAAGACGGGGTATTGCCAACCCTCACCTTTGAAACGCCAGTGGCATCGAGTGCGTTTGAATTTCGTGACGCTGCCCCGGTGGTGATCTTTGGGTTGATCTTTTTCGCCGCTGGCCATTCATCGAATGGTGCAACATCGACACCCACCATCGACACCACCGCCCCCACGGCCACCTTGGGTAGTTCGAGTGTTGTGGCCAACACCGCCAGCGCCACCGTCAGCAGCTCGGAGGTGGGCACCGCTTACCTCGTCAACAGCAGCGTGAGCGTGACTTCGCTGGCCGACATCACCAGCCAGGCCGATGGCTTGTGGAACAGCGTGGCCATCGGGCAGAGCAACACCAGCACTGCCTTGGGCTTGAGCGGCTTGAGCGACGGCAGCTATGTGCTCTACACCGTGGACGCGGTGGGCAACCTCAGTGCCGCCACCACCCAGACCATCACCTTGGACAGCACGGCACCCACGGCTGTCCTCACCCCCGGCATCTTTGCCGACACCACCAGCAGCGCCAGCGTCAGCAGTTCAGAGGTGGGCACCGCTTACCTCGTCAGCAGCAGCGTGAGTGTGAGTTCACTGGCCGACATCACCAGCCAGGCCGATGGTTTGTGGAACAGCGTGGCCGTCGGGCAGAGCAACACCGACACCGACCTCAGCCTGAGCGGCTTGAGCGACGGCAACTACGTGCTCTACACCGTGGACGCAGCGGGCAACCTCAGTGCCGCCAGCAGCCAGACCATCACCTTGGACAGCACAGCACCCACGGCCACCTTGGGTAGTTCGAATGTTGTGGCCAACACCGCCAGCGCCACCGTCAGCAGCTCGGAGGTGGGCACCGCTTACCTGGTCAACAGCAGCGTGAGCGTGAGTTCACTGGCCGACATCACCAGCCAGGCCGATGGCTTGTGGAACAGCGTGGCCATCGGGCAGAGCAACACCAGCACCGCCTTGGGCTTGAGCGGCTTGAGCGACGGCAGCTACGTGCTCTACACCGTGGACGCGGCGGGCAACCTCAGTGCCGCCACCACCCAGACCATCACCTTGGACAGCACGGCACCCACGGCCACCTTGGGTAGTTCGAGTGTTGTGGCCAACACCGCCAGCGCCACCGTCAGCAGCTCGGAGGTGGGCACCGCTTACCTGGTCAACAGCAGCGTGAGCGTGACTTCGCTGGCCGACATCACCAGCCAGGCCGATGGCTTGTGGAACAGCGTGGCCATTGGGCAGAGCAACACCAGCACCGCCTTGGGCTTGAGCGGCTTGAGCGACGGCAGCTACGTGCTCTACACCGTGGACGCGGCGGGCAACCTCAGTGCCGCCACCACCCAGACCATCACCTTGGACAGCACGGCACCCACGGCCACGCTCACGGCGGGCAGCTTGACCAACACCGCCAGCGCCACCGTCAGCAGCTCCGAGGTCGGCACCGCTTACCTGGTCAACAGCAGCGTGAGTGTGAGCACGCTGGCCGACATCACCAGCCAGGCCGATGGTTTGTGGAACAGCGTGGCCATCGGGCAGAGCGACACCAGCACCGCCTTGGGCTTGAGCGGCTTGAGCGACGGCAGCTATGTGCTCTACACCGTGGACGCGGTGGGCAACCTCAGTGCGGCCAGCAGCCAGGGCCTTACCGTGACCGGCGTGGACCTGAGCGCCGTGGCCGCTGGCACCGGCGGCTTTGTGATCAATGGCCAAGCCAGTGGCGACAGGAGCGGCTGGAGCGTGTCGGCTGCAGGCGACGTCAACGGCGACGGCTTGGCCGACTTGCTGGTGGCAGCTCCTAACAGCAGCAGCGCAGGCAACAATGCTGGGACAGCCTACGTGGTGTTTGGATCCACCTCGAGCAGTACCATTGAATTGAGCGATGTGGCTGCTGGCACGGGTGGATTTGCAATTGATGGACAAGCCATTAATGACAATATCGGTAACAGTGTGTCCAGCGCAGGAGACGTCAATGGCGACGGCTTGGCCGATTTGCTGGTGGGTGCTCCTAACATCGACTACAGTGCGGGCAACGATGCAGGGAGGAGCTATGTGGTCTTTGGCACCACCGCCACCAGCGTCATCCAGCTGAGCACGGTGGCTGCAGGCAGCGGCGGTTTTGTGATCAACGGTGAATGTGCGGATGATCAAAGTGGCTACAGCGTGTCGGGCGCAGGCGACGTCAATGGCGATGGCTTGACCGACCTGCTGCTGGGAGCACCTTTTAGCAGTAATAGCGCAGGGAGTTCTGCGGGACGCAGTTACGTGGTGTGGGGCACCACCGCCACCAGCGCCATTGAATTGAGCGATGTCGCCGCAGGCACAGGGGGCTTTGTCATCAATGGTCAAACCAGTAACGACCTCAGTGGCGTCAGTGTGGCGAGCGCGGGCGATGTGAACGGCGACGGCTTGGCCGACTTGCTGGTGAGCGCGCCTTACAGCAGCACCAGCGCGGGCAGCACCGCCGGGCGCAGCTATGTGGTCTTTGGCACCACCGCCAGCAACGCCATTCAATTGAGCGATGTGACTCAAGGCACAGGCGGTTTTGTGATTGATGGTGCATGTGCGGACGATAGAAGTGGTGTGTCTGTGTCGGGCGCAGGCGACGTCAACGGCGACGGCTTGGCCGACTTGCTGGTAGGTGCTATTTTCGGCGACCCCAGCGCGCGCAACAACGCTGGACGCAGCTACCTGGTGTGGGGCACCACAGCAGCCAGCGCCATTGCATTGAGCAACGTCGCCGCAGGCACAGGCGGCTTTGTGATCAACGGCATATGTGCAGGGGATGCCAGTGGCTACAGCGTCTCGGGCGAAGGCGATGTCAACGGCGACGGCTTGGCCGACTTGTTGGTGAGCGCGCCTTACAGCAGCACCAGCTCAGGCAACACCGCCGGGCACACCTACCTGGTGTTGGGTACCACCAGCACCAGCACCATTGAATTGAGCAACATCGCCGCAGGCACAGGCGGCTTTGTGATCAACGGTGCATGTGCCAGTGACCAAAGCGGCTTTAGCGTCTCGGGCGCAGGCGACGTCAACGGCGACGGCTTGGCCGACTTGTTGGTGGGGGCGCCTTACAGCAGCACCAGCGCGGGCAGCAACACCGGGCGCAGCTATGTGATTTTTGGTGCCACCGACGGCACCTGGGCCAACAAAACCGCCGTCGACCAACTCGGCAGCGCCGCCGCCGACACCCTCACTGGC
>NZ_NESB01000011.1:0-108382 GCF_003063395.1 Limnohabitans sp. JirII-29
GTGTTGGCTCGCATCCACAGCCACCCAAATGCCCGCATCGAAGAGTTACTTCCGCACTGCTGGAAGCCCGCAAGTCCGACCGTGTGAACACTCGCCCACAAAATAGGTGGGAAGACCGGACGCTCACGGTGCAAATTTGCATACAACTGTAGGAGTTCAAGTTCATGTATCACACGGCTATCCTTCAATAAGAAAATTAAAAGGTCACTTCATTTGAGAATCAATGAATTCAACATGTGTGGATAAACACTGGGATGTACCATGGGGTGGTTGCTGATTTCCAAAAACCAAATGCGTGCTCTGGCATCTAAGACACCATCCAGGGTGTACAAAACATCTTTTTGATGTACAGATGAAAGCCGATGCATCACTTGCTTAGCTGCTCTTGTGAGCTGAGCGCGCACACTCTCATGCGTCTTACCCAAAACGTTGACATCAACAATTTTTGGGGTGTGGAAAGAGCTGCTGTGTGAAAAACTCAAATAAGCTTTTTGCTGATCCGCCAATACAGTGTTCACGCCTAACCCTTGCCAATTCAAATAGGCTTCGGCTTGTTTGATCGGAAGGGGGACATCTATCGATCCACGGGGTTGAAGAAGTGCTGCCACCGTACGTACGCCATCGCCCAAGAGGTAAGGCTGATCAACAACCTCTAGCGCAACCACCTGGTCAGACCAAAACCAGGCTCTCATGGGTTGTCCCACCACAAACTGCTCATAAAACTCCCCATCGGCCAAGGAGAGGGGTGGAGTGCTTGTCTTGAATGGCCCTTTGATTGAGCCCCCCAAAGAACTCTTTCTGTTTTTAATGACGAAATCTGCGCCTATGTTTGTTCCCGAACTCCAATCTGATGGCACAAGCAACCCGGCATCGGTTGCAAATTTTTTAAAAATCTTTCTGTCTTGTGCCAAATTGATTTTGGGTGTGTCGGGCATGACCCAACCGACGAAGGTGGTATCTTTTTGGCGCAGGTGTGTATAGCTAAGTTTTCCGCCCGTTTGCTGTACGAAACGAGGCACCAAGAGCCAATGCTGACCTCCTCGTGACAAAGTCAAAGTCAAATTGCCAGAGGCCAGATGCACATGTACGCCTGACGTATGTGCCCAAGCTTGCACGGCCTCCAAATGATGCATAAAAATAAGTTTGTGCATGATTTCTGACTTTCAAGCTGGCAATGCGTTGAGATGTCCACGCATTGAAATTCCAGTTTCGCCATTTCCTTGAAATTCAGATGGCCTACCGTGTTCTCGGCAACACCTCAAAATCACTCGTTTCAACAATGCTTGACCAGCGCAAGTTATGTTGCATTTCAGGACTAGATAACTTTTCATATCCATTTTTTTGACTACTTTGTGATTAACCTCACTGAAGTTTGATCAAAAAAATAATGTCTTGCAAGCGCTCTGTTGGAAGTATCAAAATACGAACGCAAACAGTGTGTTTTTGATACTTTTATGTTTTTTCAGCGCTCTCTAGGGTCTTTGCGTCTGCTTCAAGGCGCATCAAATCGCGTAGAAATTCAGGGACCCATGTGCGTACAGCAATACAAATAGAGAGCGGTGGACGCTCATCCAAAGGAAGGTGTGAGTCAACGACAACTTGGTCGGCATACTCTTGTGCAATACGCTCAAGGCGCGCCTTCAACGACTCGCGCACAGCAGGCGAGACACGCACGTTGATGATTTTGAGCACCTCGCCCGGTGCTTCAAAACGGTGGTCGAAGAAGTCATTCGACACGGTTTTGATCAGCCGCATGATGGGACCGCCCACGATCCATGAAAAATCTTTGGCCACCAACAAACGGTATTGATGCTTGGGTTGCATCTCAATAAAACCAATCTCATCGAGGCGGTTCAACAAGCTGGTGCATTCCAATCGCGACAGCGTTAGATGCGACAACATGTCTTTGACCGGCCACAAGCTCATCACACACACAGCAACCATCAGCAGCTTTTTGTTGGCTGCCAATTCCTCCTCTTGTCGCTCCGTCAGTTGCTCTATCAGTTGCCGTTTTTTGGGCGTTCGTTTGATCAAGTCCTTCAACTCGATTTGTAAAAACTCACAAATTTCATCCAACCGCTCGATCGAGCAATCGCTGCTGGCAAAGATGCGCTTGATAGTGGGCTCCGAAATACCCAGGCCATCAGCAAGTTGCCGATATGTGAGTCCCCTTGCCTTGAGATGGGCGCGCAAAGAATCAAAAAGGAAAATTCGAGACATAGATGGCGTTACTTAGATAAATGCACGGGTGCGTGTAGGTCGCCAATCAATTTACCCAACAAGTTGAAAACAAAGGTGTGAGTAAATTAATTTTTAAGTAAGAACCTGCTCCCTTTTATGCAAAACTCAGCGCCAAACTGCACCGCTTAACTCTCAGCCCACACCAAGTCATCACGTGTCCTTATCAGCCTTCTCCACCCTGCTTCTCATCGCCTTCATGATGGGCTCCAACCACGTCGCCGCACGCTTTGCATTTCAAAACGGTGTCGATGTAGCCACCGCCGTCACCATGCGCAGCGGTGTCACCGCCTTGGTGTTGGCGCTGCTCATCTGGCAACAAAAAGTGCAGATCTCTCTCACGCGGCAAAACAAGCGCGCCTTGTTAGGCGTAGGGGTGTTGGTGGGTGTACAGAGCTTGTGCATTTATTCCTCTGTGGCACGCATCCCGGTGGCGCTGGCGTTACTTGCGTTCAACACCTACCCGTTGTGGACCACCTTGTGGGCTTTTTTGATTTACCGCCATCGTCCTGAAGCGGTCATGCTGCGCGCCATGCCTGTGATGTTGCTTGGCTTGGCCTTGGCATTGGATGTGTTTGGTGCCGCCTCAGGGTTGGGCGCACAAGCGCAATGGTCATTGATCGGCATTGGCTTGGCGTTTGCCCTGGCCGCTGCGGCCACATTTGGGTTGGCACTGGTGCTCACCCAACACGAAACCACTGGTGTGGATGGCCGTGTGCGCACCTTCAGCACCATGAGCTGTGTGTTGGTGCTGGGCTTAAGCGCGGTGGCTACGCAAGGTGGTTTTCACATGCCAACGGCTGAAGCCGGTTGGTGGGGCTTGGCGGGCTTGACGTTTTTGTATGGCACGGCCTTCACCATCATGTTCACCGTGTTGCCACGTTTGGGCGTGGTGGGCAATTCGGCCATCATGAACGTGGAGCCCATCTTTGCCTTGGTGTTGGCTTGGGTGCTGCTGGGCCAGGCCATTGCGCCAGTTCAGGTGGTGGGTGGTTTGGTGGTGGTAGGCACCGTGATCTTTTTGGGGCTGCGTAAGCGATGAGTGGCACACACTTGCGCCTAGCCATGCTGCTGTGCCTGTGGGCCAGCACAGGTACAGCACAAACTTTGAGCGATGCCGAACAAGGTTTGCGCATCATGGCCAACCGCCAGCAAGGCAACTGCGTCACTTGCCACCAAGTGAGCGTGCTGCGCGACGCCAAAGGCATTGACGGTGCTGCCGGCAAGCAAGGTGACTTTGGCCCCTCGCTCGATGGTGTGGCCACCCGTTACAACGCCACGCAACTGCGCCAATGGGTGATGGACGCTCGCCTGCTCAAACCCAACACCCTCATGCCTCCGTTCGGCACCCTAGAAGGCACCACACAAGCCAACCCGGCACGCCCGATGCTCACGCCAGAAGAGATAGACAAGGTGACAGCAGCCTTGGCCACTTTGCGCTAGAGTGCGCAACCATGTTGCCCACACACACAACGCTGGCCCGCCGCACTTGCCTGGCAAGTTTGGGGGCAGTTGCTGCGGGTGTGCTCAGCACACCTTATGCACGAGCAGCCACAGAAACCAATTCACAAGCCGAGTTGCAAGCCCGCGGCTTGTCAGCCACGGGCATTGAAGTCACCCTGCCGCCGCTGGCCGACAACAGCAACGCCATTCCGTTGCAATTCACGTTGCAGGCCCCGGCAGGCAAACAACTGGTGGGCTTTGACATCATCGCCCCAGAAAACCCCAACCGCGTCATCTTGCAACTCGCGCTGGGGCAGGGCCAAACACGCTTCAAATTCAACACCCGCATTCGTCTGGCCATGAGCCAAGAGGTCTGGGTGTTGGCACATCTCAACGATGGCAGCACCTTGGGTCGTGCCACCCAAACGGTGGTCACCGCTACGGCATGTTTTGACGAGACTTGAACCCCATGGCGCAAACCCTTGAGCTTCCTGTTCGCTTGTCGCTGGCTGGCCCTGTGCGCCCCAACGCCGAAGTCGAGGTGCGCTTGTTGCTCGGGCACGTGATGGAAACCGGTTTTCGCCACGACAGCTCAGGACAGCAAGTGGCCAAAGACATTCTGCAATTCGTCAAAGTGCATGTGGGCGATGCGCTGGTTTTTGAAGCCGAGTTGGGCACCGGCATGGCGGCCAACCCGATGTTCTTCTTTTCATGCACCTTGCCCCCACAAGCGGGCGACATGGTGGTGAGTTGGACCGACGACAAAGGCCGCACCGGCCAACTGCGTCGCCCCTTGGTCTACCGCTGAACACGATATGCAAGTTGACACCCGCTGGCAACGTGCGCTAGGGCTGCTGGCAGCTTTGGGGCTGCCTCTGCTGGTGAATGCACAAGCCCTGCTCAGCGGCAACCAGTTTTTAACGCCACAGCTGCAAGCCATGCAGCAAGACGCCGATGCCAACCCGGTCACGCTGTGGGTTGAAAAAGGCCAAACCTTGTGGCGCAACGGCTGTCAAAGTTGCCACAACAACCCAGACACTTTGCACACCTCAGCCGCACAACACCCTCGCCTGGTCACACGCAATGGCCAGACACGTCTCGTCAACCTGGAAGACCAAATCAACCTGTGTCGCCAGCGTGCAGGCCAAAGCCCCAAAGGGGTGGAAGACGACGACACCCTGTCGCTCAGCGCCTTGTTGCACAGCATCGGCAAAGGCCAAGCCATGCACGTACAAGCGCCTGCCGATGCAGCGGGTCAACAACGCTGGCAAGCCGAACTCGCGCAAGGCGCACAGATTTACGCCACACGCTTGGGGCGGCTCAACCTGGCATGTGTGCATTGTCACGATGGCAAAGTGGGTGCAGCCTTGCGGGCCGAGGTGGTGAGTCCGGGCCACCCCAGCGGCTTTCCTGTCTACCGTTTGAATTGGCAAAACCTGGGCACCATCGACCGCCGCTTGCGTGCGTGTTACTCAGGTGTGCAAGCCACACTGCCCCCATCGGGCAGCCCAGCCTTGCGGCAGTTGGAGCTCTACCTCAAGGTGCGCGCCGATGGCATGCCCTTGGATGGTCCGTCGATACGGCGCTGATCGGCCTAGCCCAAAAGAAAAAGCCCAACCGTAAACGGTTGGGCCTTCTGAACCAAAGCGTTTAAACCAAGGTCAACCCGTGCTTGCGCAATGGCAAGTCGCGCTGTGGTTTGCCTGTGGCGGCATAAATCGCGTTGAGCACCGCAGGGCCCACCACGCAGATGGTGGGCTCACCCACACCACCCCAGAAGTCGCCGGTAGGCACCAACACGGTTTCCACCTTGGGCGTTTCTTTCAAGCGCATCAAGGGGTAAGTGTCAAAGTTGCGCTCTTTCATGCGTCCTTTCTCCACCGTGTTTTCACCCAAGAACACACCCGACAAGCCCATGACCACCGAGCCCTCAATTTGGGCGCGCACTTGCGCCGGGTTGACCACATGGCCCGAGTTCAAGGCAAACACCATGCGGTGAATCTTGACCTCGCCCTTGGGTGACACAGACACCTCAGCCGTGGCCGCCGAGTAGCTGGCGTAACCCATGAATTGCGCAATGCCACGAAACACGCCCGGTGGCAGAGGCTTGCCCCAATCGCCCGCTTCTGCTGCTGCGTTGAGAACGCCCAAATGCTTGGGGTGGTTCTTCATCAAAGCACGGCGAAACTCCAGCGAGTCCTTGCCCGCAGCGCGTGCGCACTCTTCAATGAAGCACTCCATGTAAATGCCGTTTTGGTTGGTGTTCACACCACGCCATGGGCCCACCGGCACATGGGTGTTGCGCATCACGTACTCGGTCAACAAATTGGGGAAGGTGTAGCCCAGCTGGGCATCGCCTGGCTCCTCCCAAAACCCCTGCAGCTGGCGCGTGTCTTTGTTGTTCTTGATCGACATGGGCGACAACAAGGCGTTGAGCGATTGGCCCGACACGCGCACATGGAACGCGGTCATATTGCCTTTGTCGTCGATACCTGCCGACATCTTGGCCATCGAGATCGGGCGGTAAAAGTCGTGCGTCATGTCTTCTTCACGGCTCCACACCAGCTTGATGGGTTTGCCCGGAAACTTCTTCGCCACCTGTGCCGCTTGGTCGACATACTCTTGGTGGCCGCCACGTCGGCCTAGGCCGCCGCCCAAGTCCATCTTGTACACATCACACTGCGCCAGCGGAAAACCAGTGGCTTCGGCCAACGCGGCCAACGAGCCTTCGGCGCTTTGCGTGGGCACCCAGGCCTCGGCACGGTTACCGGTGATGCGCACCGTGCAGTTCATCGGCTCCATCGTGGCGTGGGCCAGAAACGGGCTGGTGTATGTGGCTTCCACTTTTTTGGCGGCTTGCGCAATGGCCGCTGGCGCATCGCCCTCTTTGCGTTGCCAGAAGTCGCCATTGGCCGTCAGGCCTTCACGCAGCATGGCGTCGATGGTGGCGCTTGACGTGTTGCCGTTCACGCCGTCATCCCACACCACAGGCAATTCAGCCAAGGCTGTCTTGGCACGCCAGAAAGTGTCAGCCACCACAGCCAGGGTGCTGTCGTTGATCTTGACCACACCTTTGACACCACGCATCTTGGCAATCTTGCTGTCGTCGTAGCTCACCAACTTGCCACCAAACACCGGGCTTTGCATCACCGCCGCGTTGAGCATGCCAGGCAATTGCAAGTCAATGCTGAAAGTCTTGCGACCATCCACCTTGTCGGCAGTGTCCAGACGACGCATCGACTTGCCCGCAATGCGCCATTGGCTGGGCTTTTTCAAGACGATGTTTTTGGGGTCGGGTGCGGTCAACTTCGCGGCGTCGTCCGCCACTTTGCCGTAGCTCAGGGTGCGCCCTGAAATGGCGTGGGTGATCACGCCTTCTTTGGCCATCACTTCGGCCACTGGCACATTCCATCGGTTGGCCGCAGCTTGCATCAGCATCAGGCGTGCCGCAGCACCGCCGCGACGCACGTAGTCGTGTGAGGTGCGAATGCCTCGGCTGCCCCCGGTCGACATGTCGCCCCAAGCACGCTTGCGTGCCAGGCTTTGTCCAGGGGTGGGCATTTCGGTGGTGACTTTGGACCAGTCGCAATCGAGCTCTTCGGCCACCAATTGGGCCAAGCCCGTGCGTGTGCCTTGGCCCATTTCGGAACGGGCAATGCGAATCACCACCGAGTCATCGGGTTTGACCACCACCCAGATGTTGATCTCATTGGGCGTGAGCGTGGTGTAGGCAGCCTGTGCCATGACATTGGGTGCAAAGCTCAGGCCTAGAGCCAAGCCACTGCCCACGGCGGCAGAGCTGACCAAAAAGTGGCGGCGTGATGTAGTGAATGAGGTGTTGGGTGTTGAGGTGTGTGTCATGGTGTGTCTCCTCAAGCTTGTGCGTTGATGTCAACCGACTCGTACGACGCCAACACGTCACCGAGTTTCATTTGGCCTGCGGCCACATGGATGGCATCACGGATGCGCTGGTAAGTGCCGCAGCGGCAAATATTGCTCATGGCTTCGTCAATGTCGGCATCGGTGGGTTTGGGTTTGCGCGCCAGCAAAGCAGCGGCCGCCATCACCTGGCCCGACTGGCAATAACCGCACTGCGGTACATCCAACTCGGCCCAGGCTTTCTGCACCGCATGGGTGGCGTTTTTCGACAAGCCTTCGATGGTGATGACTTTCATCTCCCCCACAGCCGAGACAGGAATAGAACATGAGCGTGCCGGTTCGCCATTGAGATGCACGGTGCAGGCCCCGCACTGCGCCACACCACAGCCATATTTGGTGCCGGTCAAGCCGAGCACTTCGCGCAGCGCCCATAACAGCGGCATTTGCGGTTCGGCATCTACCGTGCGGACGGTTCCATTGACATTCAGTTTCATGCTTTGTCTCCTTGTGATTTGAATGGTTTAAGTTTGGCGCATTTCGCGCAATTCTGCATTGGCATGTCGCAATCGGTCGGCAATGGCGAGTGCGACTGCTCGCATGACACTGATGCTCATCACCGGGTCGCCCACCGCCACCTTGGCAAAGGCACGACGGTCGATGGCAATCAACTCCGTCTCTCGGGTGGCCTGCACATCGGCTGAGTGGGCACGTCCATCCAAAAACGACATCTCGCCAAAAAACTGCCCCCGGCTGAACGTGGCCAAGTGGATGGTTTTGCCATCTGCCATCGGCAGACTGACTTTGACTTCACCACGGCTGATCAGCATCAGCTCATGGCCCACCGTGTCTGCGGCAAACACCACATCGCCGGCAGCGTAAGTACGCACCACCTGGCAAGCCTCCAACGCAGCCAACTCCGTGTCATTGAGGCCGTGGAAAATTTCAAACTTACCCAATGGCAAACCTTCACCGGACACATGCTCGTGGCCTGCCTGTTTGAGGGTTTCGTCTTCAATCCACTCCAGCGCCTCGTCGAATTCATCAAAAATTTTGGCAGTGTTGTCGGACAACAGACCAATGTGGTCAACATACGAGCGCAAGTCACGCCCGTTGGGCAAACGCTCTGGCACCCGTGTGAGGACCAGTCGTGCATGCTTTTCGGCCAGCATGTTGCGAATGCGCTCAATCATGTGACCCGCCGTCATGTCCATCGACTGCACGCGCAAAAAGTCGAGCAATACAAAGTGAGCGCTGTTGAGTTCAGGCTCAATCGCGCTATAGAGCTGGTCGGTGGTGCCAAAAAACAAGCTGCCTTGCAATTCGAAAATCACCGTCTGTTGCCCCTTCTCGGCCAACACTTGCAACTCGTGCTGGTTGCGCACGCGAGACGAAAACACCTTGTTGCCAAAACTCTTGCGACGAATCGTGGTGGTGTGAATCTGCTCACGCAAGAACAACAAAATGGCCAGCGCAACACCCACACCGGACGCAGCGATCAAACTCACGGTGTTGGCCACGATCACCACCAACACAATCACCAAGAAATCCAGCACCGTGTCTTGTGAACGCACCAATTGGAACGAATGCCAATCGATCATCTTGAAGCCAATGACGATCAACAAGGCAGCCAAAGCCGCCACCGGGACCCAGGCAATCAACGAGGTCAGCAACACAATGGCCAGCAACGACCACAGCCCTTGAAACACGCCTGACAAATACGTCGAACCGCCACTGGCCTTGTTCACCAAAGTGGCCCCCATGGTGCCAGCGCCGGGAGCCCCACCAATCAATGCCGAGGCCAAATTGCCCAAGCCCTGCCCAATCAGCTCTTGGTTCGAGTTGTGGCGCGAGCCCGTCAACGCGTCCAGCACCACGCAGGTCTTGAGCGTGTCGATCGACAACAGCACCGCCAGCGTCATGGCCGGAAACACAATGTGCTCCCAGCGCGGCAAGCCCGATTCAGACAAGCTCTTCCAAGGGCCCGTGAGGGTGTCCAGCAGGCCTTCACCGCCCACGGCCAAGGGCCCAATGATCAAGGGGTTGTCATGCAGCGCACGCAACTCAGGCCATGCCGTCAAAGCCAACAACCAATACGTGGCCATGCCCGCCAGCAAGCCTTGAATGACCGCAGGCACCCGAGTCGACAAACGCGGCGCGAGCAACATCATTCCAGCCGTGACGACACCAATCACCAAGCTGGGCATTTGCCACAGCTCAGGGGCCAGCAGGCCTTGCCACCAGGTCACGCCTTTGGGCAAGGCCAGCCATTTGGGCAGTTGGCTCATCACAATGATCAAGCCCACCCCACTCAAGTAGCCACTGACCACGGGAAACGGCATGAACTTGATGAGCTCGCCAATGCGCAACAAGCCGAATGCAATTTGCACCAGGCTGCTGAGCAAGGCCACCAAAAACAAGGTCATCACCACCACGGCCACACCACTGCCTTGCTGTGTCATTTGAATGGTGAGCGCCGACAGCACCGCTGCCGCAGGCGCGCAAGGGGCCGATATCAAACGCTGCGTACCACCAAACAAGGCGGCCACCAGCCCCAAAGCCGCCACGCCCAACATGCCAGCCAATGCGCCTTTGGCACCAAACTCAGCCCCCAAGGGCGAGAAGATGGTCACGCCAAACGCAATCGCCGAGGGCAAGGCCACCAACATGGCGGCAAAGCCACCCCAGATATCGCCCGATAAATTTTTATTCATCCACTTAGCCTAGCACTGCGCCTGTTATTTCCCGCGAACCGGGGCTGTGGCCAGCACACTGGACACCGCTTCTTTCCACCACTTGGCTTGACCCGTGGTGCCATGGCCGGAGGTTTGCTCGGAAGCTGGAATTAAAAACAAGCGCGCTGTAGGCATACGCTGCAAAGCTTTTTCCATCAGGCCCAAACTGGGTGGGTTGCGCTCGTCGTCAGCCGAGTTGATGGCCAACACCGTGGCCTTGATCTTTTCAAGATGGGGGTTGGGGTTGTAGTCGCGCGAGGCCTCCCACAGGTACAGGTGGTTGTTGGCATCGGCCGTAGACGGCGCTTTCAAGCTCTGGTCCAACAAGCGATCCGCTTGTTCGCGTGTGGGTGCTTTGCGGTACAGCCCTTGGTCACCCCCACTGGTCGCGGTGGCAAAAAACACATTGGCAAATTGCAGGCTCGGTGGTTGGCTGGTGTATTGGCCATTCATCCACGCCGGGTCTTGTCGGATGGAGTCAATGATGAAGCGACGCATCATCCAGTTGCGACCTGACATTTGGTTGGGCGTAGACGCCATGGGCACCAACACGTCCATGAAGTCTGGGTGCGTGATGCCCCACACCCAGGTGTGCATGCCCCCCATGGAGTTGCCCAGAATCATGCGCACATGCCGCAGCCCTAAGCCTTCGGTCAGCAAGCGGTGTTGCGCCGCCACCATGTCGTCGTAGTTGTAGCGCGGAAATTGCGTGCGCAAACCGTCCGAGGGCTTGCCGGAACGCCCGGCCCCCAGAGCATCGGGCAAGATGAT
The DNA here is from genome assembly GCF_003063395.1 of Limnohabitans sp. JirII-29. Taxonomy (NCBI): domain Bacteria; kingdom Pseudomonadati; phylum Pseudomonadota; class Betaproteobacteria; order Burkholderiales; family Comamonadaceae; genus Limnohabitans; species Limnohabitans sp. JirII-29. The sequence goes on from NZ_NESB01000011.1 coordinate 11,064, forward strand.
GAAGTACTTTTGAGCGTCCAAGGCTTGCCCTGGGCCAAACAACTCGCCGCCCAAATCGGGCGACAGAAAACTCCCCCCTGCGCTGGTGGTGCCATGCAGCAACACCACCGGTTCACCACGGGGATTGCCCACCGTGGTGTACGCCAGACGCAACTCAGGCATCACTTCGCCCGTGTGAAAGCGAAAATCTTTGGCCACCCACACACCCGTCTGCGGTGCAGGGTAGTTTTGTGCATGCCCCATGCAAGCGCCCAACAGTCCGAACAGCGCCAACAGAGTTTTCAAAAAAGATGTCATCTCAACGCTCCAACCCTGAGGCTTCAGGGGTCATGCGGCACTCTACTGATTTACCGCCAGACGGGTGTCGCCCATGCAACTGATGCGGGGCAACTGCCACCTAAGATCCGCCACCATCCTGTGTTTTATTTAGAAAGTTGCGTGTGCTGAACCGACTGCTTGCTGCCAGCGCCTTGTGCGCCGTGTCTGGGCCTGTGCTGGCTCAAATTGCCACCGAGACCTTGCCCGAGGTCACGGTGCAAAGCGGGCGTCTGGCGCAAAAGCAGTTCGACGCCCCCGCATCGGTCCACACCATCGACGCCGACACCCTGCGCAGCAGCGGTCCACAGGTCAACCTGTCAGACGTCCTCAACCGTGTGCCCGGCGTGGTGGCCTTGAACCGCAACAACTACGCGCAAGATGTGCAAATTTCAATCCGGGGTTTTGGCGCACGCGCTGCGTTTGGTTTGCGCGGCATTCGCCTCATCACCGATGGCATACCGGCCACCATCCCTGATGGCCAGGGCCAAGCCTCCACCGTCAGCCTCACCTCGACCGAACGCGTCGAAGTGCTAACCGGTCCGCTGGCTCAGCTGTACGGCAACGCCTCGGGGGGCGTGATTCAAACCTTCACCCGCGAAGCAGGCACAGGGCCTGAGCTGCAAAACCAGCTGTTCATCGGCTCGTTTGGCATGACGCGCACCGACTGGCAAATGAGTGACCGCCTGGGTCAGGTCGGCATCGTCGCCGACTACAGCACGTTCGGCATCAGCGGCTACCGCGCCAACAGCGACGCTCGGCGCCAGCAGCTCAACAGCGTGATCACGCTCGACGCCAAGCCAGACACCCGCCTCAAGCTCATCGTCAACGTGTTCGACATGCCGTACGCCAAAGACCCGCTGGGGCTCACTGCGGCGCAGCTCAGCACACCCGACATCGCAGGTACCAACGCCGTCAGCAATGGTGCGCGTAAAACGGTGAAACAAGAGCAAGTGGGCGGCGTGCTGGAGCACCGCATCGACAGCGATCTGCGCTTGCAAGCCCGCGTCTACAGCGGCATGCGCGACAACCTGCAATACCAAGCCTCCAGCACCATACCCAACGCGGGCACGTGGGTGGGCTTGAACCGTCACTTTGATGGGCTGGGGGTACAACTCAATGGCAAAGGCCGTGTGCTGGCTGACACGCGCATCGACTGGGTGGTGGGCTTGGACAAAGACCATTCCGGCGAACAGCGCCAAGGCGGCAACACCGCCTTCGGCAGCCAAACCGGCTCGGCCACGCGCAACGAAATGAACGAGGCTGACAACCAGGACTACTTTGGCCAAGTCAATTGGCACTTGGGCGAGCGCTGGACGGTGGTCACCGGTGTGCGCCATAGCCATGTCGAACTCAAAAGCCGTGACGACTACCTCAGCGATGGCCGCGACGGTTCGGGTGCCGTCACCTACACCGCCACCAACCCGATCCTGGGCCTGACTTGGCATGCCAGCGACAGCCTCAACCTCTACATCAACCAAGGCAAGGGCTTTGAAACACCCACGCTGTCAGAAGCGGCTTACACCAAAAGCGGCAGCACCGTGGTCGGTTTGTTCAACCCCAACTTGCTGGCCGCACGCAGCCAGCACCTGGAAGTGGGCAGCAAGTGGGCCCCCTCCGTGGACACGCGCTTAGATGCCGCGTGGTTTCGCATCACCACCGACAACGAAATTGTGTCGTCGCTGTCTGCTGGCGGCAAAACTGCGTACACCAACGCCAGTCAAACCTTGCGCGACGGGTTTGAACTGTCTTGGCGTCAGCGCATCAACCCACACTGGCGCGGTCTGGCTTCTGCCACGCTCATGAATGCCAGCTACACGCAAGGCTTCAACACGGTCGTGGCGGGCAGCCAACTGCCTGGCATCCCGCAACGACAACTGTTTAGCTCGCTGCAATGGTCGCAGCTGGGTTTCAGTGGCACAGCGCGCAAACCAGCCTTGGGCACGGAGGTCACCCTGGATTGGATGGCGCGTTCACAGCTGTGGGCCGACGACAACAACACCGCCCGTGCCGCAGGGTTTGGTGTGTTCAACGCACGCGTGCGTCAGCGCTACGCGGTGGGCACCGCGCAGATAGAAGCGTTTGTGGGCATCGACAACCTGAGCAACCGCAGCACGGTGGGCTCGGTCATCGTCAACCAAGCCAGCAGCCAGTACTTCGAACCCGGGCTGCCGCGGTCGTGGGTGCTGGGCGTGCAAAGCCGACTCCCTCTCTGACGCTCAGCTGGCAATTACCCATACAAAGAGACCACGAATCGCCTTTGCGACTCGGCCTTGGGGGGACTTCGATTTAAATCCACCCCCTCACACAAGGAGACCTCCGTGCAACAACGACGCTTCATCCGCACGCTGCAAAACGCAGCACTCACCCTGGGCCTGGGCCTGGCCAGCGCTGGTGCCTTCGCACAAGCAGCGCCCGCTGCGCCCGCCGCAGCCGCCATTCCGCCCACCTGGGCCCAAGGCCGCACGCCCGAACAAGCGGCGCTGAATTTGACGCCCAACCCACCCGGCATGACCGCACTGCCCGCGAGCGACATCCCGACCCAAAACCTCAAAGCCCCCGCTGGCTTCAAAGTTGAGTTGTGGGCCACCGGCATGCCCAATGCACGCTCCATGGTGCAAAGCCCCAGCGGCACCTTGTTTGTCGGCACCCGATTCACGGGCAACGTGTATGCCGTGATCGACAAAGGCGACAAGCGCGAAGTCAAAACCATTGCCAAAGGCCTGCACCGCCCCAATGGCGTGGCCTTCAAAGATGGCTCGCTGTATGTGGCCGAACTCTCACGCATCATTCGCTACGACAACATCGAAGCCAACCTGGACAACCCACCGGCCCCCGTGGTCGTGTTTGACGCGCTGCCCAACGACGAAGCCCATGGCTGGAAATTCATGAAGTTGAGCCCAGATGGCAACTACCTGTATTTCCAAATTGGCACACCCGCCAACATCGTGGTCCAGCCCGTCACGCACGCCACCATCGTGCGCTTGAACCTCAAGACCAACAAGCTAGAGACCATGGCACACGGCGTGCGTAACAGCGTGGGCATGGACTTCCACCCCGTCACCCAAGAACTCTGGTTCACCAACAACGGCCGCGACTGGGTGAACGACGATCTGCCCAACGACACCTTGCACCGCCTCACCCGCAAGGGCATGAACTTTGGCTACCCCTTCTGCCATCAAGGCGACTTGCTCGACCCCGATCACGGCAAAGGCCGTACCTGCGACGAGTTCGACAAGCCTGTGTTGAAGATTGGCCCCCACGTGGCCGCTTTGGGCATGCGTTTCTACACCGGCAAGCAGTTCCCTGCCGAGTACAAAAACAACATCTTCATCGCTGAGCACGGCTCTTGGAACCGCACCAAGAAAACTGGCTACGACGTGGTGCGCGTGGTGCTCGATGCCAAAGGCAACGTGACCAAAAAAGAAGTCTTCATCTCTGGCTGGGCCAATGGCGATGACTACTTTGGCCGCCCTGCTGACGTGCATGTCTTGAAAGACGGCTCGTTGCTGGTGTCTGACGACGTGGCGGGCGCGATCTTCCGCGTGACCTACGCCAAATGAGCTTTTTAAAGCTCTCCAAGGCCATTCAAGGAATGGCCTTTTTTACGTTGGCACTCACCAGCACGCTGGCGGTGTCTGCCCCCGATGCGGTGGCTGGCAAAGCCAAAGCCCAGCTGTGTGCCGCATGTCATGGCGAGCAGGGCGTGTCTGCCATACCAGGCGTGCCGCATCTGGCAGCGCAACCCCCGCTGTCGGTGTTCTACCAACTGTTGCAATTCCGTGACCAACGCCGCAAAGGCGGTGGCATGGAGGCCATCGCCGCCAACCTGAGCGAGCAAGACATGCGCGACATTGCGGCACATTACGCCGCACTGCCAGCGCCTCCCGCACAAGCAGGGGGTGACGCCGCCAAAATTGCCAAAGGCCAGGTCATTGCCCAACAGCAGTACTGCTCGTCATGCCACGGTGCCAAGCTGCAAGGCCAAAAGCATGTGCCACGCCTGTCGGGTCAGGCCAGCGAGTACTTCACCACCCAGTTGCGCAACCTGCGCTCTGGCGCACGCGCCGACATGGACGGCACCATGGGCAGCGCCGCCCGCAGTTTGACCGACGAAGAGATTGACGCCATGGCGGTGTATGCTGCCAGCCTGCCTTAGAGGAGACCCCATGACCCAGAGACGACGCATTCTGACCAGCGCGTGGACGTCTCTGGTTCTGGCTTTCGCTCTCGGCCTCGCCACCACGACCCACGCCGCCACCTTCCCTACCAAACCGATTCGCATCGTGGTGGGCTTTCCGGCCGGCGGTCCTTTGGACTTGCATGCGCGCCTGCTGGCCGACAAGCTGCAAAGCGTGTTGGGCCAACCGGTGTTGATCGACTACAAATCCGGTGCAGGCGGCACCGTGGGTGCCCAAGAGGTCATGAAGTCGCCCCCCGATGGCCACACCTTGATGCTGGCCAACACCGGGGTGATGGTGATCAACCCTGCGCTCTACACCAAACTGCCCTACGGCACGCTGTGCGACTTTGTGCCCGTGGCGCGCACCGCCATGCAACCCCTGGCCTTGTTGGTCAACCCCAAGTTGCCCGTCACCACCTTGCCGCAATTCATTGCCTATGCCAAGGCGCGCCCTGGGCAAATCAACTACGGCTCAGCAGGCAATGGCGGCATCAGCCACTTGGTGCCCGAGATGTTCAAAAACGCCACGGGTTTGTTCATGGTCCACATCCCTTACCGTGGCAGTGCGCCCGCCTTTACCGACTTGATGGCCGGTCAAGTGCAGTTCATGGCCGAGAGCATTCCGCAAGCGGCCAACTACCACCGCCAAGGCAAGGTGCGTGCCCTGGCCGTGACCAGCCGCGAACGCAGCGTGGCGCTGCCCGAGGTACCCACCGTGATCGAGAGCGGCTTGCCCGGTTTTGAGGTGGTGGGCTTTTATGGTTTCTTGGCGCCAGCGGGCACGCCCAAAGACGTGGTGCAGCAACTCAGCGAGGCGTTCAAAACCATGCTCGCCCAACCCGAGGTGCGCAGCCGCATGACCGACCAAGGTGCCGACCCCGCCTTCTTGGGTGCCGACGACTTTGCCAAATTCCTCGGCACAGAGTTGGCGCGCTGGTCTGACGTGGTGAAAAAGTCAGGCGCAAAACTCGACTGAGCTGGCACAGACGCACGCGCAGGAAGTCAGCTCTTGGGTTGACGCTTGCCCGGCTGCGCTGCATCCACCTGCGTCCACAGTGGCGCACGGCTCTCGTCGTTGTGCAGGTGAACAAACTTTCTCAACAAGCGCATGAACACCTTTTGTTCGGACTCGGTCAGTGGCGAGAGCAACTTTTCGCGCATGCGGTAAACGCCGCTGACCGTGTCATCCAACAGCTGCTCCCCCTCGGGGGTCAAACGCAAACTCAGCAAGCGTCGGTCCACGGTGGAGACAGTGCGCGCAATCAGCCCCCGCTTTTCGAGCTTGGCCGCGGTCAATGCGGCCGACGAGGTGTCAATGCCAATCAGTCGGGCCAGCCGCACTTGGTCCACATCGGGCGTTTCGTGGATCATGCGCAAAATCGCGAACTCTTTGGGGCTGACCACCTCTCCCACCTCTTCTTGAAACAAGCTCACCGTGATTTGATGCGCACGACGCATCAGGTGCCCCGGCTGATCGTAAAGATCGGCAGACACCGACTGGCGTGGACGGGTGGTTTTTTTCATGAGACCTGTATTTTGGGGCAAGGCATTAGGGTATTTCCGTGCGCAGTTTGAGAAGACCATGAAATAACATGAAACCTTCAGCATACTGAAGGAAACCCTCCGTGACCCACCGCCAACTCTCCAAACGCGCCCTCCTGGTTCAACTGGCCTGTGCCGCTGCCTGCCTGCCCAGCTTGGCGTTGGCACAAGCGCCCGCCTTCAAGGTGGGTTTGATCCTGCCCATGACGGGCCCTTTTGCATCCACCGGTCGCCAAATCGATGCCGCTGTGAAGCTCTACATGGCCGACAACGGCAGCGACGTGGCCGGACGCAAAATTGAAGTGATCTTGCGCGACGATGGCGGTGTGCCCGACCAATCCAAGCGCATCGCCCAAGAGCTGGTGGTCAACGACAAGGTCGATGTGCTGGCAGGCTTTGGTATCACGCCATCGGCCTTGGCCGTAGGTCCCATTGCCACCCAAGGCAAAACCCCAGCCGTCATCATGGCCGCCGCCACCACCGGCATCGTCGCCACATCGCCCTACCTGGTGCGCACCAGTTACACCTTGTCGCAGTCCGCTGGCACCATGGCCGAGTGGGTCAAACGCCAAAAAATTGGCCGAGTGATGACCATGGTCTCCGACTACGGCCCCGGCATTGACGCGGAGAAAACCTTCAAAGAACACGTCGAACGTGATGGCGGCAAAGTGGTGGGCGAAATTCGCGTGCCCATGCGCAACCCCGACTTCGCGCCCTATCTGCAAAAAATTCGCGACGAAAAACCCGACGCCTTGTTTGTGTTCATTCCCTCCGGCCCAGCGGTGAGTTTGATGAAGCAGTTCACGGAACGTGGCTTGGACAAAGCAGGCGTGAAGCTGATTGGCGATGGGGGGGTGACCGACGACGACACCTTGAACGACATGGGTGACGCCGCGCTGGGTGTGGTGACCTCGTTCCACTACTCGGCATCGCATGACTCGGCCTTGAACAAAAAATTTGTCGCTGCATTTGGCAAGGCCAACAACGGCATGCGTCCCAACTTCATGGCGGTGGGCGGCTACGACGGCATGCATGCCATCTACACCGCGCTCAAGGCCACCAAAGGTCAGGGCAAAGGCATGGACTTGGTGGATGCCATGAAGGGCCTGAGTTTTGAGAGCCCACGTGGGCCCATCCAAATCAGCGCACAAACACGCGACATCGTGCAAGACGTGTACATCCGAAAAGTTGAGCGTAAAAACGGTCAACTCTGGAACACCGAGATCGACACCGTCAAAGCCGTGACCCCTTGAGTTTGAGAGAACACACCATGAATGCCCCCACACAACCGGTTCATCTGACACGACACACCCGAACCTTTCCCTTGAACCGGTGGTGGATCGCTGGTTTTTCTTGGGAGCTGAAAGACCAGCCTGTGGCACGCACCCTGCTGGGCCAGGCCATGGTGTTGTTTCGCACCCCCGACGGGCAGGTGGCGGCGCTGCAAGACCGCTGCTGCCACAAAGATTTGCCGCTGTCGTGCGGCAAGGTCGAGGGGCGCGGCTTGCGCTGCGGCTACCACGGCCTGTTGTACTCACACGAAGGCACGTGTGTAGAGATTCCGGGCCAAGAAAAAATTCCGGCCAAGGCCAAAGTGGTGTCTTACCCCTTGCGCGAGAAAGACCAAATTTTGTGGGTGTGGGTGGGCGACACGCCCGATGCCACGCCGCAGGACGAGCCGCCCGCCTACCCGGTGCACAGCGACCCCAAGTACAAATTTGGCGGCGACTGCTACCACTACGACGCACCCTACATGCTGATCCACGAGAACCTGCTGGACTTGAGCCACCTGGGCTATGTGCACACCAAAACCATTGGTGGCAATCCGGCCATTCACATGAACGCGAAGCTGACCGTGAGCCAAGAAGGCGATGTGGTCAAGGTCACGCGCTTGATGCCCAACTCAGAACCACCACCGACCTACACCGCAGCCTGGCCGTTCAAAGGTCGGGTGGACCGCTGGCAAGAGGTGGCGTTTCATGTCACGCATGAGCTGATCTGGACCGGTGCCATGGATGTGGGCTCGGGCAGCTACGACGACCCTAACCGCGAAGGCTTTCACATGCGCGGCTTGCACGGCGTGACGCCAGAGACCGACACCACCACGCATTACTTCTGGACCATTGCCACCAACCCGCACCCCGACAAAGACAACATCGTCGATCTGGTGGTCCAACAAACCGCCGCCACCTTCCTAGAAGACAAAGTCATCATCGAAGCGCAATGGCAAAACCAGCAACGCTTTGGCCATCCACCGCAACTCGACATCCACGTCGACGTCGGTCCCAATCGGGCCAAGCGCGTGGTCGAGCGCTTGCTGGCCCAAGAGTCGAAGGCTTAGTTCGCACCGTAATGCTGCTGCACCAAACGGCGCAGCAGCTCCAAGCCATAGCGTGTGAGCTGGGTAGCGGGCCGCGCCTTGGGCACCGCCACCGTGAAGCGGTTGCGAATTTGCGGTGAGGTGATCTGCGCCACATGCGGTGGCAAGTGGCTTGGCCACGACTTCAAGGCACTCACGGGCAGCACGGTGTTGGCCACGCCACGTGCCACAAGAGGCAACACGGTTTGGATCGAGTCCACCTCGGCCACCACCCGCAGCATCACACCACGCGGTTGCACCGCGTCTTCGAGCAACTGGCGCAAAGCGTGTGGGCCGCTGGGCAACACCAACTCGTATTGCCCCACATCGGCCAATTTGATGCGCGCAGGCAGCGCGTGTGATGAGATCAACACCAGGTCTTCCCGCACCAAGGTCTCCAGCGTCAACTGGGGTGAGTGGGGCGGGTCAAACAACACCGCCAAATCAATACGCCCAGCAATCAACCACTCGCGCAAAGGCACGCTCAAGCCTTCGGCAATGCTGATGGACGCGTCGGGGAACTGTTGCCGAAAGCTCTGCACCAAGTCGGTGGTCATGGTGTGTGCCACACGCGGAGGCAAGCCAATCGTCAAACGACCACGCGGGCTTTTGTGGCGCTCAAGCATGTCGGCCTCGGCACGCGCCACGCCCTCAAACAAACCACGTGCATGGCCCAATAACGCCAAGCCGGTTTCGGTGGGCTCCACGCCACGGCCATGGCGGGTCAACAAGCGGTGGCCGGTTTCTTCTTCCAGCAAGGCGATCTGTCGGCTCAAGGCAGGTTGCGACATGTCCAAGATGGCCGCAGCTCGGCTCAAACTGCCCGCATCGATGACGGCCACAAAGTATTCCAAGCGTTGCAAGTTCATGCTGTGCGCAAACCCTTCCAGTCATTCATCTCAGCTATCCGTTTTGCTGATAGCTGATATTTTTAAAAGGTCAATTCTAGGGCGGCAATTGCACCCAAAATTGCACCCACCATGACACCCACCCCCACCCCCGTTCAAACCTACATGACCACCCCGTCTCAGCCGGGCTGGCAACTGCCCGCCCACGCGTGCGACGCACATGTGCATGTGTTCGGCCCCACGGCCCGTTTCCCCTACGTGCCTGGGCTGCAAAAAGTTCCGGCAGATGCCCCCAAAGAAGCCTTGTTTGCCTGGCACCAGAGCCTGGGCTTTGCGCGCTGCGTGGTGGTGCAGTCCGCTGTGCACGGCATGGACAACCGCGTGGTGGAAGAAACCTTGCAAGCCGGCGGCGGTCGTTACCTCGGCGTAGCCCTGGTCCCTGTGGACGTGGGTCTGCCTGAGTTGCAACGCTTGGCAGGGCTGGGCTTTCGTGGCGTGCGCTTTAACTTCATGAAACACTTGGGCGCAGGGGCTGATCCACAGGCCCTGATTGCCCTCACCCACCGCTTGGCCGATTGCCAGATGCACTTGCAGGTGCATTTTGAAAGCAGCTTGATCCACACCTTGGGCGACGTCTTCAAACAGTCGGCCGTGCCGGTGGTGATTGACCACATGGCCCGTGTCGACGCCACGCTGGGCGCACAGCATGCCGACTTCCAGGCGCTGTGCCGTTTGCTGGACAAGCCGATGTTCCACGTCAAAGTCAGCGGCATCGACCGCATCGACGAGAAAGTGCCCCTGGCCTCGCCGCCTTACCCACACGGTGTGGCGCTGGCCAAGTATTTGGTCGACACCTTCCCCACCCAATGCGTGTGGGGCAGTGACTGGCCTCACCCCAACCACACCCACGTGCCCGACGACGGTGTGCTGACCGACGCCATCCAGCGCATCGCCACCACGCCCGCCCTGGTGCAAGCGCTGTTGGTGGACAACCCCCAAACGCTCTACCGCTTTGAACACTGACACACAAGGACACCCCATGACAGGACGTATGCAAGACAAAGTGGTGCTGGTCACCGGCGCAGGCTCGGTGGGCCCGGGCTGGGGCAATGGCCGGGCCATCTCGGTGCGCATGGTGCAAGAAGGCGCGCGCGTGATGGCGCTTGACCGTGAACAAGCGCGACTGGAAGAAACCCTCTCACGCGCCCAAGCCGTGACAGGCGTCAACCAAGGCCAAATTTCCTCCATGACCTGTGATGTCACCAGCAGCGATTCCATCGCCCAAGCGGTGCGCGCCACCGTCGAAAAATTTGGCCGCATCGATGTACTCATCAACAACGTCGGCGGCTCGGCCCCCGGTGGCCCGGTGGAGATGAGCGAAGAGGTGTGGCACGCACAAATCGGCCACAACCTCACCAGCGTGTTTTTGACCTGCAAACATGTGCTGCCTCTCATGGAAGCACAAGGGTCTGGTGCCATCGTCAACATGGCCTCGACCTCGGGCATCCGCTGGACGGGTGCCGCCCAAGTGGCCTATGCCGCCACCAAAGCCGCCGTGATTCAAATGGGCCGCGTGACCGCAGTGCAGTACGCCAAAAAGGGCGTGCGCGTGAACACCGTGGTGCCGGGTCAGTTGCACACCCCGATGGTGGAAACCCGCTTGGCCAAACAACGTGCGGGCGGCGATGTCGAGGCCTTGCTGGCCCAGCGCCAATCACGCATCCCCTTGCCCTTCATGGGCGACGGCCAAGACACGGCCAACGCCGTGCTGTTTTTGGCCAGCGACGAGGCACGCTTCATCACCGGCACCGAAATCATCGTCGACGGCGGCATGTCCGTGCGTTGCGACTAAACCTTAAGGAAACTCTCATGACACGCTTGACCAAACGACGCCTGCACCAACTGCTGGCCCTGAGCTTGCTGGCAGGCCTGACCACCTGGGCCAGTGCGCAAACCAAGATCACTCGCATCCTGGTGGCCTTTCCGCCCGGCGGTCCGGTGGACTTTGTGGCCCGCACACTGACCGATCAACTGAGCAAAGAACTGGGCCACCAAGTGATGGTCGAAAACAAGGCCGGGGCCAACGGCGCGATTGCCGCCGACACCATGCTCAAAGCACCCGCCGATGGTCAAACCTTGTGGCTCACCAGTGTGGGCGCAGTGGCCATCAACCCCTCGCTCTACCCCAACCTCGCCTACGACCCAGTGCGCGACTTCGCCCCCGTGTCGTTGGTGGTCAACAACGTGGAAATGTTGGTGGTCAACCCCAGCAACCCGGTCAACACCCCGCAAGAGTTCATTGCAGCGGCCAAGCTCAAGCGCGTGACCATGGCGTCATCTGGCACCGGCAGCGTGCCGCACTTGGCCATGGAGCTGTTGGCTGACGCCACGCACACCGACTTGGTTCACATCCCCTACAAAGGCGCAGCACCCGCCATCACCGACGTCATGGCAGGGCATGTGGATGGTTTCTTTGGCGACATCCCGGGCCTCATGGGCCAAGTGCGCAACGGCAAGCTCAAGCCGGTGGCGATTGCGGCCACACGCCGTCACCCCCTGTTCCCCGATGTCAAAACCTTCCAGGAAATTGGCGTGCCCGGCGTGGACTCGGACAACTGGTATGCCTTGTTCGCGCACAAGAACACACCACCCGCAGAACTGGAGCGCCTCAACCAAGCCGTGCGTCGCACCCTGGCGAGCGAGAGCGTGCGCAGCAAGCTGATTGCCTCGGGCGCCGAGCCTGCCGCCACCAGCCCAACCGAGCTGAGCACTCTGCTGAAAAACGACATGGCCAAGTGGGGCCGTGTGATTCGCCTCAAGAAAATCACCGCGGACTGACACCTCCAACATCCACACGCACACACACCATGACACACACTGCACGCATCACCCCCATCACGCCTGGCGCACGCCCTGAACTGGCTGAACTCGAAGCCAAGATCGTGGCCAAACGCGGCAAGGTCACGCCGCTCTACCAATACCTGCTCAACAGCCCCGACATGGCCCAAGGTTGGGAAGAGTTCACCCGCGCCGTACGCCAGCGCAACAGCTTGCCTGGCGACTTGCGCGAGCTGGTGATCTTGCGCGTGGCCGTGCTCAACCGTGCGCATTACGAGTTTGATGCCCATGTGCCCTTCGCCTTGAAAGAAGGCATGGCTGCGCACAAAGTCGAGGCCGTGAAAGAAACACCCATCTCGTCACAGTTCACCGAGCTGGAGCAACTGGTGCTCGAGCTCACCGACACCATGACCCGCGACATCGAGGTGCCCGAGCCCTTGTTTGCCCGCATCCATGAACACTTCCAAGGCCAGGCGCTGCTCGACTTGTGCATCACCATCGGTGCCTACAACATGGTCTCGCGTGTGTTGGTCGCGTTGCACATTGGGCACTGACATGCCAACACAACTGTGTGACGCCTTGCTGCTGAAAACCAGCCACCCGTACCCGCCAGGCACCGTGGCACGCTGGCACGACACCATGGCAGACACCCCCTTGGCACAAGCCAGGGTGCAAAGTGTGGCCACGGCCAATGCCGAGAACGGCCAGCCCATGCACCACATCTACCTGCACCTGCCCCAAGCCACCGAGCTAGCCCGCAGCGACTGTGTGGCGTTTGAAAAACGCTGGCATGCACTGACAGGCCACAGTGCCGAGGTGTCGCGCCTGCGTGAAATGCTGCGCTGTGAAGGCGCCAGCTTTGACGACACGCCGGGCGTGCACTATGTGGTCGAAACCGACACCGACGACGGCTGGCAAGCAGAGATCTTCAACTGGTACGACCAAGAACACATGCCCGGCCTGGCCCGCGTGCCAGGCTGCATCTTGGCGCGCCGCTTGGTCAACCTCGACCACGCGCCCTACTCTTTCGCTTGTTACGACCTGGCGAGCAAGGAGACTCTGGGCTCCCCCCCGTGGCTGGCCGTGCGTGGCACCGCGTGGAGCGACAAATGCCGCCCACACTTTGTGAACACGCTGCGCACCATGTTTGAAAACCCCAACGCCTGAGGACTGCCCATGACCGAACGCTTCTCGCAACTGCGCTACGAAGACCTCGCCCCCGAGGTCCAGCCACTGGCCGACGACATCCTCAAAGTCTCCAGCGCTGCACTGGGTGGTCCCTACAACGCCTTGCTGCGCAGCCCCGACATGGCGCGGCGCTGTTTTGACTTTCTGGATTACCTGCGCTTCAAAACCTCGGTCAGCAAACGGCTGAACGAATTTGCCATCCTCATCCAGGCCCGCATTGCCAATGCGCAATACGAGTGGTGGGCGCACGACCCGATTGCGCTAAAAGCAGGTTTGTCACCCGCCATCATTGAACAGCTGCGTCAATGCCAACGCCCGCAAGGCATGCAAGACGACGAGGCCTTGGTGTATGACTTTTGCATCCAGCTCAGCCTGAACCACCGCGTGCCCGACGCGCTGTGGCAACGTGCCATCCACAGCCTGGGCGAGCAAGCGGTGGTCGACCTCACCGTGCTCTCAGGCACCTATGTGATGGTGTCGATGCTGCTCAACGCCACCCAAGTGGGCATTCCCAACGGGGGCGCAGAGCCCTTGGAGGTCATGTCACCGCTGGACATTCGCCAACGTTTGCTGAGCTGAGTTCTGTCACGTGTTCAACCAGGAGTTTGTCATGCGCCAACCGACTTGGAAGATCAGTTTGATGGGCCTGTTGCTGTGTGCAGCCCAAGCTTGGGCACAAAGCAACACCGTGCGCTTGGTGGTGCCGTTTGCCACGGGTGGCCCCACCGACATCGCGGCACGGGTGATTGCGCCGCTGCTGTCCGAAGCCATGGGCAAGCCCGTGATCGTGGACAACCGCGTGGGCGCCACAGGTGCCATTGGAGCCGAGTTTGTGGCGCGTGCGCCTGCTGATGGCCAGACGATTTTGTTTGGCACCAGCAGCATCATGGCGGCCAACCCAGCGCTTATGCCCAAACTCTCGTTCGACCCCGTGCGCGACTTTGCGCCGGTGAGCCTGATTGCCACCATTGAAAACATCTTGGTGGTACACCCCTCGGTGCCTGCCAACAATGTGCAAGAGTTCATCCGTTACGCCAAAGACAACCCCGGCAAACTGTTTTACGGTTCCTCGGGCATTGGCAGCACCTACCACCTGGGTGCCGAGATGTTTGCCCACATGACCAGGACGCAGCTCTCGCATGTGCCCTACAAGGGCCAGGGGCCGGCAGCCCAAGACTTATTGGCTGGCCATTTGCAGCTGATGTTCGATGCCTTCAACTCGGCAGTACCCAACATCAAGGCAGGCCGCGTCAAGGCGCTGGGCATTGCCAGCGCCAAACGTCACCCCGAGTTGCCTGACCTGCCCACCATCAGCGAACAAGGTGTGCCCGGCTACGTGACCACCATCTGGATTGCCTTCTTTTTGCCCGCCAAAACACCCACGGCGGTGGTGGAGAAAATGAACGCAGATTTGAAAACCATTTTGCAGCGGCCCGATGTGCGCGAGCGCTTTGCCAAATTGGGCATGCAGTCGGCCAGCTCTAGCACCAGTGAACTCGACAGCTTGCTCAAACAGGAATTGGCCTTGTGGAGCCGCGTCGTCAAAGACGGCAACATCAAACCCGAATAACCCGTATCAACACCCTGAGAGACACACATGAACCACGTTCCTAAACGCCACCTGCTCACGCGCCTTTGGGCCACAGCACTGCTGGCCACGCTGGGCCTGTCATCGGCACAAGCGGCCGACAACGACTACCCCAACAAACCAGTCACTGTCATCGTGGCCTACGCACCTGGCGGCCAAGGCGATGTGTTTGCACGCTTGGTCAGCGACAAGCTGTCCACGATCTACAAACAAGCCGTGGTGGTCGACAACAAGCCTGGCGTCTCGGGCACGGTGGGCACACGCATCGCGGCCAAATCCAAAAACGACGGCTACACCTTGTTCCTGGGTCAGACCGGTGAGATCACCGTCAACCGCGTGCTCATGAAAGACCTGGGCTACGACCCCATGAAAGAACTGGTGCCTGTGGTGTTGATTGGCAACGCCCCCCTGGTCATGCTGGCGCCCGCCGATGCCCCTTACAACACCGTGGCTGAATTCATCCAAATGGCACGCGCCAAACCCGGCGAGTTCAGCTACGGCTCGGTGGGTGCTGGCACTCCGGGTCACCTGTCCGCCGTGGCCTTGGCCCTTGGGGCCAAGCTCAACATGGTCCACGTGCCCTACAAAGGCGTGGGCCCCTTGATGTCCGACCTGATGGCAGGTCGCTTGCAAGCCTTCTTCAGCAGCGCTTCAGCGGCCATGCCCCAAATCAAAGGCGGCAAGCTCAAAGCACTGGGCGTGACCACCACCCGCCGCATGAATTCTTTGCCCAATGTGCCCACCGTGGCCGAGGCGGGCTTGCCAGGCTTTAGCTACACCTTGTGGGGTGGCTTGTTTGCGCCAGCGGGCACACCTGCGGAGGTGATTGAGCGCTTGAACCGCGATGTCAACAGCGTGCTGGCCATGCCTGAGATTCGCAGCCGTCTGGAGAGCGACAACGTGGCGGTGCCCAAAAACACCCCTGCTGAATTTGCCGACTACGTGCGCAGCGAAGCGGTGAAGTTTGAAAAGCTCATCAAAGATGCCGACCTGAAACTTGAACAGTGACCCGCATAAGCGATCTCGCTTGTTTGTTCATCCTCCTCTTTCCTTTTGACCCACCGATAAGTTGTTTATGAAAATTGTTGTTTTACCCGGCGATGGCATTGGCCCCGAAACCATGGCGGTCACCGTCGATGTGCTGCAAGCCGCCTCCAAACGCTTCAACCTTGGCCTGGAGTTGATGCACGACATCGCCGGCCACGCCAGTTTGCAAAAGCACGGTGCCACCGTGACCACTGCGCTGTTGGAGAAAGTCAAAAACGCCGATGGCCTGATGCTCGGCCCCATGGCCACCTACGACTTCAAAGACGAAGCCAAAGGCGAAATCAACCCCTCCAAGTTTTTCCGCAAAAGCCTGGACCTGTTTGCCAACATCCGCCCGGCACGCACCTACCCGGGCGTGAAAACCATCACCTCAGCCTTTGACTTGGTGGTGGTGCGCGAAAACACCGAGGGCTTTTATGCCGACCGCAACGTGGAGTCGGGCAACAGCGAAATCTTGGTCACGCCCGACGTGGCCATCTCGCTGCGTCGCATCACCCGCGAGTGTTGCGAGCGCATCGCACGCAGCGCCTTTGAACTGGCCATGCAACGCAAGCGTCACCTGACCCTGGTGCACAAACACAATGTGCTCAAAGTCACCGATGGCATGTTTTTGGATGCCTGTCACCGCGTGGCCAAAGATTTTCCCGAGGTGACGGTGGACGACTTCATCGTCGACGCCATGATGGCCCACGTGGTGCGCGCACCGGCACGCTTTGACGTGATCGTGACCACCAACATGTTTGGTGACATCTTGTCGGACCTCACAGCCGAACTCTCAGGCAGCTTGGGGCTCGGCGGCTCTTTGAACGCGGGCTTGAACAACGCCATGGGCCAAGCGGCACATGGCTCGGCCCCCGACATTGCGGGCCAAGACATTGCCAACCCGTTCTCGCTGGTGTTGTCGGCCTCCATGTTGCTGAGCTGGCACGCCCAGCGCTCAGGTAACGCCGCTTACTTGCAGGCCGCACAAGCCATCGATCAAGCGGTGGAAGACTGCATTGCCAATGGCGAATGCACGCGCGACGTGGGCGGAAAATTGGGCACCCACGCCACCGGTCAGGCGGTGGTGAAACGCTTGGGCTAAAAACAAAAACGCCACCCAAGGGTGGCGTTTTGACTGGCCTCAAAGGCGATGTTCAGGCACGTCCCAGCAAACGCTGGGCATTGCGGCTTTCAATGGCCGTGAGGTCGTTCATGCTGAAACCCATGGCCATCAGGCCTTTGACGTGGTCGAGTGAGGTGCGGTAAGGGAAGTCGGTGCCAAACACCACCTGCGACACATCCACCAGGTTCAAGAGCGACAACAGCGCACCGGGGTGCGAGGCTTGTGCCGTGTCGTAGTAGAAGCTGCGCAAAGTAGGCAGCACTTGGTCGCTGGGCAAGATCTTACCGAAGTTGGCGTTGAGCTTGGGCAGCATGGTCAGGCGCTCCACCAAGAATGGCATGGTGCCCCCCGCGTGCGAGAAGATGAACTTGATGTCTTTGCAGCGCGTGGCCGTGCCGCTGAACAGCAGGCTGGTAATGGTGCGGGTGGTGTCGGTGGCGAACTCGATGGTCGAGCCCGGCACACCTTCTTGCAAGTTGCCGCAGCACTTGGGGTTGGATGGGTGGGTGTAGACCACCAGCTTGCGGCGGTTGATCTCGTCCATGATGGGCGCAAACGCCTTGTCGCCCAACCATTTGCCGTCGTAGCTGGTGAGCATGGCAATGCCGTTGGCCTTGAGCACGTTCACGCTGTAGGCAATCTCGGCCAAAGCGCCATCTACGTCGAGCATGGGCAGGGTGGCAAAGAAACCAAATTGACTTGGGTAGTCACGCGCCAGCTGGGCACCGTATTCGTTGCTCACGCGGGCCATGGCGCGCATGGTGGCGGCGTCGCCAAAACTGGCTGCTGGCGTGGTGGGTGAGGTGATGGAGTAGGTCACACCGGCTTGGGCCATATCGTCCAAGGTTTTGTTGAGCGACCAGTTGCGAGCCGGTGGCTCAGCCAGCTTGCGGGTTTCGAGTTCTTTCAAAAATGCGGGGGCCCACACATGGTGGTGCACATCGACCAAGCTGCGCTTGGCCACGCTGGGCAGCGGCGCGTCCTTGGACGAGGTGGCGCACGATGGCAACACCGCAGCCGCACCAGCGGCCAACAGGCCGGTTAAAAAGCCACGGCGTGGGGTGCATTGGTTGCAACCGTCTTGGGGGTGGAAGCGTTGGGCCACGAAAGTCTCCTGGGTCTGACAAAGTTGGCGCAACTTTGCCAGAAGACCCCGTGCTTGCCCATGGGGTTGGCACCAGTGCCCAGTCCCTCGGGCGACTGACTCAAATATAAGCATCTCTTGATATGTCTCAAGGGATGGCGCATGATGAAGCGTTCCAATCCAATGCTTGTATTGGCTCAACGCTTCATCGGAGAAATGTATGACATCAAATGTTGGCGGTATTGACCGCGTTTTGCGTATCGTCGTGGGTGTTGTGCTGGTGGCACTGGCACTCACCCACACCATCGGCGCTTGGGGCTATCTGGGCCTGATCGTGCTGGCCACGGGCGTGTTCAGTTTTTGCGGGGTGTACACCTTGCTGGGCATCAATACCTGTCCGATGAAAGACGACCGCCCCGCCTAACAAGCACAAGCACAGGCACAGACACGCCAAGCAGGCATCAAGCAGAGGCCAGCTTGGGCTTCAGGTGGCCAGAACCACGCAGCCACAGCAGCCCCAAACCAGCCAAGGCGACGGGCAACAGTGAGCCCCAGTTCAACCACGCCCAGCCTTGGGTGGTGACCAAGGCCCCCGACGCAAACGATGTGACGGCCATGGTGGCAAACACGCAGAAGTTGATGGCGGCCTGGGCACGGTTTTTTTCTTGCGGGGTGTAGGCCAGCATCGACAAGGTGGTGCTGCCCGTGAACAGGAAGTTCCAGCCCACGCCCAACATGAACAAGGCCACCAGGAACTGTTGCAAGTCGGCACCCGACAAGGCCACGGCGATGCAGGCAAAGTTCAACAACACACCCACGCCCATCACGGACAACACGCCAAAGCGTTTGATCAAATGCCCCGTCACAAAGCCGGGGGCAAACATGCCAATCACATGCCACTGCAACACCCAAGCGGTGTCTGAAAATTCAAAGCCACACACTTGCATGGCCAAAGGCGTAGCGGCCATGAGCAAGTTCATCACGCCATACCCTAAAGACGCGCAAAGCACCGCCACCAAGAACACCGGTTGACGCATGATCACGCCCAAAGGACGACCGGGTTGGTCGCTGCTGGACGCCACAGGTGCAGGCGGAAACTGGATAAACGCCATCACAACCATCGACACAACCGCCACCAAGGCCAGCGCCACATAGGCACCGGCAAACGGAAACTCCAACAAGTTCTTGGTGTACATCGCCAAATTGGGGCCCACGATGGCCCCTATCAAGCCACCCGCCATCACCAAAGACACGGCCTTTTCACGGTAGTCCACCGTGGTCAACTCAGCTGCGGCAAAACGGTACAACTGCGCGTTGGCGCTGTAATACCCAGCAATAAACGTCGTCGCCACGAGCAACCAAAACGACTGGATCAACACCGCCCAAGCCCCCAGACCTGCCGACAGCAGGGCCACCAACAAGCCCAGTTGAAACGAGCCCTTGCGACCAAAGCGTTGTTGCGACTTGGCCACCAAACCTGTGCTCAGCGCACTTCCCACCACATAGCCCATCACAGGCAAGGTGGCCATCCAGCCCACCGGGGCCAGACTCAACCCGACCAAGCCATTGATGGCAATGAAGGTGACGTTGTTGGTCAGGAACAAGCCCTGGGCGATGGCAAGCAATAAAAGATGTCGGTTCATGGTCTAGGTTATAGCTGAGTTGGGGCACTCAAATGCCCAGCAGAGGCTTCTTGGCGACAAAGCCCACCAAGCCCGACATGCCGTTGTGGGCGGTGCCCTCGGCAATGTTGGCTTCGTACGTTTGCAGATCCAGCACCTCGTAGCCTGGAAACGATGCGCACATCAGCGCCTCGTCGTACAAGTGGTCGAGTTCGCCCGGGCCACCGGTGTTGAACTTGAGTTGCGCGGTGCTGTAGCCCTGAATCACCAAAGTTCCCCCGGGCTTCAAACTGGCATCCATGCGTGCGAACAGCTGCGCACGTGGATCTGGACCGGCAAACTGAAAGAAGATGCCCACCACGTTGTCGTAACGCGCTGGCGGCCACGCAAACGACTGCCAGTCGCTGCACTGAAAGTTCACCTGCACCTGGTGCGCTTGGGCCAATTGATGGGCCTTGATCACAGCGTTGGATGAGAAGTCAAACGCATCGACCTGCAAGCCCTGCTTGGCCAACCAGACGCTGTTGCGCCCCTCGCCATCGGCCACCGACAAGGCCGAGCCGGGTTGGAGGTAGCGCTGTTGCCGCGCCAAATACGCATTGGGTTGTTCGCCAAACAAATAGCCCTCAATGTCAAAACGGTGCTGCCAGCGCTCTAGTGGGTTGGTGAACGTTGCCATATCAAGCCTGCGCCTCGGTGGCAGGCGCAAACGCGTCCCAAGCGGTCAGGGCTTCTGACGCGTACATCAAGCCCGGGCCACCGCCCATGTAGACCGTGACCGCCAACATTTCCTCCAGCTCTTGGCGCGTGCAGCCGAGACGACGCAAGGCTTTGACATGAAAGCCAATGCAGCCCGAACAGTGTTGTGTGATGCCAATCGCCAAGGCGATCAGCTCTTTGTGCTTCTCGCTGATGGCACCGACCGCCATGGCCACTTTGGCCAATTGCCCAAAGCCTTGCATGGCCTCGGGTTGGGCTTTGCGCAAAGCGCCCATGGATTGGCTGATGTTTTGAATCAACGTGGGGTGGTCAAAAGAACTCATGGTCAGAACCTTAAAAATCAAACAGCATTCACAGGAATCTTCAAATACGACAGCCCATTGGCTTCGGCAGGCGGCATGTCACCGGCACGGATGTTGACTTGCACCGCTGGCCATATCAGCACCGGCATCTCCAAACCCGCATCGCGTTGTGTGCGCATGGCCACAAACTCGGCCTCAGTCACGCCGTCGTGCACATGGATGTTGTGGGCGCGCTGTTCAGCGACCGTGGTTTGAAATGCCACAGGGCGATCGTTGGGCGGGTAGTCATGGCACATGAACAAGCGCGTGTCGGCTGGCAAGCTCAGCAGCTGTTGCACCGAGGCGTACAGCGCCTTGGCATCGCCACCCGGAAAGTCGCAACGCGCGGTGCCCACATCGGGCATGAACAAGGTGTCGCCCACAAACACCGCATCGCCAAACTGGTAGGCCACACAGGCCGGGGTATGCCCGGGCACGCTCAAGACAGTGCCCATCACACGGCCCACGGCCATCGCCTCACCGGCTTGGAGCAGGTGGTCAAACTGCGAGCCATCCACCTTCAAGCCCGGCTCCAAATGCAGCAATTTTTTGAACACCTTTTGGACCGTCGTGATGTGAGCCCCAATCGCGGTGCGACCGCCCAAGCGCGCCTTGAGGTAGGCGGCGGCACTCAGGTGGTCGGCATGGGCATGGGTTTCCAATATCCAAACCACCTGCAACTGGTGCTGCCGCACAAAGTCGATCACCCGGTCTGCGCTGGTGTGGTGGGTGCGGCCTGACTTGGGGTCGTAGTCCAACACCGGGTCGATGATGGCGCATGCCGATCCTGCCCCCTCATGCACCACGTAAGTCACGGTGCATGTCACTGGGTCAAAGAAACCTTGGACTTGGGGCTGAAACATCGGAGCTGGCATGCGGGTGATCTTAGAGGAAAGCCTTCTATCAATATACATTTTTTGTATATGTTTTTTAATATACTAAAAAATTAGTCGCCCTCAATTTGTCATGAAGAAAAAAACCTTTGATCTCGCCAGCATGCATCAATCGGCTGATCAAGCCTGTCGGTTGATGAAGGTGCTGTCCAATGCCGACCGCTTGCTGCTGCTGTGCCAACTGACCGAGGGCGAGAAATGCGTCAGCGAACTCGAAGAGCTGTTGGGCATCGTGCAACCCACCCTCTCGCAACAACTCGGGGTGCTGCGCAACGAGGGCTTGGTGAGCACGCGCCGTGAAGGCAAAAACATTTATTACCAAATCACCAGCCAAGAAGCATTGGCCGTCATGCACGTGCTGTATGCCAACTTCTGCACCCCCTGAAAGACCACACCATGACCCTCGACTGGAACCATTTCACGCCCTGGACCTCGCTGGCCGGTGGCGTGCTGCTGGGCTTGGCCTCGGCCCTGTTCATTTTGTTCAATGGACGCATCTTGGGCATCAGCGGCATCGTGGGCGGGCTGCTGCCACCCACGCGTGGTGACACCTCTTGGCGCATCAGCTTTTTACTGGGGCTGCTGGCAGCACCCTGGGTGGTGCAACGGGTGGCGCCCGTGCAGTGGATCAAAAGCCCGCGTATTGACGCCAGCACAGGCATGGTCATCGTGGCGGGACTGTTGGTGGGCCTGGGCACCCGCTATGCATCGGGCTGCACCAGTGGACACGGCGTGTGTGGTTTGTCACGTCTGTCCCCACGCTCCATGGTGGCCACGGGGGTGTTCATGGCGGCAGGGTTTGCCGTGGTGTTTGTGCTCGGGCACTGGCTGTGAGGAGAAACACATGCAACGCATCAGTGAATTTTTGATAGGCCTGTTGTTTGGGGTGGGGCTCATGCTCTCGGGCATGACCGACCCTTCCAAGGTGATTGGCTTTTTGGATTTGGCGGGCCACTGGGACCCCTCGCTGGCCTTGGTCATGGCAGGCGCCGTCGGCGTGGGCGTCTTTGCCTTTGCCTGGGCCAAACGGCGCAACCATCCGGTGCTGGGTCAACACTTCGCGTGGCCTGCGTCCGAAAAGATAGACCGCCGCGTTGTGGTGGGCAGCCTGGTCTTTGGGGTGGGCTGGGGTTTGGCTGGTTTTTGCCCTGGGCCAGCGTTGGTAACCTTGGTTTCGGGTCAAGAAAAGGCTGTGGCATTTGTGATTGCCATGATCTTTGGCATGATCGCGTACCAAAGTATTCAGCGCTTCTATCCACCCTCCTCTTCAACAGAAAGTCAGCCATGAATTCCAACTTGATCCAAGACAGCCAAGCCTTGCTCAACAGCACCGACGCCAGCACCATCGCGCCCACACGCCGCTTGGCCTTGCAGACTGCTTTGGGGCTGGGTTATGCCGCTGCGGCCATGCCCTTGATGGCACAAACCGCCATCAAAACCTCCAGCGAAGGCTTGGTGACTGGCGAGGTGGTGATAGACGTCAACGGGTTCAAGATGCCGGCCTACCGCTCGGCGCCAGCAGGCAAAACCAACCTGCCGGTGGTGCTGGTGATTTCGGAAATTTTTGGCGTGCACGAATACATCGCCGATGTGACCCGCCGTCTGGCCAAAGAAGGCTACCTGGCCATTGCCCCCGAGTTGTTCATCCGCCAGGGTGACGCCAGCAGCTACGGCGAAATTGCCAAACTGCAAGCCGAAGTCATTGCCAAAGTCCCCGATGCCCAAGTGATGGGCGACTTAGACGCCTGTGTGGCCTGGGCCGGTGGGCAAGGCGGCAACACGCAACGCATTGGCATCACTGGGTTTTGCTGGGGCGGTCGCATCACCTGGTTGTACGCACAACGCAACCCCAGCGTCAAAGCCGGTGTGGCTTGGTACGGTCGCTTGGAAGGCCAAACCAGCCCCATCAACCCCAGCCACCCCATTGAACAAGCGACCCAACTCAAAGCCCCGGTGCTGGGTTTGTATGGCGCGGCGGACACCGGCATTCCCGTGGCCTCGGTCGATCGCATGAAAGCCGCGTTGGCCCAAGCCGGGGCACAAGGCAACGCCGCCGCCAAGGCCAGCGACTTCGTGGTGTACCCAGACACCCCCCACGCGTTTCATGCCGACTACCGCGCCAGCTACCGCGCAGGCCCCGCCACCGATGGCTGGCAACGCGCGGTGGCGTGGTTCGCGAAGAACCTGTAAACCGCCTACGCCGCTACAAAGACCCGCGCCTTGCGCGGCGTCAGCACCAAGGTGTCGCCTTCGGCAAAGCCTTGGTCGTAAAACTGCGACGCTGGAATTTGCGCCTCAATGATCTGCTCTTGCGACGGGTTGTCGCCTTCCACGGCGACCAACTCCAGCCGAGCCGTTGGCCCCACCACGATGGCGCGTGTGAGCTGCGCCACGATGCCCTCGTCACCATGCGTGTAGCGGCGCACATCCAGGTCATGTGGGCGCACATACACCGAGGCTTTGGCGTCTTGCACATCGCGGTGCTCGGGACTGGCCACACGCACCGTCTGGCCTTCGATGCCAATGTGCATCTCGCCTTCATGGGCACGGCCATGAAACAAATTCACATCACCCAAAAAGCCATAGACAAACGGGCTGGCCGGGTGCTCCCACACCTGTTGGGGTGAGCCCACCTGCTCCACCTGGCCACGGTTCATCACCACCACACGGTCGGCCACTTCCAGCGCTTCTTCTTGGTCATGGGTGACGAAGATGGTGGTGACGTTCAAGTCGTCGTGCAAGCGGCGCAACCAGCGGCGCAACTCTTTGCGCACCTTGGCATCCAAAGCGCCAAAGGGTTCATCCAGCAGCAGCACCTTGGGCTCCACCGCCAAGGCGCGGGCCAGCGCAATGCGTTGGCGCTGCCCGCCTGAGAGCTGCGAGGGGTAGCGGTCGGCCAACCAATCGAGTTGCACCAGACTCAAGAGGTCGTGCACTTTTTGCTGGATCTGCGCCTCGCTTGGGCGCTCGCTGCGGGGTTTGACGCGCAGGCCAAAGGCCACGTTTTCAAACACCGTCATGTGGCGAAACAGCGCGTAGTGCTGGAACACAAACCCCACTTGGCGCTCACGCACGTGCACGTGGGTGGTGTCTTCGCCACTGAACAAAATCGTGCCGCGATCGGCCGTCTCTAAACCCGCAATGATGCGCAGCAAGGTGGTCTTGCCACAGCCCGAGGGGCCGAGCAAGGCGATCAGCTCGCCCGAGCCAATGTCCAGGCTGACGTCGCCCAGCGCTTGGAAGTCGCCAAACTGCTTGTGGATGTTTCTGATTTCAATGCTCATGGCTGTGTGCTCTTGGAAGAAGGGGCTAGCGCACTGGGGCGTTCAGGCGGCAAATCGGCCGAGGCTTTGAGCTCGCGTGCATGACGCCACTCCACCGTCGACTTGATGGCCAAGGTCACCAAGGCCAGCAGCGCCAACAGCGAGGCCACGGCAAACGCCGCCGCCGACTGGTATTCGTTGTACAAAATTTCCACATGCAAGGGCATGGTGTTGGTTTGCCCGCGGATATGGCCCGACACCACCGACACCGCGCCAAACTCGCCCATGGCCCGCGCGTTGCACAAGATGACGCCGTAAATCAGGCCCCACTTGATGTTGGGCAGCGTCACATGCCAAAAGGTTTGCCAGCCAGTGGCCCCGAGCACGATGGCCGCTTGCTCTTCGTCGTTGCCTTGGGCTTGCATGAGCGGAATCAACTCACGCGCGATGAACGGAAAAGTCACAAACACCGTGGCCAACACAATGCCCGGCACCGCAAAAATAATTTTGATGTCATGCGCTTGCAACCAAGGGCCAAACCAACCCTGGGCACCAAACATCAAGACATAAATCAAACCCGCCACCACCGGCGACACCGAGAACGGCAAATCCACCAAGGTGGTCAAAAACGCCTTGCCCGGAAATTCGTATTTGGCAATCGCCCAAGCCGCTGCCACGCCAAACACCAAGTTCAAAGGCACGGCGACCAAGGCGGTGAGAAAGGTCAAGCGGATGGCCGACCACGCATCGGGCTCTTGCAGCGCTTGCCAGTACACGTCCACCCCCTTGCGCAAGGCTTCGGTGAACACCGCCGCCAGGGGCAAGACCAAGAACAAAAACATGAAGCACAGCGCCAGGGCAATCAAACTCCAGCGCACCCAAGCGGGCTCGGTGGTGCCAGCACGCTGGGCTTTGGCCGTCAATGCGTTGGCCGACGTGTTCAACACGGCACTCATGCGGGTGCTCCGGTGTGTCGGCGCTGCCACGCTTGCAAGGCATTGATGACCAGCAACAACACAAACGAGATCACCAGCATCACCACCGCCACCGCAGTGGCACCCGCGTAGTCGTACTGTTCCAGCTTGCCGATGATGATGAGTGGCGTGATCTCCGACACCATGGGCATGTTGCCCGCAATGAAAATGACCGAGCCGTACTCGCCAATGGCGCGCGCAAAGGCCATGGCAAAGCCCGTCAACAAGGCCGGCGCGATGGACGGAAAAATCACCCGACTGAAAATTTGCCAGCGCGTGGCGCCCAGGCACGTGGCGGCTTCTTCCAGTTCTTTTTCGGCATCTTCCAACACCGGCTGCACCGTGCGCACCACAAACGGCAAGCCAATGAAGATCAAGGCAATCACCACCCCGTTGGGGTTGAACGCCAACTGAATGCCCAGCGGTTCAAGGTACTGACCGATCCAGCCGTTGCCCGCCAGCAAAGCCGTCAGCGAAATACCCGCCACCGCGGTGGGCAGTGCAAACGGCAAGTCCACCAAAGCATCCACCACCTTCTTGCCAAAGAAGTTGTAACGCACCAGCACCCACGCCACCAGCAAGCCAAACACCACATTCACCAAAGCCGCCACCAGCGACGCACCAAAGGTCAAGCGGTACGAAGCCATCACACGCGGGCCGGTGACAGCAGCCCAAAACTGCTCCCACGTGAGCGTGAAAGTTTTGAAGATCAAGGCCGACAAAGGAATCAGCACGATCAAGCAGAGGTAGGTGATCGTGAACCCTAGGGTGATGTTGAACCCCGGCAGCACGCGCGCAGGGCGGTGCCGCTGTGGCAAAGAAAAGAGTGCCATGCCTGCTTACTTCACCGTGTAAATTTTGTCGAACTGGCCACCGTCGTTGAAGTGCACTTTCTGCGCCTCAGCCAAGGAGCCGAAATACTCACTCACCGGCACCAACTGGATGGGCTTGAAGGTGGCGGCATATTTCTTCAACAAAGCCGCAGAGCGTGGGCGCAGGGCATGCTTGGCCGCAATCTCTTGCGCTTCGTCGGAGTAGAGGTAGTCCAAATAAGCTTTGGCCAATTCACCGGTGCCCTTTTTGGCCACAGTGCGTTCAACCACCGCCACTGGGTTCTCAGCCACGATGCTCACGCTGGGGTGCACAGCATCGACCTTGCCCGTGCCGAACTCGCGGTCAACCGAGATCACCTCAGATTCAAACGTCACCAACACATCGCCGATGTTGCGTTGCAAGAAGATGGTGGTGGCATCGCGTCCGCCTTTGGCCAAGACCGGCACGTTTTTGAACAGCTTGCCAACAAACTCC
Source organism: Limnohabitans sp. JirII-29 (assembly GCF_003063395.1). NCBI lineage: Bacteria > Pseudomonadati > Pseudomonadota > Betaproteobacteria > Burkholderiales > Comamonadaceae > Limnohabitans > Limnohabitans sp. JirII-29. Next base: position 38,282 of record NZ_NESB01000011.1, read on the forward strand.
GCTGCCTGCGCATCGGTGCCGCCCTTCTTGCGTGCATAGGCCCACGCCGCCAGATACGCCATGCGGCCGTTGCCGCCGGTTTTGGGGTTGACGATGATCACCTGCACACCCGGTTTGATCAGATCGTCCCAATCCTTGATGCCTTTGGGGTTGCCGTTACGCGTCAAAAACAGCATGGTGGACGTGGTGGGCGACGCGTTGTTGGAAAAGCGCTTGGCCCAGTCTTTGGCCACCACACCGTTGTTGGCCAAAAACTCAATGTCGGTGGTGGTGTTCATGGTCACCACATCGGCGTCGAGGCCATCGTTGACGGCACGCGCTTGCGCGCTGGAGCCACCATGGGCTTGGTCGATCTTGACGTCTTTGCCGGTGGTCTTTTTGTAATGGGCCACAAAGGCCGCGTTGTAGTCTTTGTAAAACTCGCGCGCTACGTCGTACGAGGCATTCAACAAAGTTTGTGCTGAGGCCCACGACGTGAGGGTCAGCAGCGCCAGCGCACAGGTGGTGCGAATCAGTTTTTTCATACGGTTTGAAGGTGAAGAGGAGAAACAGAAGCGCTCACACTGCCCGGCGCATTCAACGCCAAAGGCTTGCCCACCAAGGACTGCAACAGCGCAAGCCCCAGCGGCCAGTCGCCAAAACCCGACTCGACGTTGATGTGGCCGGCGTTTTGCAAACGCACGAATTCGCTGCCCCACGAACGGGCATAAGCGCCCGCTGTGCGGACCGAGCAATACGGGTCGTTGCTGCTGGCCACCAACACACTGCGATAAGGCAAGGGCTGATAAGGCACGGGGGCAAAGTCCACCAAGGGCGCACGACGCTCTGGATCAGCCGGGGCCACCAGCAAAGCACCTTGCACACGTGAGGTCACCTCGGGTGGCAAATGCGTGATGGCAATGCAGCCCAGGCTGTGCCCCACCAACACCACCGGGCCAGCTTGTGCCAGCACGGTGTGGGCAATGCTGCGCACCCAGGCGCTGCGGGTGGGTTGCATCCAATCGTCTTGCTGTACCCGAATAGCATGCGTCAAGCCGTCGGCCCACAGGCTTTGCCAGTGGCCGGGGCCTGAATCGCGCCAACCGGGCACGATGATGAGTGTGGGAGAAGAAGACATGGCCTGCATTGTGCGAGGCCAGTCTCTGATCAACAACGAATCAATTGTTGTTTGCTTATGCCCAACTTCGTATATAAAAGTCAGCCACACCCATCCAATCAAGACCATGAACCCCCATCCCCTCAAAGTCGCTCTCTTGCAAATGCGCGCCAGTACAGAAGTAGCGGTCAACATCGCGGCAGTGCAATTGGGCTTTCAGCAAGCTGCGCGCGACAACGCCGCTTTGTTGGTCACGCCAGAAATGACGTCGGCGCTCGACCGCCGTCCCGGTGCCTTATTGGCGAAAGCTCACACGCAAGAAGACGACCCTTCTTTGAAAATTTTTTGTAACCTCGCGCGTCAGTACCAGATGGATGTGTTGATTGGCTCCATGGCCATCCAAGTCGAAGCGAAACGACTGGCGAATCGGAGTTTTTTCATCAGCAAAGAAGGCCTCGTGGTGGCGCACTACGACAAGATCCACTTGTTCGATGTGAACTTAGGCGAAGGTGAGCGCTATCAAGAATCTGCGCGCTTTGTGGCAGGCCAAGAAGCGGTGCTGGTCAAAGGCGCGGACTACGCGTTGGGCATGACGGTGTGCTACGACCTGCGCTTTCCACAGCTCTACCACGACCTGGCGCTTGCGGGCGCAGACATCTTGGCCGTGCCCTCTGCCTTCACCGTACCCACGGGTCAGGCGCATTGGCACACGCTGCTGCGCGCACGCGCCATCGAAACAGGTTGTTTTGTGCTGGCTCCGGCACAGCACGGCCAGCATGAAGATGGGCGCACCACCTATGGTCACTCGCTGGTGGTCAATCCGTGGGGTGAGGTGATTGCCGAAAAACCCGAAGGCACGGGCGTGTTGATGGCAGAGCTCGATTTATCCCAAGTCCAGCAAGCGCGCCACAAGCTGCCTAGCTTGCAGCACACGCGTCCCTACCAACTGAAAACCATCGAGATTTGATGGTCAAAAATCGTCGCCTTTGAGGGCATCAATTCTCAAGAAGCACTTTTTCGCATAGGCCAGCAGCTGTGGATCGGTGGGATGGTCCACCGTCTCGACGCCCAAGATTTTTTGGGCCACATGTGGGTCATGGTGGTGCACATGCTTGATGAGTTCCAGCTTGGCAGACCCCGGCCCCACCACCAATATCTCTTTGGCCTCTGCGATGCATGTCACCACTTCATGCAAATAGCTCTGGCTGGTTTCAGCTTTGCCGCTTCCCAAGGTTCCCCGGTGGTGGTGCAGGTGCGCTTCTTTCGAGTTGGTTTTGATTTTTTCCAACGTGCTGTTGTCCGCATTGAAATGGATGATGTGGGCTTCGTGGTGATCGATCCAAACGACGGCATGGTTAAACGACATAAGTTCTCCTGTTGAGTTTTGAGTGTCTTGCCAATTCACTGCCACGTGGTTGCGTCATATCAAGCAAGTCGCAAGTATCTGCAACAACCACGTGTTGCACTGTGCGTTCGCGCACGCCCATCCATTGAGTACGAACAGGCTTGGGTATACGATGAAAGACATCTGTTTCACCCTTAAGGTCCGCCATGAATTCCATCACCCTCTTTGTCTCTGTTGTGTTGGCGGGCATCGGCTTGGCGCTGACGGCCTTGGGTCAACACAACATCGGACTGTTCTTTTTCGGCCTGGCGGGTTTGGTGTTTCTTTCGCTCAAGATGGCCAACACCTGGGAAAAGTTTGTGGTTCTTCGAGCCGGTAAGTTGCATGGTGTCAAAGGGCCTGGCTTGTTTTTCATCATCCCTTTCATCGACGACATCGTGGCCATCATCGATGAACGCATTCAAACCACGGCCTTCAACGCAGAGCAGGCTTTGACCAAAGACACCGTGCCGGTGAATGTCGATGCCATTATTTTTTGGCATGTCCACGATGCCGAATACGCCGCCCTGGCCATCACCGATTACCAACAAGCCATTGACCGTGTGGCGCAAACATCGTTGCGTGAAATGATTGGCAGCTCTATGCTCTCCGCGCTTTTGTCTGACAGAAAAACAGCGGACCAACACCTGTGTGAAACGATTGGGCAAAAAACCCAGGAATGGGGCATCACCGTGAGCGCGGTTGAAATTCGCGATGTTGCGATTCCTGAGGCCTTGCAAGACGCCATGTCGCGCCAAGCCCAGGCCGAGCGCGAAAAACAAGCACGCATCATCTTGGGCACGTCCGAGGCAGAAATCGCCGCCAAGTTTGTCGAGGCCGCCAAAATTTACGCCGAGCAACCCGGTGCCATGCAACTGCGTGCGATGAACATCATTTACGAAACCACCAAAGAGCGTGGAGCCACCATCTTGATCCCCAGCGCCATGGTTGACAGCATGAACCCCACCGACGTCGCCGCAGTGGCCATGGGCCTGGCCCGTCAAGCGCCAACAGCTGAAAAATAAATAGCCCCAACGGATCTGCGCGTGGTCCCCTGAGACTTTCTGGCACGACATGGTTTGACAGACAATGCGCAGTCCTTTTCTCACGCTGGAGCATCCATGACACGCCCTCTGATTCACACCTCTTTGCGCACCTGGCTGGCCATGGCTGCGCTGGGCCTGTGCTTGTCGCAAGCCTGGGCAGGCAAAACACTGGACGCGGTGAAACAACGCGGCCAAGTGGTGTGCGGGGTGAACACGGGCTTGGCGGGCTTTGGGGCCGCCGACAGCCAAGGCAAGTGGAGTGGCATGGACGTGGACGTGTGCCGCGCTGTGGCCGCTGCGGTGCTGGCTGACGCCAACAAAGTGCGGTTTGTGCCCCTGTCCGCCCCGCAGCGCTTCACCGCTCTGCAATCGGGCGAGGTGGATGTGCTGTCACGCAACACCAGCTTCACACTCACGCGCGATGCGTCGCTGGGCCTGCACCAAACCGCCGTGACGTTTTACGACGGCCAAGCCTTCATGGTGCCTGCTAAAGCCAACCTCAAGAGCGCCAAGCAACTCAAAGGGGCCACGGTGTGCGTGCAATCAGGCACCACCACCGAAAAAAACCTGAGCGACTTTTCGCGCGCCAACAAGCTCGACCTCAAACCCGTGGTGTTTGAAAAATTTGACGCGGCCAACGCGGCCTACTTTGCGGGGCGCTGCAAGGCCTACACCACCGATGCTTCGGGCCTGGCCGCAATCCGCGCCAAAGAAGCCAAGACTCCCAAAGACCATGTGATCTTGCCGGAGCTGATTTCCAAAGAACCGCTGGGCCCCTTGGTGCGCCGCGGTGACGATGAATGGCTGGCGATTGTGAAGTGGACCGTCTACGGCTTGATCGAAGCCGAAGAAGTGGGCATCACCACCGCCAACCTGGAGAGTCTCAAAACCGAGAGCACCGACCCGGTGGTGCTGCGCCTGCTCGGCAAGTCCGACGACACCGGCAAGCTGCTGGGGCTCGACCGCGACTGGTTGGCGCGTGCCATCACCGCTGTGGGCAACTATGGTGAGATGTTCGAGCGTCACCTGGGTGAAAAAACGCCACTCGCCTTGAAGCGCGGCCTCAACGCCCAGTGGAACAAAGGTGGCTTGCAATACGCCATTCCGATTCGTTGAGGCTACGAAGGGCTTAGGGGCTTAGGGGCTTGGGTGCGTTGACCGGCTCAGGCCAAGTAGTCGTGCACCACCTCACCCAAGGCCAAGGTCAGGTCTGCCACAAAATGCAAACTCGACACCACCTGCAACACCGGCAGCTCAGACACTGGTGCCAGGGCATGGGGATACAAGGCCAGTGAACCGGGGCCGCTCCAAGCCCCGTGCAACCTGACCTCGGTGGTGTGGTAGCGCACCAGTTCACAAATGCGCGGTGTGCCGTCGACATGCGGAATGATCTTCAGCAAAAAATTAGGCGCTGCGAGTGAGGCCAACACAGAGGCGGCATCCGCCTCTTGGTGCTTGAACCCCATGGTGGCTTGCGCAATGCGCACCAAGCCATAGTCCAAGGTGCCAACCAGCGTGTCGATCTCGGTATGCAGCTTGGGACTGGCCAGCTTTTTAGGAAAGCCCCACAGCTCGCGCCCACCGGCAATGGGTGGGTGGTCGTTGAGGTACATGGCGTGGGCGTAAGACCCGCGCGTGCCGTTCCAGCGCACAGGAATCACTTGGCCCGCTTCGGTGTAATGGCCAAAGCCAGTCGAATCGGGCATGCGAATGAATTCAAACTTCACCAGGGGTTCTTCGATTTCCAAGGGTTCGGGCACCACCGCACGCAGCGCTTCCATGTCGGTGCGGTAGGTGATGACCAAAAACTCCCGTTGGGTGAAGCGGTAGGGGCCACGCGGAAAGGCCGGGCTGGTCAGCGGCATGGCAAAGGCATGGGCCTTGATGTCTTGGATGTTCATGACAGCATGGCCTCGCGCAACGCCATGGGAGCTTCGCTAAAAATGCGCGCGTCCATGAGCTTGAGTTCAGGCGAGATGCAGGGTCGAAACGCCATGCGGGCCAAGATGTCGCGCTCCAAATCGACGCCTGGCGCGATCTCGATCAACTCGGGGCCGGCTGCCGTCAAGCGAAAGACACAGCGCTCGGTCACATACAACACCGACTGTTGACGCGCCACCGCATCGCTGCCGTTGAAGGTGATTTGCTCGACGGCTGTAACAAACTTTTTGACCTCGGCTTCGTGTGTGATCGTCAACTGGCCGCCCACCACCTGCGCCACCAAATGCCCTGCGCCAAAGGTGCCGACAAACACCACCCGCTGGGTGTTTTGGCTGATGCTGATGAACCCACCCGCGCCAGCCAGATGCCCGTTGAATCGGCTCACGTTCACATGGCCCTTGGCGTCCACTTGTGCCAGTCCGAGAAATGCAATATCGAGTCCACCGCCATCGTAAAAATCAAACTGGTAGGGTTGATCCAACACGGCCTGGGCGTTGGTGGCCGCACCAAAACTCAAACCGCTGGCAGGCAGCCCACCCACCACGCCGGGCTCTGCCGTCAGGGTCATCAGGTCGACCATGTGTTCTTCTGCCGCAATGTCTGCCAGGCACTCTGGAATGCCCACCCCCAGATTGACGATGTCATGGGCGCGCAGCTCCAGCGCGGCGCGCCGGGCCATGATCTTGCGCACGTTCAAGGGCGTTGCCACATGGGCCATCGGTGGCGCCAGCAGCTCGCCAGAATACACGGGGCTGTAGGGCTCGGCAAAGGTCTGCATGTGGTGCTCGGGCTTTTCTGCCAGCACCACATAGTCCACCAAAATACCGGGAATGCGCACCTGGCGTGACGGCAGAGAGCCGGCCTTGACCAGCCGCTCCACCTGCATGATGACGATGCCGCCTGCGTTGTGCGTGGCCATGGCAATGGCCAAAGTGTCCAGGGTGAGCGCCTCTCGCTCCATGCTGGTGTTGCCATCCTCATCGGCAGACGTGCCACGCAGCAAACAGGCGTGAATGGGAAAAGTTTTGTAGTGCAAATACTCCGAACCATTGATGTGCAGCACATCGACCAGCGCACGCAGGCTACAGGCATTGACGCGGCCACCGCCTTGGCGCGGGTCGACAAAAGTGCCCAAGCCCACCTGCGTGATCAGCCCAGGTCGGTGCGCCGCGATGTCGCGAAACAACTGGCTGATCACACCCTGCGGCAGGTTGTAGGCCTCGATCTGATTGGTCAGCGCCAACTGTTGCAGCTTGGGTGCCAAGCCCCAGTGGCCGCCAATCACGCACTGCAACAACCCCGCATGCGCGAGGTGGTTCAGGCCACGGTCTTTGCCATCGCCCTGGCCACCGGCATACACCAGGGTCAGGCCACGGGGACTACCGGGCGGCGACAAGGGGTCTTGCCCCAAAAAGCGTTGCTCCAGCGCGATGGCCAAGCCTTCAGGAAAACCAATGCCAATGAAACCACCGGTGGCCAAGGTGGCACCGTGGGGAATGAGGCGCACCGCCTCTGCGGCCGTCACCACTTTGCTGGCAGGGATGGTGCGGACTCTGGCATCGGCGTGTCGCATGAGGTTGGGGCTCTTTCTGGGTGTGGGCACATCATCGCGACGCGGCATGGCCATGTCTGTGGGGTGGCGAACGGATGAAAAAGTTTGTGCCGTGCATCATCAGCACATGACTTTTTCTATGCTCAAAAACAAAGTGGCCCTCGTCACCGGCGCGTCCTCAGGCATTGGCCGTGCCATTGCTTTGGTGCTGTCGCGCGAGGGTGCCCAGATCGTCGTGTCAGACCTGAACATGCCGCTTGCAGAAGAAACTGCCACGCTGATTCGGGCGCAAGGCGGTGAGGCATGGGCGGTGACCAGCGATGCTGGCATTGCCCACGCCTGCCACCAACTGGTGCGTGACACCCTGGCGCGCTTTGGCCAACTCGACATTGCCTGCAATTGCGCCGGCATTGGTGGCCCGAGCGCATTGACAGCCGACTATCCGCTAGACGGCTGGGATCGGGTGATTCAGACCAACCTCAGCGGCGTCTTCTATGGCATGCAAGCGCAGATTGCCGCCATGCTGCCTCGGGGCCAAGGCACCATCATCAACATCGCCTCGGTGCTGGGTGCCGTAGGCGGGCCGCGCGCTCCGGCCTATGTGGCGGCCAAGCATGGCGTCATCGGACTGACCCAAACGGCGGCGTGGGAATACGGCGCTTCGGGCTTGCGCATCAATGCGGTGGGACCGGGCTACATCCACACCCCCATGTTGGAGGCGCTGGAGAACGACCCACCCGCCTATGCGGCGTTGCTGGCCGCACACGCTTTGGGCCGCTTGGGTCGCCCGCAAGAAGTGGCTGAGCTGGTGGCCTGGTTGGCCTCTGACCGGGCATCGTTCGTGACCGGCGCTTTTTACCCGGTAGATGGTGGTTATCTGGCGCGCTGATGCCGCACGGCGATAGGGGCAACACACCACAAGGACCCTCTGTGAACAAACGCATACTTTTACTTTTGTGCCTGCTGCACGGGCTGTCATGGGGGCAAGTTGCCACAGCCATTGAAGAGCCGAGCTACGAAGTGCTTTCGGCAGAAGGCCCCTTCGAGGTTCGGCGCTACGCCCCCGTCCTGATTGCAGAGACGGTGGTGGACGGCGACATTGTGGAAGCCTCCAACCGAAGCTTTCGACTGATCGCCGACTTCATCTTTGAAAATAACCCGCTGGCTGAATCGGAGCGTGCAGCAAAAATTGCCTTGACCGTGCCGGTGATCGTGGAGCCCCTCACAACAACAACCCATGTGCTGAGTGCGAGCAAATGGCGCATCAAATTTGTGATCTCCAGCCCATACACATCACCCCCGATTCCTGAGCCCAAGGACATGGCGGTCAGCCTGAGAGAAGTTCCAAGCAAGTACTTTGTGGTCCTCAAGCACTCTGGCTTGAAAAACTCAGCCGAACTTGAAAAGAAAACGAATGAGGCCATTCAATGGGCCACGCAACGATCACTCAAAGTCATCGCAACACCTCAAACATCCAACCGTGATCTGCCCTGGACGCTTCCCATGGTGAGAAGCAATGCGATCCTGATTGAGGTCTCTAATCCCTGACATTTGGGCCGCGCCTAAGTTGGATAAGGGTGGCATGGGTGTCATGACTAAGGGAGGCAGCCAAGGGTGGCGTGCAACGCCACTATCATGCAGCGTCATCGCATGCAACCACCTCCCCTCTCACCCCGCCCCATGCACTGGAACAGCCGCCGCACCCGCGCCCTGATTTACCAAGCCGCACTCATTGCCGTGTTGCTGGGTGTGGTGGGCTGGTTGCTCAGCAACACGCTCACCAACATGCGTGCGCGTGGCATTCAAAGCGGGTTTGATTTTTTGTGGGACACCGCAGGCTTTGACATTGGCGAGTCGGTGATTCCCTTTGACGCCACCCAGCCCTACTGGCAGGCGTTTGTGGTGGGCTTGCTCAACACCTTGCGCGTGTCGCTGATAGGCGTCGTCGCTTGCACGCTGTGGGGCACGCTGTTGGGTATCGGACGCTTGTCTGGCAATGCCCTGGCGCGAGGCCTGTGCTATGCCTACACCGAGCTGTTTCGCAACATCCCCTTGTTGCTGCAACTCTTCATGTGGTACGTGCTGTTGGTGGAATGGATGCCTGACAGTGACACACCGCTGCATGTGGCCGACCTGCTGTTTTTGAGCAAGAGCGGCCTGACCCTGCCCTGGCTGGTGCACCTGGATGGCCGCTGGCTGTGGGACTTGCCCATCTGGCAAGACGGCAACGTGCTGGGCGGTGCCAGCCTGAGCCCCGAGTTTTTAGCGCTGACTTGGGGCCTGACCTTGTACACCTCAGCCTTCGTGGCCGAGGTGGTGCGCGCAGGCCTGCTGTCGGTGCCCCAAGGGCAAACCGAGGCCGCGCGCAGTGTGGGCCTGTCGCCGTGGCTGACCTTGCGGTTGGTGGTGCTGCCACAGGCCATGCGCCTGATCGTGCCGCCCATGACCAACCAGTACCTCAACCTCATCAAAAACTCGTCGCTCGCCGTGGCCATTGGCTACCCCGACTTGGTGAACATCTCCAACACCGCGCTCAACCAGACTGGTCGTGCCGTGGAGTGCATTGCCTTGGTGATGGCGGTGTACCTGAGCTTGTCGCTGCTGACCGCCGCGCTGATGAACGCCTACAACCGCCGCGTGGCGCTGAAAGAACGGTGATGGCGCAGCCTGCTGAACTGATCGCCGCACGCACCCCGCCCGCCCGACACGGCGGCCTGTGGGCCTGGTGCCAGCGCCACCTGTGGGGCACGCGCGGCAACGCGGTGGTGTCTGTGGTGCTGATCGCCTGGCTGGCGTGGTGCGTGCCACCCGCTATGGAGTGGGGCCTGTGGCACGCGGTGTTTCGCCCCGATGCCGACAGCTGCCAAGCCGTGCGCGGCAGCGGCGCCTGCTGGGGCGTGGTGGCTGAAAAATACCGCTTGATCCTGTTGGGCCGCTACCCGTTTGAGGAACAGTGGCGCCCGGTGTTGGCCACGCTGGCTTTGGTGTTGTTGCTGGTGCTCAGCTGTGTGCCGGCGTGCTGGAAGCGTGGTTTGGCTCTGGCATGGGCCGGCGTGTGGCTGCTGTTTTTTGGCTTGATGGGTGGCGGCAATTGGTGGGGCGTGCCCACGGGCTTGAGCGCCGTGTCGACCGACCAGTGGGGCGGCCTGCCGCTGACTTTGATGCTGGCCAGCTTGTCCATCGGCCTGGCGTTTCCGCTGGGGGTGCTGGTGGCGCTGGGGCGGCAAAGCCAGATGCCCGCCATTCGCAGTGTGTGCATCACCTACATCGAGTTGGTACGCGGCGTGCCGCTGATCTCGGTGTTGTTCATGGCCAGCTTCATGTTTCCGCTGCTCATGCCCACAGGCACCTCACCCGATGTGCTGCTGCGGGTGTTGGTGGGCATCACCTTGTTCTCGGGGGCGTACACCGCTGAAATTGTGCGCGGCGGCTTGCAAGCCATTCCACGGGGGCAGCTGGAAGCCGCGGCCACACTGGGCCTGGGCTATTGGCAAACGCAACGCTTGGTGGTGTTGCCGCAAGCCCTGGCGCATGTGGTGCCGGGCCTGATGAACAACTTCATCGCCATCTTCAAAGACACATCGCTGGTGACCATCGTGAGCTTGTACGAGCTGTCGGGTTCACTCGGGCTGGCGGTGCAAGGCGACCCGAACTGGCGGCCTTTCAAGATCGAAGGCTACCTGTTCATCACGCTGATTTACTTTGTGTTTTGCTTGAGCCTGTCGCGCTACAGCCTGTGGGTTGAACGCCAGGTGTCACACCGTTGACCCCCAAGGAGTGCCCTGTGGCCGACCCCATCATCCGTTTCGACCAGGTCAACAAATGGTTTGGCGACTTTCATGTGCTGCGCGACATCAACCTAGAGATTGCACGCGGCGAACGCGTGGTCATCTGCGGCCCATCCGGCTCGGGCAAGTCGACCCTGATCCGTTGCATCAACCGTTTGGAAGAACACCAAGAAGGCCGACTGGAAGTGGCAGGCATTGAACTGCGCGATGACGTCAAAGCCATCGAGCAAGTGCGCCGCCAAGTGGGCATGGTGTTTCAGCAGTTCAACCTGTTTCCGCACCTGAGCGTGCTCGACAACCTGACCCTCTCGCCCATCTGGGTGGGCCAACTCTCACCCGCCCAAGCACGTGAGCGTGCCATGCAGCAACTTGAGCGTGTGCGCATTGCCGAGCAAGCGCACAAGTTTCCGCTGCAACTCTCAGGCGGCCAACAGCAACGCGTGGCGATTGCGCGCGCGCTGTGCCTGACGCCACAAATCATGTTGTTTGACGAACCGACCTCGGCCCTCGACCCCGAGATGGTGCAAGAGGTGCTGGACGTGATGGTGAGCTTGGCCGAACAAGGCATCACCATGCTGTGCGTCACCCACGAGATGGGTTTTGCGCGGGCCGTGGCCGACCGCGTGATCTTCATGGACCAGGGCCAGATCGTCGAGCAAGCCCCGCCTGCGGTGTTCTTTGACCAACCACAGCACCCGCGCACCCAGGCGTTTTTGGCCAAGGTGATTGGGCACTGAGCCTGACCCTTTGGCCTAACCGCTTGGCCTTGCAGCTTCGCCCTACAGCTTGGCAATCGACACCTCGGTCGACTTGACCAAGGCCACCACCTCTGAGCCGACCACCAAGGCCAGGTCGTCGACCGAACGCGTGGTGATGACCGAGGTGACGATGCCCCAAGGGGTCTCCACATCGATCTCTGAGACCACATCCCCACGGATGATTTCACGCACCTTGCCTTTGAATTGGTTGCGTACGTTGATGGCTTGAATGGACATGGGTTTCTCCTTGAAAGTCCGTTTTGAAAATGTTTTAAATCGCCCAGCGCACGTGCTGCGCAGGCAGGCCCGGCCAGTCGTTGGCTGGGCTGGGTGCGTGGCCTTCGTTAGCCGCTTCGGTGTCGGGGTGTTGCAGCACGCGGTCGAGGATGCGTTTTTCCAACGCCGCAAAGCGCGCGCCGCCGCGTGAGCGCGGACGCGGCAAGTCGATGCGTTCATCCAGCGCGACGGCACCGTCTTCGATCAAGATCACGCGGTCGGCCAAGGCCACCGCCTCTTGCACATCGTGCGTCACCAACAAGGCGGTGAAGCGGTGTTGGCGCCACAGCGACTCGATCAGGGCATGCATTTCAATGCGCGTGAGCGCATCCAGCGCGCCCAGGGGTTCGTCCAGCAGCAGCAAGCGCGGCTGGTGCACCAAGGCGCGTGCCAAGGCCACGCGTTGGCGTTGCCCGCCTGAGAGCTTGGCTGGCCACTCGTGCAAGCGCTCGCCCAGGCCCACCTGGGCCAGCACGCGGCTGGCCGCCTCGCGCTGCGCCTCGGGCAGGCCCAAGGCCACGTTGTCTTGCACGCGCTGCCAGGGCAACAAGCGAGCTTCTTGAAACATGATGCGGGTGTCTTGACGCAGGCCTTGCACCGCATGGCCGTCGATGTGCAACGCGCCCTGGCTGGGTGCTTCGAGCCCGGCGATCAAACGCAGCAAGGTGCTCTTGCCGCAACCGCTGCGGCCCACCACGGCGACAAACTCGCCGGGCTCAATGTGGAGTTCGGTGTGTTGCAGCACTTGGCGTGTGCCATAGCGCTTGCCCACGTTGTGCAGGCTCAAGCGCACGCCGCCGCTGGCGTGCGTGCGGGTGTGAAGGGAGGTGGTGTGTGTCATGCTGAGCTCGGGGTTCATTGGTAACCGGGGTGCCAGCGCAGCCAATAGCGCTCCAGGCCTTTGGCAAACAAGTCCGCCAATTTGCCCAGGATGGCGTAGAGCAAGATGCCCACCAACACCACATCGGTTTGTAAAAATTCGCGGGCATTCATGGTCAGGTAGCCAATGCCCGCTTGCGCCGAGATGGTCTCGGCCACGATCAAGATCACCCACATCAGCCCGAGCGAAAACCGCAGGCCCACCAAGATGGACGACAAGGCACCGGGCAAGATAATCTGGCGGTACAGGCCCCAGCGCGACAGGCCGTAGGTGCGGCCCATCTCAATCAAACCCGGGTCCACATTGCGGATGCCGTGGAAGGTGTTGATGTAGATCGGAAAGAACACCGCCACCGCAATCAAGAACAGCTTGGCGGTCTCGTCGATGCCAAACCACAAGATGACCAACGGGATCAGGGCCAGCGCCGGGATGTTGCGCACCATCTGGATGGTCGAGTCCAACAAGGTTTCGCCCCAGCGCACCGAGCCAGTGAACAAGCCCACGGCCAACCCCAAACCACCGCCCACCGCGAGCCCCAGCAAGGCACGCCCGGCGCTGATTTGCACATGGGTCCACAACTCGCCCGACTCGGCCAGCCCCCAGGCGGCTTGCAACACCGCCCACGGCGCGGGCAGCACGCGCACCGAGATCCAGCCCTGCAACGACGAGAGTTGCCACAGGCTGATCAACAGCACGGGCACCAGCCACGGCAGCAAGCGCTGCCCCAGCGCTGCGGCCACGTTGCGCAAACGCTGCCAAGGGAGCCAGGGTGCTTGAGGCCCTGTGTACCAGTTGGCTTGCAACAGGCCCGACTCCATGCGGCACAGGGCTTCGAGTTGGGGGTCGTGCGAGGCAGACATCGCGCGCCCTTTCAACTTTGCGCCACGCGCTGCTGCGCGGGCACGAGGTGGTTGGCCATGACTTCACCAAACGGGCTGACCAAGTTGACGTGGCTCGCACTGTGTGGGCTGGTTTGAGGGTTCAGGTCCAGGTGTGGGAACACCAACTCGGCGAAGCGGTAAGTCTCTTCCAGATGCGGGTAGCCTGAGAGCACAAAGGTGTCGGCACCCAAGGCCTCGTACTCTTTGAGGCGACGTGCAATCGTCTCGCCATCGCCCACCAAGGCGGTGCCCGCACCACCGCGCACCAAGCCCACGCCCGCCCACAGGTTGGGGCTGATTTCGAGTTGGCTGCGGTTGCCGCCGTGCAGCGCGCGCATGCGGCGCTGGCCTTCCGAGTCCATGCTGGCCAGGCCCGCTTGCGCTTTGGCAATGGTGGCGTCGTCGAGGTGCTTGATCAAATCGTCGGCGGCGGCCCAGGCCTCGTCATTGGTTTCACGCGGGATCACATGCAGGCGCACGCCGAGCTTGACAGTGCGCCCGTGCTTGGCGGCGCGCTCGCGGATGTCGTTGAACTTTTTCTCCACCTCGGCCGGTGGCTCACCCCAGGTGAGGTAGAGCTGCGTTTTTTCGGCCGCCAAGTCGTGCGCTGCGTCGGACGAGCCGCCAAAGTAAATCGGCGGGTGCGGGCGCTGCACGGGGGGAAACAGTTGGCGTGCGCCTTTGACCTTCACGTGCTTGCCTTCAAAGTCCACCGTCTCACCGGCCAGCACACGGGTCCAGATGTCTAAAAACTCGCGGGCATGTTCGTAGCGTTCGTCGTGGCTCAGGAAGGTGCCATCGGCTTCCAAGTCGCTGCTGTCGCCACCGGCCACCAAGTTGACCAACAAGCGGCCTTCGCTCAAGCGGTCAAAGGTGGCAGCTTGGCGTGCCGCCACGGTGGGCGACATGATGCTGGGGCGCAAAGCCACCAAGAACTTCAGGCGCTGGGTGACGGGAATCAAACTGGCCGCCGCAATCCACGGGTCTTCGCACGAACGCCCGGTGGGCAGCAACACACCGCCGTAGCCCAGCTTGTCGGCGGCTTGGGCAATTTGCTTCATGTAGTGGTGGTCGACCGCGCGTGCGCCCTCTGAGGTGCCCAGGTAGCGGCCATCGCCGTGCAGGGGAATGAACCAAAAAATATCCATGTGACGTACTCCAAAAAAATAAAACAGTGAATCGGTGAATCAGGAAATCAACTTGTCAACCAAGCCCCAAGTCGCTGTGGCCCTAATGCGCAAAGCGCCACACCAGGTCGGCCACCTGGACGGGTTTGGGAATCAGCGCCAGCCGGGCAAAGGCATCGGCCACGGCTTGTTGGTCGCTCACGGTGCTCGCGTTCAAGGGCCCCACCGGTGAGCGCGGGCGACGCTTCAAAAACAGGCTGACCACGCCGGCGTCTAAGCCACTGAAGTCGGCAATGAGTTTGATGGCTTCGGGGCGGTGCTCTTGGACAAAGCGGTCGGCCCGGCTGAGCTCTTCAAACAACAGCGACACCACACCGGGGTGCTGCGTGGCCAATGCGGTGGACGACAGGTAGAACGAGTTATTGCTCGACAAGCCCTGCCCCGTGGTGAGCACGCGTGTGGGCACCGCCAATTCGGTGGCGGCATAGAACGGGTCCCAGATGGCCCACGCATCCACGCTCTTGCGTTCAAACGCGGCACGCGCATCGGCAGGCGTGAGGTAGATGGGCTGGATGTCGCGCCACTGCAAACCGGCTTTTTCCACCGCACGCACCAGCAGGTAGTGCGCGCTGGAGCCTTTTTGCAAAGCCACTTTCTTGCCCTTCAAATCGGCCAAGGAATGAACGGGTGCGTCTTGCAACACCAAGATCGCGGAGCTTTCAGGTTTTGCGGGCTCAGCCCCCACATAAAAGAGTTCTTTGCCTGCGGCTTGGGCGAACACGGGGGGCGAGTCACCCGTCAAACCAAACTCCAAGGCACCGACCGACAAGGCTTCGAGCAACTGAGGCCCTGCGGGGAATTCGATCCACGACACCTTGGTGTAGGGCAAGCGTTTTTCCAGCACGCCCTGCTGCTTGAGCACCACCAGGTTGACGGCTGATTTTTGGTACCCAATGCGCAACTGTTCAGGCGCTTTGAGGGGCTGTGACTTGGCTTGCGCGTGCACAGGCGCTATGGCAAACGGCGCGGTCAGCCCCCAGGCTGCGGCCGACACGGCCAGCAGCTGCAAGAGTTGTCGCCGCTGGGGCTCTGCAAAAGTTGGATGTGACATGGTGTGGCTCCTTGTGCGGTGTGCGGCTTCAGCCCAGATTCACCGGGGCAGCGTGTAAGAGGTTGAGCTTTTTAGGAATCAACTTCAACTCAAAGAAGGTGTCGGCAATGGCCTGTTGCTCGTTCAAGATGGCTTGCGTCACGGGTGCAGTGCCATAGGCCGCGCGGCCCACAAACACCTCGGTGATGCGCTTGTCCAAACCCAGCACTTGCGCCAACTCGGTGGCGGCGGTGTCTTTGTGGTTGGCGATCCAGGTGTCGATGTGGTTCACCTCTTCAATGGCGATGCGCAACACATCGCTGTGGTGCGTGGCGTAGTCGCGTGAGCTGAAGTAGTACAGGCGGTTGTGGGCCACGCCGGTGGCGTCTACCAACAACTGGGCATCGAGCGTTTTTTGGGCGGCAGCCAAGAACGGGTCCCAGATGATCCAGGCGTCGACCGCGCCTTTTTCAAACGCGGCGCGTGCGTCGGGCGGGGGCAGAAACACCGACTGCACGTCGCTGTATTTGAGGCCATGCTTCTCCAGCAACTTGACCAGGAAGTACTGCACGTTGGAGCCTTTGTTGTAGGCGATGCGTTTGCCTTTGAGGTCGGCCACGGTCTGGATGGGCGAGCCCTTGGGCACGATCACGGCTTCCAGGCGCGGACGTGGCACGGTGGCACCTGCATAGACCAGCGGCGCACCGGCGGCCTGGGCAAAGATGGGCGGGGCTTCGCCCACATCGCCAAAGTCAATCGCGCCCACGTTGAGGGCTTCGAGCTGCACCGGGCCAGCGTTGAACTCGGTCCAGGTGACGGCCACGCCCAAAGGAGTGAGGCGTTTTTCCAAGGTACCGCGTGCTTTGAGGATGGAGAGCCAACCTTTTTGGTGGCCGATGCGCAAGGTGCGCACAGGGGCTTTTTGGGCCCAGGCCGCCAGCGAGCTGGTCAAGGTGGCGCTGGCGGCTGTGGCGGCCAACAGTTGGCGGCGGGTGAGGTGTTTGGCAAATGTCATGGGTGTCTTTCAAGCGGTGCAGGCAAGGCTTCGCCCTGACCGCTGCACTGCGGTTTCAAAAAATCAAATGAGGTGAGAGGTGCTGGGCGCTAGGTGCGCGCCCAGCTGGGGGCGTCAGACACTACATCGCACTTGCGAGAAAGGCACCGGGGAGAATCGCCCGGCGTTGGAGAACGTGCGCCACAGCTTGTCGTCGACCAGGCTGTTGACGGCCTCGTCCAAACGGGCAGAGATGTCTGGGGCGATGGTGTAACCCTCTTCAGGATTGAGCACCACCTGCGCATCGGTGGCGTAGATGCCGGGCAAGATGTTTTTGGCACCGAGCGACTGCAACACCGGGCGCAGCGCGTAGTCGAGCGCCAGCATGTGGTGTGGGCTGCCACCGGTGGCCAGTGGCAACACGGTTTTGCCTTTGAGGGCGTCTTGCGGCAGCACGTCGAGAAACACTTTCAGCACACCACTGTAGGCCGCCTTGTACACCGGCGTAGCCACCACCAACACATCGGCTGCGGCCACTTGGGCCGTGGCTTGTAGCACCGACGGGTGGCTGAAGTCGGCCAGCAGCAGCGCCTGGGGCGACAAGTCGCGGACCCGCAACTCACTGACCTGGGCACCGCGCAGACTCAAACGCTCGCCCACGGCTCTGAGCAAGGCCGCCGTGCGCGAACGCTCTGACGGACTGCCTGCAATCAACAACACAGACATGATGGGCACCTTACTTTTTGAGGTAAATCTGATCGAAGCTGCCGCCATCGGCAAAGTGGTCTTTGTCGGCTTTGGTCCAGCCGCCAAAGGCTTGGTCGATGGTGAACAAAGGCAGCTTGGGCAACTGCTTGACGTACTTCGCCTGGGCCTTGGACGAGATGGGACGGTAAAAGTTTTTGCCAGCAATGTCTTGGCCTTCGTCGGTGTAGAGGTAGTTCACATACGCCTCGGCCACTTTGCGTGTGCCTTTGCGGTCCACGGTTTTGTCCACCACCGTCACGGGAGGTTCAGCCAAGATGCTGAGGGAGGGATAGACGATGTCGACCTTGTTGCCAAATTCTTTTTCCAGCAGGTGCGCTTCGTTCTCCCACGAGATGAACACATCGCCCTGGTTGCGTTGCGCAAAGGTGATGGACGAGCCGCGTGCGCCAGTGTCGAGCACGGGCACGTTTTTGTAGAGCTGGGCCACAAAGTCTTTGGCTTTGGCGTCACCGCCGTATTTGCGTTTGGCAAATTCCCACGCGGCCAAGTAGTTCCAGCGTGCGCCGCCCGAGGTTTTGGGATTGGGCGTGATCACGCTGATGCCGGGCTTGACCAGGTCGTCCCAGTCTTTGATGCCTTTGGGGTTGCCCTGGCGCACCACCAACACGATGGTGGAGGTGTAAGGCGACGAGTTGTGGGGCAAGCGCTTTTGCCAGTCGGCAGGAATGAGCCCGCCGTTTTTGACCAAGGCATCGATGTCACCCGCCAGCGCCAGCGTGACCACGTCGGCGTCGATGCCGTCGATCACCGAACGCGCTTGTTTGCCCGAACCACCGTGCGACTGCTTGATGCTCACGTCTTGGCCGGTCTGGGCTTTCCAGTGTTTGGCGAAAGCGGCATTGAACTCGACATACAGCTCGCGGGTGGGGTCGTACGACACGTTGAGCAAGCTCACCGATGCAGGCGTTTGTGCAGATGTTTGGGCCGAAGCGATGCCAGCCACGGCCAATAAGCCAAGCGCTGCCAAGGTGGAGAAAAAGTGTTTGCGTTGAATCATGGGGATCTCTTTGGAATGCATCGAAAATTGCGATGGATGGATTCTGTGAGCCCGTGCTTGAAAAGGGAACGACAGAGTTCTCAGTTCTAAATTACCCAAACATCTAAGCCCCATGCACACCGTGTTGTTCAAGCCCGCTCATGCCTGGCAGGCCTGGTCCATGGCCTTGCGCCCGGCCAGCTTGGTGTTGGCCATCGGGCCGGTGTGGGTGGGTGCTGCGGTGGCTTTTTTTCACACGGGTGAACTGCCAATAGGGCTGACGGCAATGGCATTGCTGGCGGCCTTGCTGATGCAGGCCATCACCAATTTGCAAAACGATGTCGGGTTCACTGCGCGCGGCTGCGCCGAGGTGGGACAGCATGTGGGCTTGCCACGCGCCACCGCACAGGGTTGGATCAGCGTGAGACGTGTGCGCTGGGTCCTTGGCGTGTTGTGCGCGGTGGCCACCAGCTTGGGCCTGGTCTTGGTGACGCAACGCGGTTGGGTGGTGCTGGCCATTGGCGTGGCGTCGTTGCTGGCGGCCTTGGCCTACATGGGTGGGCCCAAACCCATTGCCTACACCCCATGGGGTGAGTTGACGGTGTGGGTGTTTTTTGGCTGGGTGGCGGTGCTGGGCACCGAGTGGTTGCTGTCCAACCAAGTGACGGTGCTGGGCGCATGCGCGGCGGCGGCAGTGGGCAGTGTGTCGGCGGCGGCCTTGGCCGTGAACAACCACCGTGACATGACGCACGACCGCTTGGTGGGTCGCCACACCCTGGCGGTGTGGCTGGGTGCGGCAGCGTCTGCGCGCATGCTGCACCTGTGGCTGCTATTGCCGTTTGTGATGTGTGGCGTGATGTGGGCCATCACCCAACGCGCAGGCTTGCTGTTGCCACTGATGGGTTTACCTCACGCCATGAGGCTCATGCGCCGCTTGCCCCGCTGCACCTCGGGTGCCGACTTCAACGCCTTGTTGTTTGGCGTGTTTCGCACCGAGCTGGCGTATGCCACGGCGCTGTCGGGTGCGCTGGTGGGCGTCAAGCTGCTGAGTGCTTGAACACCCTCACCTCGCGCTTGCCGTCAAGCCCCTCAGCAGCAGCCCCCGCCCGTGCCTTGTGCGCAGCAGGCTTTGCTGTCGGGCACGCCCAGCTTGCGCAAGAAAAAGCCCATCGGGCACATGTTGGTGAAGCCGAACTGAAACAAGTTCAAGCCCACAAACGCGGTGAAGGCCAAGAACCAAGGGCTCACAAAGAGTGGGCTTTGTTCAACCCCCAAGGCCAACGAGGCCATGATGAAAAAACCTGCGATCACATGGATATAACGCTCAACAGTCATGACAGACTCCTTTTAAAAAATCACACCGCGACATGGCGCTTGCGGTACAGCGCGTAATACAGCACCGGAATCACCACCAAGGTGAGCAAGGTGGAGACCAAGATGCCGAAAATCAAGGACACGGCCAAGCCGTTGAAGATGGGGTCATCCAGGATGAAGAAGGCGCCGATCATGGCGGCCAAACCCGTCAAGGCAATGGGTTGCGCGCGCACTGCAGCGGCAGACACCACGGCTTGCTCAAAGCGCATGCCCTGCGCCACTTGAAGTTCAATGAAGTCGACCAGCAAAATTGAGTTGCGCACGATGATGCCGGCCAGCGCGATCATGCCGATCATGGACGTGGCCGTGAACTGCGCACCCAACAAGGCGTGGCCCGGCATGACGCCAATAAGGGTCAAGGGAATCGGCGCCATGATGACCAAGGGCGTGCGGTAGCTCTTGAACTGCGCCACCACCAAGAGGTAAATCAAGATCAGGCCCACGCCGTAGGCAGCGCCCATGTCGCGGAAGGTCTCGTAGGTGATTTGCCACTCCCCGTCCCACTTGATGGCGTATTGGCGGTAGGTGTCGGTGGGTGCTTGGATCCAGTACTCGGCCAACTCACCCGTGCCAGGCAAAGCCGCTTCACGCAGGTGGGGGCGAATGGCAAACAGGCCATACAACGGTGAATCCAATGTGCCCGCCATGTCACCCAGCACATAGCTCACACCCTTGAGGTCTTTGCTGAACAGAGGCTTGTCAATCACGTCGCGCTCGATGCGCACCAGCTCAGACACGGGCACCAAACGCCCGTTGCTGGCACGCACAGACAAGGCCAGCAGGTGGTCCAAGCCCACTTGCGATTCACGCGGCAATTGCAAGCGCACGGGCACAGGGTATTTGCTGTGGTCGTCGTGCAGATACGTTGCATCTAAACCCGAGAGCGCACCTTGCACGGTTTGCGCAAGAGAAGCCACTGACACGCCCAAGGTCTCGGCGCGTTGGCGCAGCACCACCAAGTGGGCACGGGGGGCGTCTTCTTTCAAGGTGGTGTCGATGCCCACGATGTCAGCCGTCTGGCCAAAGGCTGTGGCGATGCGACGCGCCAAGGCTTGACGCCCGGCTTCGTCGGGCCCATAGACCTCGGCCACCAAGGGGCTCATGACCGGCGGGCCCGGCGGCACTTCGACCAGCTTGATGCGCGCGCCGTGGGCTTTGGCAATGGCTTCAAGCGCGGGGCGCAGGCGCTGCGCGATGGCGTGGCTTTTTTCGCTGCGGTGGTGTTTGTCCACCAGGTTGACTTGCAAGTCGCCCATCTCCACCTCAGAACGCAAGTAGTACTGACGCACCAAGCCGTTGAAAGTGATGGGGCTGGCCGTGCCGGCATAGCCTTGCAGGTCGCGCACCTCGCGCTGTTGGGCCAAGTGGGCCCCCAGGGCATGCAAGGCGGCAGCGGTGTTCTCCAGCGGTATGCCCGCTGGCATGTCGACCACCACCTGAAACTCGCTCTTGTTGTCAAAGGGCAGCATCTTGAGCACCACCCACTGCACCGCCGTCAGCCCCACCGACAGCATGAGCGCCGCCACGATGCCCGCCAACAACTGCCAACGCTTTTTAGCGCTGTGTAAAAACGGGGTGAGCACACGGCTGAACAAGGCATCGAGCTTAGGCTTAACACCGCCTGTGGCAGGCTGATTTGCGTGCGTTGCGTGGCTGTGCGCGCTGCGCATCAGCTTCAAGGCCAACCAAGGGGTCACCGTGAAGGCAATGGCGAGGGAGATGGCCATGCCCAGGCTCGAATTGATGGGGATGGGGCTCATGTAAGGACCCATCAGGCCTGAGACAAACGCCATGGGCAGCAAGGCCGCAATGACGGTGAGCGTGGCCAAGATGGTAGGGCCGCCCACTTCGTCCACCGCCACAGGAATGATCTCGTGCAGTGGTTTGTTCGGATGCAGGCCTTGGTGGCGGTGGATGTTTTCCACCACCACGATGGCGTCGTCCACCAAGATGCCAATCGAGAAGATGAGCGCAAACAGCGACACGCGGTTGAGCGTGAAGCCCCAGGCCCAGCTGGCAAACAAGGTCGCGGTGAGGGTGAGGATGACAGCGCTGCCCACAATCACCGCTTCGCGGCGACCGAGCGCCAAGCCCACCAGCAAGATGACCGAGCCGGTGGCAAAGGCCAACTTTTGGATGAGCTTGTTGGCTTTTTCGGCGGCGGTCTCGCCGTAGTCGCGCGTGACCGACACCTGCACGCCATCGGGGATGAGGGTGTTGCGCAAGGCGTCGACACGGGCACGCACCGCACGCGCCACATCAACCGCGTTTTCACCGGGCTTTTTGGTGACGCTCAGGGTCACGGCGGGATAGACCTGCCCAGTGGCCGCCTGGGTTGACGCAGTTGATGCGCTGTCGCTGGCTGCCAACGCAGCCGCACCGGGGGTGAACCACACATAGCGCTGGGGCAGTTGCGCACCCGCCTCCACCCGCGCGACTTCGCGCAGATAGATGGGCTTGCCTTGGGAGGTGCCCACCACGAGGTCGGCCACGTCGTCGGCCGTGCGTAAAAACTCACCGGCTTGCACGGTCAGCATGTGTCCATTGGCCGATTCGTTGCCCGACCCATTTCCCGAGCGGGTGTCAATCACACTGCCCGCTGGCATGGCCAGGTTGGCAGCGCGCAAAGTGGCTTGCAAACTCAACACATCCAAGCCTCGGTCGCGCAAGCGCACCGGGTCCAGCCAGACATGGATGGCACGGCCCGGACCCCCGATGGTTTGCACCTCGCGCGTGCCAGGCACCGCTTTGAGTTCGGTCTCCAAGCTTTGTGCGACCAACGCCAAGTCCACAGCCGGGGCGCTGTCAGGGCTCCAGAGGGTCAGTGCCAACACCGGTACATCGTCAATGCCTTTGGGTTTGACGATGGGGGGCAAGGTACCCAGGTCGCGTGGCAACCAGTCTTGGTTGGCATTGAGCACGTCGTACAAACGCACCAAGGCCTCGGTGCGTGGCACACCCACTTTGAACTGCACCGTCAGCACCGCCACGCCGGGGCGCGACACCGCGTAGGTATGTTCTACGCCGGCAATTTGGCTCAGCACTTGCTCTGCCGGTTTGGCCACCATGTTCTGCACATTGACGCTGCTCGCCCCTGGGAAGGGAATCAGCACATTGGCCATGGTGACGTTGATTTGCGGCTCTTCTTCACGCGGCGTGACGAGCACGGCAAACAGGCCAAGCAAGAGCGCCACCAAGGCCAGCAAAGGCGTGAGCGCATTGGCCTGAAAAGCCGCTGCAATACGACCCGACACACCGAGGGTTTGAGCGTTTGATGGCTGTGGGTGCATGGCCTGGCCTTATTTGTTAGAGCTAGAGGCAGGAGCCGTAGCTTCGGGTTGTGCGCCCAGCAAGCCCGCTTGCACAGGGTCCACGGCCACGCGGTCTTGCGGCAGCAAACCCGCCAACACCTCGACTTGACCTTGCCCTAAGTTGCTGCCCAAACGCACCACACGCATGACAAAACCAGAGCCGCCGGCCACATACACCGCAGTGAGTTCGCCACGGCGCATCACAGCCGTTGCAGGCAGCGTGATGCGCTGGCTGGCGCCACCCACAAAGCGCACGCGCACTTGCTGACCCGGCACCCAAGCTGCGCCGGGCATGTTGGGCACATCCAAGCGCCATTGCAGGGTTTGCGACAAGGCGTCGGCGGCGGGCAGCAACTGCTGGGCGATGGGTTGGACCCATTCGCCCCCACTTGACGTGGGTTGTTGCACCTCGACCTGTGTGGCCGCACGTGTGCTGGCCAGTTGCGAGACGCCCACACGCACCACCACGCGGTAGGCCGTGGGCGCATACATGCTCAGCAGCGGCTTGCCAGGCACGGCCAAATCACCCGCTTGCACCAGGGTGTCCGACACATAGCCGTCGTAAGGCGCGGTGACACGGGTGAACTCTTGCGACAAGGCCGACTGACGCGCCCCCGCACTGGCTTGGTCACGCCCAGCTTGGGCGGCTTTGAGCTGCAATTCTGCGGTGTCGAGTGCCGCTTGGCTGACAAAGCCCTTGGCTTGCAAATCACGGGTGCGCGACACATTCAATTGCGCGTTGCGCAACTCCGAGTCGCTTTGCACCCACTGGGCCTGGCTGCGTTGTACGCCGGTTTGGGTTTCGCGGTCGTCCACCGTGGCCAACAGTTGCCCCGCTTTGACATAGTCGCCCGCCTTGACCACCAAGGCCGACACACGGCCTGACACTTGCGCTGACACCAAACTTTGCTTGATGGGTTCCACCACACCGTCGATCTCAACACCGGTTGCCACCGACTTTGGGCCTGCGGTGACCACCGGCACACGCACAGGGTCTGCGGCCCAGGCATTTGCTAAGGCGCCAGCCAAGCTCAACGTGACAAACCATCGGTGGGTCCATGAGGGGTTCAACATGTGATCTCCTTGGCGTTGATGCCGCAAAACTGTGCGTACAGAACCTGCATGACATGCAAAGCGATGTCACTGTTGATTTGGTAATAAATGTTTTTGCCTTCACGGCGGGTGCTGACCAACTGTTCATCGCGCAACACACCGAGTTGTTGCGACAAGGTCGGCTGCACGATGCCCAACAAGGCTTCCAGCTCACTCACGCAGTGCTCACCCTGTGCCAGCTGGCACAACAGCATCAAGCGGTCGGCGTTGGACAAGGTTTTCAACAAGCGGCACGCCTGGTTGGCCGAGACGCGCATGGCACTCAAATCGATGGTGGCAGGAGTTGACATAGGTCACATTTAAATCATCAACTAATAATATATCACAATATATATTGTTTATTGGTCAATTAAGCGCTGGCGCAGCCAAGCTCGCGCGAGCGCCTAGACTATGAACAAGCAAAGGAGTTGTATGCAACGCTGTCCCTGGTGCGAGGGCTTTGACCTCTACCGCCACTACCACGACACAGAGTGGGGCGTGCCCCTGCGCAATGACGCAGCTCTGTTTGAACTGATCAACTTGGAGGGCGCGCAAGCAGGCCTGTCGTGGTCCACGGTGCTCAAGAAACGCGAGAACTACCGCCTCGCGTTTGACCACTTTGATGCAGAAAAAATAGCGCGCTACGACGCACAGAAAGTGGCTGAGCTGCTGGCTAACCCAGGCATCATCCGCAACCGGTTGAAGGTGGCGGCCACCATCGGCAATGCCAAAGCCTACCTGGCCCTTCAAGCCAGTGGCCAAACCTTCAGCGACTTTGTGTGGCAGTTTGTCGACGGTCAGCCGATTCAGAACCAGCGCCAAAGCCTGAGTGAGGTACCGGCCAAAACCCCCGCCTCAGACGCCATGAGTCGTGCCCTGCTGAAGGCGGGTTTTAAATTTGTTGGCAGCACCATTTGCTATGCCTTCATGCAAGCCTCAGGCATGGTCAATGACCACTTGGTGAGTTGTCACCGACATGCTGCTGTCAAAGCGCATCAGGCTTGATGCAAATCGTAGCGATCGAGATCCATCACTTTGCCCCAGGCTGCCGCGAAGTCATGCACAAAAGCGGGCTGGGCATCGCTGCTTGCATAGACTTCGGCCAGCGCGCGAAGTTGGGCGTTGGAACCAAAAACGAATCTACCACGGTACCCACCCACTTGAGTTCGCCGGTTGAGCGGCCGCGTCCTTCCAACACGCCGTCTGAGGTGGTGGATTTTTGCCATTGGGTGCGCATGTCCAACAGGTTGACGAAGAAATCGTTACTCAGTACTTCGGGGCGTTGGGTGAACACTCCGTGTGGAGAATTTCCCACGTTGGCATTGAGCACACGCAGGCCCCCGATCAAGACGGTCATCTCTGGCGCCGTCAGTGTCAGCAGATTGGCGCGATCCACCAGCAGCTCTGTTGCTGATTTCTCATAGCCTGGGCGCACGTAGTTGCGAAAACCGTCAGCGATTGGCTCCAGCACCGCAAACGAATCCACATCGGTCTGCGCCTGCGAGGCGTCCATACGTCCGGGCGAGAACGGGACCTTCACCGCGTGCCCCGCCTGTTTGGCCGCGGCCTCCACAGCGGCACATCCGCCTAGAACAATCAAGTCTGCCAGCGAGATTCGCTTGCCACCGGACTGCGCCTGGTTGAAGTCTTTCTGGACACCCTCCAAGGTGTGAAGCACCTTGGCCAATGCAGCAGGTTGGTTGACTTGCCAGTCCTTTTGCGGTGACAGGCGAATGCGGGCACCGTTGGCACCCCCGCGTTTGTCACTGCCGCGAAAGCTAGCGGCGGATGCCCAGGCTGTGCTGACGAGTTGGGAAATGGAGAGCCCACACCCCAGGAGCTGGGTTTTGAGGGTTGCCACATCTGACGCGTCAACCAATACGTGGTTGACCACGGGAATCGGGTCTTGCCACAGCTGAGCTTGTGTGGGCACGAGCGGGCCCAGGTAGCGAGAGACAGGCCCCATGTCGCGGTGCGTGAGTTTGAACCAAGCATGGGCAAATGCATCGGCAAATTGCTGAGGGTTGGACAAGAAGCGACGGCAAATTTTTTCGTAGATGGGGTCCATCCTCAAGGCCAGATCTGCGGTGGTCATGATCGGGGCATGGCGCTTCGCAGGGTCATGCGCATCAGGCACGGTGCCTGCGGCAGAGGCGTTCTTGGGGGTCCACTGGTGGGCACCTGCGGGGCTGTGGGTAAGCTCCCAGTCGTATTTGAACAAGATGTCAAGGTAATCGTTGTCCCACCGGGTGGGATGGGTGGTCCACGCGCCTTCAATGCCGCTGGAGATGGTGTGAACACCTTTGCCACTGCCAAAGGTGTTTTTCCAACCCAAGCCCTGCGCTTCAATGCCTGCGCCTTCGGGTTCTGGACCCACATACTGGCGTGGGTCCGCAGCTCCATGGCACTTGCCGAAGGTGTGGCCACCCGCAACCAGCGCAACGGTTTCTTCGTCGTTCATGGCCATGCGCGCAAAGGTCTCGCGGATATCGCGTGCTGAAGCCACGGGGTCGGGTTGTCCGTTGGGGCCTTCTGGGTTCACGTAGATCAAACCCATCTGAACAGCGGCAAGGGGGTTGTCAAGTTGTCGCTCGCCGCTGTAGCGTTGATCGCCGAGCCATTCGCGCTCAGGCCCCCAGTCGATCTCTTCCTCAGGTTCCCAGATGTCTGCGCGTCCACCCGCAAAACCGAGCGTCTTAAAGCCCATGGACTCCAAGGCAACGTTGCCCGCCAGAATGATCAAGTCAGCCCAGGAGAGCTTGGCGCCATAGGTTTGTTTGATGGGCCACAGCAAACGCCGCGCCTTGTCCAAGCTCACGTTGTCGGGCCAACTGTTGAGCGGCGCAAACCGCTGTGCACCTGAGCCAGCACCGCCACGACCATCGCCAATGCGGTAAGTGCCCGCGCTGTGCCACGCCATGCGGATGAAGAACGGGCCATAGTGGCCGTAATCAGCTGGCCACCAGTCTTGAGAGTCTGTCATCAACACATGCAGGTCTTGAATGACCACGTTCAAATCAAGGCTCTTGAACGCCTGGGCGTAGTTGAATGTCGACGCCATGGGATTGGACAGTGCCGAGTGTTGGTGCAAGATTTTCAAGTTCAGCTGATGCGGCCACCAGTTGGCGTTGCTCGGGGCACCAGCCCCGGCGTGCGTGCGTGCGCCTCCGACGAATGGGCACTTGGCTTCGTGGGACATGCTGAATTCCTCACAAGGTTTTGACTGATCTCATGGACCGATCAACAACTTGAATGAAGACGGCCCCCAGCTCCATAGACTACCCCTTTGGCAGTACTTAGTGCAAGCATTAGTGCCAAACTAAACAAACCATTGAGCTGGATGTCAGCAATGGGGAATTCAGACAACGAGGGTTTTACGGGGGGATTACCGAAACTTGGAAAACTTTTTTCACATATGCCCAATGCTTGATTGGCTGCGATATCGATCAACGGTGCAGCGTACTTCAGTACGACGATCCACGAGTCCACGTCATCGTTGGCGATGCCAATCAGCAAAGCACCATGAATCGTATAAAAAGTATTTGCGATAAGTTTGATCTGATAATTGATGACGGCTCTCACCAGTCAAATGACATTTTGAATAGCTTCATAAGGTACTTTGATTTATTAAAGCCTGGTGGGATTTACGTCATAGAAGATACGCACACCCTTTATTCGAGTCACTGGGGCGGGGGCATCCTGAATGAATTCAGTGCCTACAATTTTTTTAAAAAAATCGTGGATGTGATCAATGTTCAGTTCTGGAACAGTGAACTTAGCATCGACGTCTACTTAAGAACTTTTTTCCCTCTAGGTAAAACTCCCTCTTTTATCAAAGAGGGATGGATAGAGTCCATCGAGTTTAGAAATTCATTGATTGTTATTAGAAAATCGATTGTCGGCACCAATGAAAAACTCGGGCAAAGAGTGATCACCGGAAACATTGCACAAGTTGACAATCAAGTACTAACTGTTCGGCTGTAAACAAAGCAGCACGCCCACGAACGCCTTGGCATTCTTCACTTCAGGCGCTTGATACTCCGTAGCCACGCTCTTAAAGCGCCACCCCAGGATTGGGCAACACCCCTTCCAGGGTGGGTGTGTTGAGCTTGCGTGGACTCACCTTGCCGCCACGCGCTTTGAGCCACTGCTCGGCCACGTCCCAAACCATTTTCAGGTTTTGGCTCTTGGCTTCTTCGGCCACGGGGGCCCAGCCCGCCACTTTGTATTTTTTGTTGGCCTCAATGGCTTTGCCTTTGAGGCGCATGTTGTGAATGCGCTGGCCCATGCCTGCGGTGGGTCGGCACACATATTCCAGCCCGCCGACGCGCACCATGTCGCCACCTTGCTGGTAATAGGGGTCAGGGTTGAAGAGGTTGTCACACACGTCTTCCAAGATGGTCTTCAAGGTCTCGCCCGTCATTTCGGTCACGGTGGCATACGAGTAGGTGGTGGCGGTCATGTCCATCAACCATTCACGCGTGATGGCTTGGCCTGGCAACAGCGAGGTGCCCCAACGAAAGCCCGGTGAGAACGCAATGTCGGCCCCTTGCACGTCCATCAAGGCGTCGAGCAACAGCTGGTCGCCCGTGCCGTTGAAGTTGCCACGGCGGTACAGCGTGCCTTCGGTGATGGCCAATTTTTCGTTGAGCTTGGCCTCAAAAGGTGCGCGCACACGCGTGATGAGCGCGTCCATCTCGGGGTCGGCGGGCAGCATGTTGGCAAACACGGGCAACAGCTTGTAGCGGAAGTCGGTGACGTGTTTGTTTTTGACCTCCAAGTCCAGGACCCCCAAAAACTTGCCATTCGAGCCCGCATTGGTGACGATGGTCTTGCCGCCTTTGTTGGCGACCAAGGTGGCCACGGGCATGCCGTCGTGGGTGTGACCACCCAAAATGGCGTCGATGCCGCTCACGCGGCTGGCCATTTTCAAGTCCACGTCCATGCCGTTGTGCGACAGCACCACCACCACCTGCGCACCTTTGGCACGGGCTTCGTCGACCATCTTTTGCATGTTCTCGTCTTGGATGCCAAAGGCCCAGTCGGCCACCATGTAACGTGGGTTGGCAATCGGGGTGTAGGGAAAGGCTTGGCCGATGATGGCGCACGGCACACCATTCATTTCCCGCATCACATAGGGCTTGAACACCGGATCGCCAAAGTCTTGGGTCTTGATGTTTTGCGCCACAAAGTCGACCTTGCCCGCAAAGTCTTTCTCGACAATTTCTTGCACGCGTTCCATGCCGTAGGTGAATTCCCAGTGGCCCGTCATCACGTCCACGCCCAGCAATTTGCAAGCGTCGACCATGTCCTGGCCTTTTGTCCACAGCGACGTGGCACTGCCCTGCCAGGTGTCTCCGCCGTCGAGCAGCAACGCACCAGGACGCGTGGCTTTGAGACGTTTGACCAAGGTGGCCAAGTGCGCAAAGCCGCCCACTTTGCCGTAACGACGTGCCGCCGTTTCAAAGTGGAGGTAACTCATGCCATAGGCCTCGGCACTGCCGGGACGCACGCCCGCTGTCTTGAGCAAATGCTCGCCCACCAAATGCGGCAGTTGCCCCTTCATGCTGCCCACCCCTAAGTTGACACTGGGCTCGCGAAAGTAAATCGGTTTGAGCTGCGCGTGGCAGTCGGTCATGTGCAGAAAAGAGACCTGGCCAAATTGAGGAATGTTGTACAGGCCATCGGCCGCGCGTCCAACGTCGGCTTGGGCAAAGGCCTGCATGTTGAGGCCCGCCATACTGCCAGCGCCCAAGACCTGCATAAATTCGCGTTTGGTGAGGTTCATATCAGCAACTACTTATAAATAATCAAGAAAAAACCCGCAGCCGATTTGCGCGTGCTGCGGGTGCTCAAAGCTTACTTGTTGATGGGTGACGCGGGGTCGAGCAACAAGGCCATGACGTGTTTGATTTGCGCCTCGGTCAAGATGCCTTTGTGGCCAAAGCGCGGCATGTTGGAACAGGCGTTGTAAGCGCGTGCATTTTGCAATTTGCCCCAGGTGTATTCCACGATGGGCTTTGAGTCAGCACTGGTCGGGTTGACCACGCCACGGATCTTGCCGTAGTTGTAAAGGCTGGGGCCCAGGGTGCCGTAAGACAACTCTTCTTTGCTGATCTGGTGGCAGTTGTAGCAATTGCCGCCATTCACAGAGCCTTCTTTGTCGGTCCAAGTTTTGCCAGCGCCACTTTGTGCAATGGCTTCGCCTTGTTTCCAGTCTCCCAAAAATTTGCCATCCGTGGGCGGCTGGATGGTGGCCAAGTTGCGCGCCTCAATGGCTTGCGCCACCTTGGGGTCCAAGGCCACACCCGTCTGGTCAGACTCGGCGCACAAGCGGTTGTCTTCGTCAGGACTCAAGCGATCGAGTTTGGCTTGGCCTTCGGCGCGAAAGGAACGGGCGATGATGTCTTGCGTGAGTTTGTCTAACTCGGCGCTGGTCGGCATGGAGGTGGTGCATGCGGTGAGCAAGGCCGTGGCCACAGCGGCACCGATGAGAGCGTATGTGCGGTTCATGACGTGTCCTTATCGCTTGATGGCAGGTGCAGTGGCTTCACCGCCTTTGCCGTTGACGCCCATGAAGACGCCCAGGGCAATGGTGGCTTCGCTGCCAAACAGGGGGTAGGGAAAGCGTTGCTGGCGGTAGCAGTCGTTCAAACGAAGCTGCATGCCCCACATCTGTCCGTTGGACACACGGTAAGCGGGCCAAGCCCCAAAGCCATTGCCAGCACCGGGTTGTTTGGTGAGGTTGGGCAGGTCTTGCAAACGGATGCGTTTGTCGTCTTGCGAGTGGCAGGTGGCACAGGCAAAGTCGTGTGAACCGCCGCGCATGAAGAACAGGCGCTTGCCCACTTCGTACATCTTGCGTTCTTCGACGTGGCTTTGCGACAGATTGAACGTCATGCCTTTGGACTCGGCAGAAATCCAGGTGGCGATGGCCGTGACATTGTTTTGCTCGTCTTTGCCAAACGGTGTTTTGGCAATGGTCTCGGCGTTGAAGCCCTGCAAAGTTTGCATGCAAGTGAGCAAACGTGACTCCAGGTCTTGCACCCGGCCGGTGTCGGCAAAGTAGCGTGGCAACTCGACCCACGCGCCTTTGACAACGCCTGGGCCTTTGCCCAAATCGCATTGCTCCAGCGAAGCATTTTTAGGTCCACGCTTCTGCTTCCACAGGTCTTCGCCTTTGGCTTCAAACAAATCGGCAGGGTTGCCGTCTTGCAACATGGCACGGTACTCGGCAATGCTGTCAGCCGATGACTTTTGCGCCATGGCAGAGCCTGTCAGCACCAGCAGACTGGCCGCCAGTGCCAACTTGATGCTGCCGTTCACACCGAAGGGGTGGGTCATGGCTGTCTCCTCGTTGTGGTTGTGTATCAAGACACCGTGGCTTCGTCGGTGCGGCTATCGCCCTTGTTGTCTTTCCAGGTGATGGCCACTTTGTCACCGGCCTTGGCACCTTTGATGGTGAACTGCAAGAACGGGTTTTTAGACACTGCGGGGCCCCACTCGGCGGTCATCACAGGCTTGCCATTGAGGCTGGCGCTGACGTCTTGGATGTGCCAGGCGGGAATGGTTTTGCCATTGCCGTCTTTGCGTTGACCGGATTCCATTTCGTGGCTCATGAGCACGCGGATGGTGGCGTTGCCGCCGGATGCTTGGGCGCGAATGCGCATTGGATCTGCCATGTGTGTTCTCCTAAATTCTGTGTGAATCAGCCGCCGCAGCCGCCGAGGGTGACTTTGACTTCTTTCTTGGCAAAGAAGGCTTTGCCGTCGTTGGTGATGGCCACGGCGTAGACGTCCGAGGATTGGCCCATCTTGGAGCGGGTGGAGAAGCTGGGCTCAATGTCAGGCGACATGTTGAACATGGCCACCAACGTGGACGGGTTTTTTTCGACCAACAACAAGACACGCTTCACATTGGGCAGCGAGGTGCTGACGCCCAAGGGCACCACGGCACCGTTCTCGGCAATGTCGGGACCGGTGATGGTCACGTCTTTGCTCTCAACGGGGGCTGCACCACCCATGGCTTTGACAGCTTCGGCAACCGACTTGGCGTCAAAGGCCGCTTTTTCAAACGCTTGCGCGTACTGAGGGAACAGGCCTGTAGAGGCCAAGAGGCCAGCCACAGCAGCGCTGTGCTTGAGGGTCTCGCGACGAGTTTGCATGAACTTCTCCTGATTGGGTTTGGGTTTATTTTGCCGCACCGGCTGCGAGCCAGTTGGCGATGGTCTTGATGTCCCCATCGGGGGCTGATTGGGCAGGCATGGGAATGCTGCCCCAGACGCCGGATCCGCCAGATTTGATTTTTGCCGTCAAGTAGTCGACCTTGCCTGAATGCTTTTTAGCAATGTCATTCAAGCTCGGTCCCACCACTTTGCGATCGTGTGCATGGCAAGCCAGGCAATTGTTTTTTTGCAGCAAGGCGAGTGCGGGATCTGCGGCTTTGGCAGCGGGTTTGACTGCCGAGTTGGACGCTGCCGGGCTGCTGGTACTGGTCATGGCCTTGCTCTCAGGGCGTGAGGTGTCCGCCCCTTTTTGCTGGCCAATGCTGCGGTTTTGATCGGCCAAATTGCCGTGGGCATTGCGCGCATAGTCGGGCAACATGGAGGCCACCTTGGCTTCGGGAATACAGTCTTTCATGCAGGCCACGTTGGCGGTGTCGGGCTTGGTTGCGCCTCTGAACTCTTGGCCGGGCCACAAGGCATGTTGCGTGGTCATGCCGTTGCGGTTGGGCATGCGTTGCTGCACATCCGCGATGTTGGTGTTGGACAAAGTGAAGTTGTCGGGCACCACGTAGGCCAGATTCAGCAAGTAGGCCGTGACGGCATACACCTCGTCGGGTTTGAGTGATTTGGGGCTGGTCCAAGGCATGGCACGGTAGATGTAGTCCCACAAGGTCGAGACCGTGGCCACTTTCATCATCGTGGTGCGACCGGGAAAGTCAGGGCGCATCAGGTTGGCCACATGGCCGGTCTTGACGTCTTCGGCCGTGGTGCCACCCACCAGAGGGCTGAACACTTCGTTGGACTCGCCAAACACACCGTGGCATTGGGCGCACTTGGCCTCCCAGACGTCTTGGCCTTTTTCAACCGAACCCGAACCTGCGGGCAGGCCTTTGAAATCGGGGCGCACATCGATGTCCCACGCGGCCACTTCTTTGGGTGTGGCGTTGCGCCCGACATGGGGATAAGACGTGGTTTGCGCCAAGGCACTGCCGGCCACCCAGACCAGGGCAACAGCACAGGCAGTGCGTCCCAACGTCTTAAGAAACTTGGACATTTTTCACCTCGCCGTTTTCTTGCACCAACCACGATTGAATGGCGTTGTTGTGATAAATCGAGCGCGTACCACGGGCCGCACGCAAATGCTTGTAGGTGGGCTGCACAAAACCAGTCTCGTCGGTGGCGCGGCTTTGGATGATGGCCGGTTTACCGTCCCACACCCAGTCGATGTTGAAGCGCGTGAGAGCTTTGCTGAGCACCGGCGTTTCCAAGCGGGCTGTACGCCAGTTGCGCCCGCCGTCCACCGAGACATCGACTTTTTGAATCTTGCCGCGGCCCGACCAGGCTAGGCCGGTGATGTTGTAGAAGCCTTGGTCGAGCAGCACCTGACCACCGGAAGGGGTGGTCACCACGCTCTTGCATTCTTGGATGTTGGTGTACTGGCGGTGCTGGCCATTGGGCATGAGGTCCATGTAATGCACGGCCTCGTCTTTGGCGGCATACGGCATGTCGCCCACTTCCACACGGCGCAGGTACTTCACCCAACTCACGCCCTGCACACCCGGCACCACCAAACGCAAGGGGTAGCCGTTTTCGGGGCGCAGCATTTCACCGTTTTGACCATAGGCCACCAGCACTTCGCCCGAGGTGATGAGGCTCATGGGAATGGTGCGCGTCATGGATGACCCATCTGCGCCTTCGGCCAACACAAACTTGCCGTTCTTCAAATCGGCACCGGCGATCTCCAGCAAGGTGATGAGTGGTACCCCTGTGAATTCGCTGCACGACAACATGCCATGGGTGTATTGCACGGTGGGCACCGCCACATTGCCCCACTCCACCGCGGTGTTGGCACCGCATTCAATGAAGTGAAAACGCGAGACCGAGGGCAAACGCATGATCTCGTCCATGGTGAACACCTTGGCCGACTTGACCATGCCGTTGACCATGAAGCGGTGCTTGGAGGGGTCGATGTCCCACCAACCCTGATGGTGGCGCTCAAAATGCAGACCACTGGGCGTGACGATGCCAAACAACGATTGCAAGGGCGCGAACGACACCGAGGCCTGGGTGGTTTGCGTCAAGCCCGGGCTTTGGCGGCGTTGCACATTGGTTTCGAATTGCGAGGGCTTGCCATAGCCATCGGTGGCCACGCCTTGACCCAAGCCTGTGCTGTGTGCCGGCAGGTTCAAGATGTTCGGGTCACCCCCCTCGGTAGGCACCGGGTTGCCTTGCGCCAGGGCCAGTGGCGTGACCGCACCTGCTGCTGCCGCAGCAAATGCGCTGCGAATGAAGTTGCGACGGCCGTTTTTACTCTCGGTCAACACCGTGCGTATGCCGTCACGGCTTAAAAAATTCTCAGGGGCTTTTTGGATGCGCCCTGATGCCAAATCCACAGATTGCGTCACAGACAGTCCTTTCAGACAATCAATACATTAACAACTACTAATATAAGCTATTCATGATTTAAAGAACGCAGGGTTTACGCCTAGCCCTGCGGATGATCAACGAAATTTGTAATGGCGCAGGTTCAGCGCTGCCGCTACGGCGTGGGTGTCTTCGGGGAAAAAGCCCAAGTTCAGCTCGGTGTTGCAGTACTCCACCATGCCGCGCAAAGCCCCCGGCGAGTTGATGCGGCCTTTGGGGTTGTAGATGGCGCTGCCGTCGCCTGCCACACGTCGAATGTGGCAAGCATTGCATTGGTTGTCGGCGATGAGTTTTTCACCCAGGGCCACATCGGCATCTTGAAACATGGGGTGCTGTTGTGCAAATGCAGCGCCCATCCCCAGCACGCCAACCAGCACCATCAACCAAAGTTTGTACATCGTGTTGCTCCTCAAGACCCCGTCAATCACACAAGCCCTGGAGGTTTAACACCCGGTAGTGCCGCCCCACTTTGTCGAGCGGCTCCATCACCGCATCACGCACCAGAGTGCTGACTTCACGGCTGACAGTCTCCAGTTTCAGATCCATCATGGCCCCCATGTCTTCTCGAGCAAACAAGGTGGCCGTGCCGTCTTCGGACACTGCCTGCATTTTGCGCACAAAGTTACGCACCCGCTGACGCGCGCTGCCAAAGTTGAGTTCGGCCAACCAGTCGTCCGCTTGTTTGAGGGCGTTGTGCCATTTCTCCATCAGCTTGAGGTGCAGACGTGGACTGGTGCCCCCGAGTTGTTGTATCACGTCCAAGGGAATACGACAGACCGACACGGGGGCCAGTGCCACCGCTTGGCTGTCGTAGTGGCCAGTGGCCAAAGCCTCCAGACCCGCCACGTCCCCGGGCAACAACACACGCACGATGCGCTCACGCCCATCAGAGGTCACGCGCACCAGCTTGACCATGCCCTGGCGAATGGTGAAGACACCCAAGGCTGTATGCGCTTCGTCGTACAACACCTGGCCCGCTTGGTAGTGCAAATCATCGATCGGGGCGTGGATGTGTTTGAAGTCTTCCTCGTTCAAGTCAGCAAACAAGACCATGGCGCGAATACCACAGCTGCGACAGTCCGAGGTGCCACGCCACGCCGACTCGGTTTGGATGGGAATCATGGGCGTGCCGTGGCCTGGCGCGCCTGGGCCAATTGTTCGTCGAGGTACGCACCGTAAAAGTCGGCCAAATAAGCCCCTTTGAGTCGGCTCGCGACTTCCTTGCCTTGAGGGCCCAAGAACAGCACCGTGGGCGCGAGCTGGATACCCCACTTGCGAATCAAGCCGTCTTGGGTTTGTGCGCTGCCATCCAAGTCGGTGATGGCTTGCGTGCTGCGCATGTTGAGTTGCACCACAGGCAAACCTTCGCGTTGCAAGGGCATGAGGTAGTTCTCTCGCACCACCTTGCAAAACGGGCAACCGTGCAAGCTGACCATGACCACCAAGGGCTGCTTGCGCTGCAAGGCCTGTTGCAAAGACTCGGGCAGCGATGACGTGACAGGCAGACTGGTTTCTGCCGCCTGCACCACGCCCGTGCTCAAGGCCCAGGCACTCAAGCCCCAAGCCAAGTGATGCAAGGTTTGGCGACGTGTGATGAGGCGTGTGTGGGCTTGGGTCACTTGGCCTCGTGCTCCATGAGCAGGTAGGTGTTGTAGGCGTTCATGCGGTTGGCAGATTTGAAAAGCGGTATTTTCTCAAACCGGCGCCAGTCGGTGTTTTGGTAGGCCTCGTCAAAGGGTTCCATGTCACGTGCCGCGCGGGCCATGCTGTCGCGCAGGTAGTGCAAATAATCCAGCGTCAAGCGCATGTCGGCTTGGGGATCTTGCGAGATGGGCCCATGCCCGGGCACCATCCAGCGGGTGTCGAATTTTTGTAAATTGGCGATGGCCGCCATCCAGTGTTGGCTGTCGGCCTGGCCCACATAGGGAATGCGGTTGCGAAACACCAAGTCCCCCGCAAACAACACTTTCTGCTTTGGCAAATAGACCACCAGGTCTTCTGCCGTGTGCGAGGGCCCCACGGGTTGCAACACCATGCGCATCCCGCCCACCACCAATTCTTGCGCACCATGCAGCCATTCATCCGCAGGCACGAGTCGGGTTTTCTCGTCTACCCACGGCCACAGGTCTTGCCGGGAGGCTTGCAGACGCAATTGCGCCGTGTCGGAGGTCAGGTAGTCGCGTGCGGCCTCGTGCGCCACGATGCGTGCCCCCAAGTCTTTGAACACTTGCAGACCGTAAATGTGGTCCGCGTGGTAGTGCGTGACGATGACGGTGTGGATGGGCTGACGCGTGACCTTGGCAATTTCAGCCACCAAGCGGCGTGCCAACTCAGGCGAGCCCAAGGCATCGATCACCACCACGCCTTGGGGTGTCACGACAAAGCCTGCATTGGAGATGAAGTTTTGGTTGGCCGATGAGCCCATCTCTGACAGACCTTGGACGTAATACACATTGGGAGCCACGCGACGCACTTGCATCAAGGGCTTGGACTGCGGCTTGTCTAGCGAGGCATCTGCGGCCCAAGCACTGGCACCTAGACCCAGCGCCAGGCAGGTCATCCACAGCAAACGATGCAACAAGGTTTTCATGTCTTCATTCTCCTCAGACCTCGAGGTATTCAACTTTGATGCGGATCAAAAGCATCGCCTCTGGTTGGACTTAGCATAGCGCAAATATAAGCGCGGACTAAATTAAATGAACTTTACCTTTCTCAACGACACCTACGGTGAAAGCGTGGTGCTGGCAATGGGCGGCGGCGTGGTGGGCTGCTTGTTTGGCTTTTTTGCGCAACGCTCACGCTTTTGCCTGCGTGCCGCGGTGATTGAGTTTTGGCACCGCCAATTCGGCGAGAAGCTGTCCGTGTGGTTGCTGACCTTTGCCACAGCCGTGATTGCCATTCAATCACTGATCGTGGTGGGCGCACTGGATGTGTCCAGCGCCCGCCAACTGGCCACACGTGGCAGCTTGTCGGGTGCATTGATGGGTGGGTTGTTGTTTGGCGCAGGCATGGTGATGACGCGTGGCTGCGCCAGCCGTTTGCTGGTGCTGTCGGCCACCGGCAATTTGCGAGCCCTCTTGTCGGGTTTGATTTTTGCGGTGACGGCACAGTCATCGCTCTCAGGTGCGCTGGCCCCCTGGCGTGAACGCCTGAGTGCGTTGTGGACCGTGGACGCAGGGCCAAGCCGCGATGTGTTGGCCCTGTTGGGTTGGACGCACACCACCGGACTGTGGATTGGTGTGCTGTGGTTGCTGGCCGCGCTGTACTTCACCACCCGCACCACACAACGGGCTTGGATGTGGCTGGGCGGCATTGGCACCGGCTTGAGTGTGGCGCTGGCGTGGTGGTGGTCATTTCAAGTGGCACACGCCTCGTTTGAGGTGGTGCCCTTGCAAGGCATCACTTTCAGCGGGCCTTCCGCAGATTGGCTGATGCGGGTGATTGCACCCAACCCGCCGGGTTTGAATTTCGATTTTGGTTTGCTGCCTGGCGTGTTCTTGGGTGCCTTTGTCTCGGCTTGGTGGGGCCATGAGCTGACGCTGGAAGGGTTCAAAGACGGCTACAGCATGCGCCGCTACATTGGCGGTGCCGTGCTGATGGGCTTTGGCGCCATGCTGGCCGGAGGCTGCGCAGTGGGTGCGGGTGTGACGGGCGGTGCCATCTTTGCGCTCACTGCCTGGCTGGCGTTGGCCGGCATGTGGATGGGCGCAGGCATCATGGACCGGTGGCTGGATGCACCACCGCGTTCAGCCCCGATGCTGGTTCAGCCGTGAGCCGTTAAAGTACGCGGACTGACTGATTCAACTTGCTTCAACCGAGGTCCACATGACAACACGTTCTGTCCAACCCCTACGCTTGATCGCCTGCGTCTTGGCTGGCGGCTTGAGTGCCGCAGCCCAGGCGCAACCATCTGCTGAAACACTGCATACCCGTGCCACGGTGGCCATGTGTGCCAACTGCCATGGCACCGAAGGCAAAACCGTGGAAGGCTCCAAGATTCCCTCGCTGGCAGGCATGCCCAAGGACTACATGGTCTTGCAATTGAAAGCGTTCAAAGAAGGCACCCGCCCTGCCACGGTGATGCACCAGCTCAGCAAAGGCCTGACCGATGCACAAGTCAACACCATCGCCAGCTACTACGCTGCCGTGCCACGCTGATTCAGGAGCCTCACATGAAACGTCGCAGCTTTGTTCAAGCCTCTTTGGCACTCGGTTCACTGGGCAGCTTGGCCCATTTGTCAGGTTGTGCCAGCACAGGACGCGTTCCTGAAAAAGCCCGTGTGGTGGTCATTGGTGGCGGCTACGGCGGTGCCACTGCGGCCAAGTACGTGCGCTTGCTCTCCAACTACAAAATCGATGTGGTGATGGTCGAGCCCGATGCCGCATTTGTGTCGTGCCCCATCTCCAACCTGGTCATTGGTGGCAGCAAAACCATGGCCGATATCACCACGCCTTATGACAAGCTCTCAGGCAACCATGGTGTCAACGTGGTGCGCGATTACGTGAGCCGCGTTGACCCCGAGAAAAAGACCGTCACTCTGGCCAGCGGCCCCAGCATCCGCTACGACAAGCTCATCATGTCGCCCGGCATCGAGCTGATGTTCAACAGCATCGAAGGTCTGCAAGCCGCCAATGCGTCGGGGCAAATCTTGCACGCCTGGAAAGCAGGCCCCGAAACACTGGCCTTGCGCAAGCAACTCGAAGCCATGCCCGATGGCGGTGTGTTTGCCATCAGCGTGCCAGAAGCACCCTACCGTTGCCCACCCGGCCCGTATGAGCGCGCCAGCCAGGTGGCGCATTATTTCAAGCAGCACAAACCTAAATCGAAGGTGTTGATCTTGGATGCCAACCAAGACGTCACCTCCAAAGGGCCGTTGTTCAAAAAATTCTGGGCCGATAACTACAAAGGCATTCTCGAGTACGTGCCACAACAAAAAGTCATTGGGGTGGACGCCAAGAACCGCACCTTGCAGTTTGAAATTCAAAACGACCTCAAAGCCGACGTGCTCAATGTGTTGCCCAACATGCGCGCAGGCAGCATTGCGGTGCAAACGCATTTGGCCAATGCCAATGGCCGCTGGTGTGGCGTGAACTTTTTGACCTTTGAATCGACACAGGCCAAAGACATCCACATCATTGGCGACTCGATCATGATTGCGCCACTGATGCCCAAGTCGGGCCACATGGCCAACTCGCACGGCAAGGTTGCGGCAGCGGCTGTTGTGGCGCAACTGTCAGACATGGCGGTCAACCCGGCCCCGTTCTTGAGCAACACTTGCTACAGCTTTGTGGACGACAAGGTGGCAGTACACGTGGCTTCGATGCACCAATACGACAGCAAAGAAAACACCTACAAAACTGTGCCTGGCTCGGGCGGCCTTTCGCCCGCACCCAGCGAACTCGAAGGTCTGTACGCTTTGAACTGGGCCCAAAATATTTGGGCCGACTCTTTAATGTGAATGTGAGACAACCATGAAATTTTTACAACACCTCAAAACGCTCATCACCGCTGTGCTGCTGGTGTCTGCCAGCACACTGACCATGGCCCAAGCGGTCAAGGTGGTCTACCACGTCAACACCGGCATCGAAACCACGGCAGCCATTTTGAACAACGTGCGCAACCACCTCAACGCCGACGCCACGGCGCAAATTACCGTGGTCACCCACGGTCCTGGCATTGACTTTTTGCTCGAAGGTGCCAAAGACAGCAAAGGCCGCGAGTTCAGCGGTGTGGTGGGAGACCTGGCGAGCAAAGGTGTGCAGTTTCGGGTCTGCAACAACACCTTGGAGGTTCGCAAAATCGACGCCTCCAAAGTGTTGATGGAAGCCAAAATCGTGCCCTCAGGTGTGGCCGAAGTGGCCCGACTGCAAGCCAAAGAAGGCTATGTGTATTTGAAGCCTTGACGTTCTCTTCTAAGTATCTGCGTTAGGGCACTGAAATTGGCAATTGAAGCTCTCCCAGTTAGCATGACAGCTCAGGATTCTTATGGACATCAACACACACCTTGAAGCACGACGCCAAAAGCAAGCGCAAGATCTTGCGTTACGTGACTTCCACGCCAAAGTGTGTGAACTCTTAGAAAGTGAGCGCAGACAAGAGTTGCTGCGAAAAGCACAAGAGAGAATCAGACTGTGGGAAACAAGAAAACTTTGTAGCAGTTACTTCATCCGACATTGGACCGCGGTTTTGTCTTCGCAATCCACTGATAAATTCAAATCTTTGATACTTGACCCCAATTCAAAACACGCTCTAGGGTTGATGCAAAACACTCCCTTCTCATTCCTCATTTCTGAGACTAAAAATGGGGCTTGATGAAATTGAACGCTTGTTGATCCAAGCGCGAGCTCGAAGTGGTCACACGGATTACGTGATCGTTGGGTCTTTGGCTATTCTTGGCGCTACAAAGAACCCACCACCAGCAATGATCCGATCCATTGATGTAGACCTCTATATCAAACACGACCCAGGCCGAACCAGCGAGTTGCATCCAAATCTTGGCCAAGGGTCCATTTTTGAAATTGAAGAGGGCTATTATTTAGATGCCGTATCACCAAGCTTACCGTCGTTCCCTGAAGGTTGGGGAAATCAACGCTTTCTTCGTCAATCCGAATGATGTTGCCGTTTCTAAATATATACGCGGCGAAGAACGCGATGTGAGGTGGATCAAGGCTGGATTGAGAATTGGACTTCTTGATCTAGACATCATTGATAGAGTCGTACATACAGCAATAGCACTACCTGGTGAGTTGGAGGCTGCTAGAGTCCTGATCAAGCGTCATCGTCGTTGGCTGAAATCTCTCAAGGAAGACCCAGCGTCTTAAATCGTCACATCGTCGATGGCGATTTGCATGCACACCGCACGGCATACCGTGACAACGCTTTCGTTGATGATGCGGTAATAAATCTGCACCCCTTCACGGCGACGGCCCAAGATTTTGGCCTTGAACAAGGTGTTCAGGTGCTGTGACATATTGGGCTGGGTGGTGTCGATTTCTTCCAGCAGCTGACCCACATTTTTTTCTTGGTTGCACAAGCTGCTGATGATCTTCAAGCGCATGGGTGCCGACATGACGCGAAAGGTTTCGGCGGCCATGTTGAACACCGCATCGTCATCGGTCAAAGCATCGGTGGCTTGAGGCATGGCCTTCGCCGCAGGTTTGGCTTTGGCTTTCACTTTGGCCAGAGGCAACACTTTTTTCGCCGATTTGGCTTTGACAGCGGATGGTGAAGACTTGGAAGTGGCCATGGGCGCAGAGGATATCACTTCAACAAATCGGCGACAGCCGTTTGCACGTCTTGCGCGCAATCGCGCCGGTGGCGATCCCGCGTGTTTTGTGTGCTGCCGTAGTGCACCACAGCCAACAAAGGCGGCGCACACAAGGTGCGCCACAACGAACTGATCAAGGTGTCGTGCGCGTGGTAACACGGTGCCAGGCTACGCTGGTGGGTCGCCGCTTCGACAAACTGCAAAGCCACCGGTTGCACAGGCACCTGGGCAGAAATGGCGGCTTGCAGCAAGTTGGCGTGAAAGGGCAACAGGGTGACGCCGTCGCCCGTGCCGCCCTCTGGAAACACGGCCAGCACATCGCCTTGGCGCAAGGCATCGGCCATGTGGTGCACCAAGCGCATGGCGTCCCGGCTGGAGGAACGTTCAATGTAGAGCGAGCCACCGCCGGTGGTGAGTACCCCCAACAGGGGCCAGTTGCGAATTTCCGACTTGGCCACAAATCGGCAATGACAAGCAGCATGCATGACCAAGATGTCCAACCACGAGATGTGGTTGGCCGCCATCAACACTGGGCCCGGGCTTGGATGGCCTTTGACACGTACCTCAATGCCCATGATGGCCAACATGCCGCGAGCCCACACCTCGACGGCGCGAGCTTGTTGTGTGTCACTGAGTTTGGGGGAAAAAGTGCGCACACGCCAGTAGCCATAAACCACCCAACCCAGCACGCGTGCAAATTTGTACAGCGCTTGCAAGGCACGCATGGTCGGGCCAGATCAGACCTGGTAGGCGATGAGCCCATCCACCAAGGTGGCTTTGACGCGGGCAGGCAAGGCCATGCCGCTCATGTCAAACGCAAACGGGGTGTGCTTGCCTTGGCTACGCAGTGCGTCGGGCGTGACGCGCCACTGCGCCTCGGGGTCAAACACCACCACATCGGCCACGCCACCCACCCGCAACTGCCCCAAGCTGGGATGGCCCACCACACTGTCACCCAGCACGCGGGCGGGTTGTGCCGTGAGCACATCCAGAGCGCGCAGCAGGCTCACGCCTGAGTCTTGCGCCCACTTGAGGGCCAGGCTCAACAACAACTCCAGCCCGGTGGCGCCCGGCTCAGCTTCTGCAAAGGGCAAGGCTTTGGCATCCACGTCCACGGGGGTGTGGTCAGACACCAGGGCATCCAGGGTGCCGTCAGCCAAGGCGGCACGCAAAGCATCGCGGTCACGTTGCTGACGCAGCGGGGGCGTCACACGGGCGCGGCTGTCAAAGTAACCCATGTCATGGTCGGTCAGATGCAAGGAGTTGATGCTGACGTCTGCGGTCACGCGCAAGCCTTCCAGCTTCGCCGCACGCACCAGCTCAACGCCTTCGGCACTGGAGATGCGACAGAGGTGCACGCGCGCTTTGGTGGCACGCATGAGGGCAAAGATGGTGTGCAAGGCAATGGTTTCAGCCGCCACCGGCACGCCACTCAAGCCCAGACGGGTGGCCAGTGCGCCACTGGCGGCCACGCCTTTGCCCAAATGCAATTCTTGAGGCCGCAACCAGACGGTGTAGCCATACGTGGCGGCATATTGCAGTGCGCGTTGCAGCACCTGGGTATTGGCCAGGGCCACCTCGGCCTGGCTGAATCCCACGCAACCGGCTTGCGTGAGTTCGACCATCTCGGTCAACACATCGCCTTGCAGGCCACGGGTCAAAGCGCCAAGCGGGAACACACGGGCACGGTGCAGTTTGTCAGCACGGAAGGTGAGCATTTCCACCAAGCCGGGCTCGTCGAGCACCGGGTCGGTGTCGGGTGGGCAGACCAAGCTGGTCACACCACCAGCCACGGCAGCGTTGAGTTCGGAGTCGAGCATGCCCTCGTGCTCATAGCCAGGCTCGCGCAAGCGCACTTGTAAATCCACCAAGCCAGGCGCCACGATGCAGCCTGTGGCGTCGATGCGTTGCTCGGGCGAGAAGCCT
Organism: Limnohabitans sp. JirII-29; assembly: GCF_003063395.1. Lineage (NCBI taxonomy): Bacteria > Pseudomonadati > Pseudomonadota > Betaproteobacteria > Burkholderiales > Comamonadaceae > Limnohabitans > Limnohabitans sp. JirII-29. Next base: position 82,458 of record NZ_NESB01000011.1, read on the forward strand.
ACAGGCAAGGACTCGCCCGCTTGGACGATGGCCACGATGCGGCCGCCCGCCACCGCCACATCAGCGGTTTGGTCGAGGCCAGAGGCTGGGTCGATCACGCGACCGTGTTGAATCAGGATGTTCATGCTTCATTCCCCGCCACGATAGACATGACCGCCATGCGCACGGCAATGCCAAACGTCACTTGCGACAAGATCACGCTTTGCGGGCCGTCGACCACCGCCGAGTCGATCTCGACGCCGCGGTTGATCGGGCCTGGGTGCATGACGATGGCGTCGGGTTTGGCCAGTTGGAGTTTCTCTGGCGTGAGGCCAAAGGCTTTGAAATATTCTTGGCTGGAAGGCAGCAAGGCGCCGCTCATGCGTTCGTTTTGCAAGCGCAAGGTGATCACCACATCGCAGCCACGGATGCCGTCTTCGAGGTTGTTGAACACCTTGACGCCCATTTGCGCCAAGTCGCCCGGCACCAAGGTCTTGGGGCCGACCACCCGCACCTCGGCACAGCCCAGGGTGGTGAGTGCGTGGATGTCGGAGCGTGCCACGCGCGAGTGCAGCACGTCGCCCACGATGGCCACGGTGAGGTTGGTGAAGTCTTTTTTGTAGTGTCGGATGGTGTACATGTCCAATAGACCTTGGGTCGGGTGGGCATGACGTCCGTCACCGGCGTTGACCACATGCACATGCGGCGCCACGTGTTCGGCAATCAGGTAGGGCGCGCCCGACTCGCTGTGGCGCACCACAAAAATGTCGGCGGCCATGGCGCTCAGGTTGGCAATGGTGTCGAGCAAGGACTCGCCTTTGCTGGCCGAAGAGCGTGCGATGTCCAGGTTGAACACGTCCGCCGACAAGCGCTTGGCAGCGATCTCAAAGGTGGTGCGGGTGCGGGTGCTGTTTTCAAAGAACAGGTTGAACACGCTTTTGCCGCGCAGCAGAGGCACTTTTTTGACTTCGCGGTCGTTGACCGACACAAACTTGGCCGCCGTGTCGAGGATGTGCGTGAGGATGTCACGCGACAAGCCTTCGGTGGAGAGCAAGTGGATGAGCTCACCATTTTTGTTGAGTTGGGGGTTGCGTTTGTAGAGCATGTCGCGGCTCAAGCTTTCACAGAAAAATTAAATTCGCCAGCTTCGGTTTTGGCCAAGGCCAGCGATTGGCTGGCGGGTAAGGCCACGCGCGCCGCTGCAAAGTCGGCCTGCACCGGCAACTCGCGGCCACCACGGTCCACCAATACCGCCAACTTGACGCTGGCGGGGCGACCGTAATCAAACAACTCGTTGAGCACCGCACGGATGGTGCGTCCGGTGTAGAGCACATCGTCGAGTACGATCAGGTGCGCGCCGTTGATTTCAAAGGGCAACTTGGTTTGACCGCCGTCGGCCAGGCCGCGCTGGGCAAAGTCGTCACGGTGCATGGCCGACGAGATGCTGCCCGCCTCGCCCTCTAAGCCCAGGTCTTTTTGCAAACGCGCCGCCAGCCAGGCGCCGCCAGAGGTGATGCCCACCAAACGGGTGCCAGGCGTGAGCAAGCTGCGCACGCCTTTGAGCAGCTCGACATACAAGCTCTCAGCATCTAAAAGTAGGTTTCCGTTCATGGGGCAAGCTCTCGAAAAAATTGGTTCAAGATGATGCAAGCGGATGCGGCATCGGCGTCTTTGGCCCCTTGGCTCAAGGCCTCGGTGGTGCTGTAGCGCTCGTCCACCTCAAACACGGGCAACTGGAAACGGCCATGCAACTGGCGTGCAAATTGACGCGCTTTGGCAGTGTTGTCGTGCGCGGCACCATCGGGGTGAAACGGTACGCCCACCACCAAGGCGTCGGGCTGCCACTCGGCAATGCGTTGGGTAATCAGGGGCCAGCGTGCATTGCCTTCGGCGTTGACCGTGGCATGGGGTTGAGCTTCGCGCAAGAATCGGCTGCCATAGGCCACGCCGGTGCGTTTGACGCCAAAGTCAAACGCCAAAAAAGACTGCAGGTTGGCAGGCACGTCGCGCGCGGGCAGGCTGCTCATGCGTGGCCGATCTCGGAAGACAACATCCAAGACGCCAGGCCCAACAAACCCATGGCTCGTTCGTAGCGCTGCTCCAGCGGCGTGTCAAAAATCACCGACATATCGGCCCCGACCGTGAGCCAGCTGTTCTCGGCCAGCTCAGACTCCAACTGACCTTGGCCCCAAGCGGAGTAGCCCAGAGAAATCAGCACACGTCGTGGGCCCGCGCCGGTGGACAAGGCTTCGAGCACGTCTTTGGAAGTGGTCATCTCCAAACCACCGGGGATGACCATGGTCGAGGCATAAATCGAGTCTGGCGGCGCGTCGGTTTGAATGGCCGCCAAAGCATCTTGCTCGGTCTGTTCAGGCGCTGCCAGCATGGCTTCGTGCAGCACAAACCCACGTTCGGTGTGGACGGGACCACCTTGCAAAACCGGGGCGTTGATGAGATCGGCACGCAGCAGGGGCAAGTCAACTTTTTCAAACAGACCCTGCATGCTCAAGTCGCTGGCCTTGTTGATCACCAGGCCCAGCGCGCCACGCTCGCTGTGTTCGCACAAATAGACCACACTTTTGGCGAATGTGGCGTCCTCCAGCCCTGGCATAGCGATCAAAAAGTGATGCGTCAGGTTGATGGGGGCAGAATCGGCAGTCATGGACCAATTTTAAGGGTGAACATGCCAAGCTCCTCACGCCACACCTCGCATGTCCCTGCGGGGCTGATGTGGTTTCGCCGCGACCTGCGCGCCTACGACAACGCAGCGCTGTACCACGCGCTCAAAAGCTGCCGCCAAGTGCACTGTGTGTTTGTGTTTGACCGTGCCATTTTGGACAGCTTGCCTCGTCTTGATCGACGGGTGGAGTTCATCCGCGAGTCGCTGGTGACCTTGGACGCAGAACTGCGCGCTGTGGCGGGAGACGCCAAAGCCGGCTTGATCGTGCGCCACGCCGTGGCCGCCGACGAGGTGCCCCAGTTGGCCCAAGCCCTGGGAGTGCAAGAGGTGTTTGCCAACCACGACGACGAGCCTGACGCATTGGTGCGCGACGCCAAGGTACGCGGTGCGCTGGCGGACAAGGGCATTGGCTTTCAAACCTACAAAGACCATGTGATTTTCGAGCGCAGCGAAGTGTTGACCCAAATGGGCAAGCCCTATGGCGTGTTCACGCCGTACAAAAACGCCTGGCTACAAAAAGTCAACGACTTCTATTTGCGCTCTTACCCGGTGGGCAAGTACGTCAAGGCCTTGGCCCCCAGACCCAAGGCCTACCAGGTGCCCGTTCCCACACTGGCCGAGCTGGGCTTTGAGCCCACCAATCTGAGCAGTCTGCATGTGCCCACCGGCAGCCCCGGCGGCCTGGCCTTGTTTGAAGATTTTTTTGACCGCATGGACCGTTATGACGAGACGCGCAACTTTCCAGCCGTCAAAGGCCCCAGCTACCTGGGCGTGCACTTGCGTTTTGGCACGGTGTCCATCCGTCAGCTCGCGTCCACGGGTTACCAGCGCATGCTGGCGGGCTCCAAGGGGGCAGAGGTTTGGTTATCGGAGCTAATCTGGCGCGATTTTTACCACCAGATCTTGCACCACCACCCCCGGGTGGTGAACGCATCGTTCAAGCCCGAGTACGACGCCATCAAGTGGGAGCACAACAAGCACGCCAAAGATCTGTTTGCGGCTTGGTGCGAAGGCCGCACCGGCTACCCGCTGGTGGATGCGGCCATGGCACAGATCAACCAAACCGGCTACATGCACAACCGACTGCGCATGGTGGTGGCGAGTTTTTTGGTGAAAGATTTAGGGATTGACTGGCGCTGGGGCGAGCGCTACTTTGCGCAACACCTCAACGACTTTGACTTGGCTGCCAACAACGGTGGCTGGCAATGGGCCAGCTCCAGCGGCTGCGATGCGCAACCGTACTTTCGCATCTTCAACCCCATCAGCCAAAGCGAGAAGTTTGACCCCGAGGGCAAATTCATTCGCCGCTACGTGCCGGCCTTGGCGAAGCTCTCCACAGCAGCGATTCACGCGCCCTGGCTGGCCAAACCCATGGAGCTGCAAGCCGCAGGTTTTCAATTGGGCAAGGACTACCCCGCCCCCATCGTCGACCATGCCGAAGCACGCGCCTTGACCCTGCAACGTTACGCCGTGGTGAAAAAAGAGAAATGAACATCCAATCTGTCGACGCCTTGCGCCGTGTGTATGCCCAGCCCGGTGAACGGGCCGTGAAAAAACAACTCGCACACCTGGACGCACACATCCAGCGCTTCATTGCCCTGTCACCGTTTGTGGTGGTCTCCAGCAGCAGTGCCACGCAGCAAATGGATGCCTCGCCACGCGGCGGTGCGCCGGGTTTTGTGAAGGTCGGCAACGACACCACGCTGTGGCTGCCCGATGCTTCGGGCAACAACCGGCTCGACACGCTGGAGAACATCATCGCCACCGGGCAAATTGGTTTGCTGTTTTTGATTCCGGGTGTGGACGAAACTTTGCGCGTCAATGGCCACGCCACGGTCAGCACATCACCGGCTTTGCTTGCCAAGTTTTCACACGAAGCACGTGCGCCGAAAGCTGTGATTGAGGTGACGGTACGCGAGGCTTATTTGCACTGCGCCAAAGCCATGATGCGTGCCAAGTTATGGCAAGCCAGCAGCCAGGTGGAACGCTCGGTGCTGCCCACCATGGGGCAGATGATCAAAGACCACGCCCAGTTGGACGAGCCTGCGGAAACCCAAGAGGCCATGGTTCAACGCTACCAAAGCATGCTGTGAATCTAATCGCCGCGCAGGGCTGCTAGTACGTTTTTTTGAGTCGGCGCTCACGGCTGTGCAGCTTTCTTGCAGCCAGCGGGGTTGTGGATGCGCTGGGTTGAGGGCGGGTTGTTGGCGAGCTTGTTGGCCGGACGCCGAGGGCGTGCCAGCAATTCGCCGCCGCAGTTGGGACATGAGCCGCCAAGCACTGTTTCTGCGCAAGACGCGCAAAAGGTGCATTCAAACGAACAAATGCGTGCGTCTGTGGAATCGGGTGGCAAGTCCTTGTCGCAGCATTCGCAGCCAGGTCTGAGTTCCAACATAACAGGATGCTCCTTGGTTCAATGTTTGTGAAACGTATAGCGCCTTGGTTTGAAGAAAGCTTCAAGCATCAGCGGGCGCCGCGCCCGGAAACCACTCGACATGCTGATCGCCATGTCGCCCCAGGATCTCCGGGAAAAGCAGCGTGCCATCAAGGGTCAATTGGGCGAGTTCTGCGATGGTAGTGGCGTGCATGAAGGTGTGAACTAGGAATCGGAATTTCGATAAAGGGCTTTTGACGTTTAACTTTCGAATCCACCGGCCTGCGCGGTTTTTCACTCAGGTCAGGTTGAATGATTTGCTAGCCGTGCGGCCACAATTGATTCAAATATCTTGCGGTTCTCAAGATCAGCATTGGTTATAGCGATCTCTGTTGACCTATCTTCCTTTTGAGCTGCTGCTTCCATCAAGTAGGAAAGTAGCCCTTTGATTGCCGCGTTGAGTCGTTCCACATTTGTAATAAAACCCCGCAGAAAATCGTTTGGATTTGGAATACCAACTACACCCCTCATTGGGCGCAGCTCGCGCCAGAAATCATGAACAATTAAATTTCTGTCAGTTACAAGCTGCTCAAGCTCTTCGCTTGAAAGTAGTAGCCGCTCTCCAAACAAAGTGCAAATTTGACCAAGCGTTGCTTTTCTAAGCACTTTCTTTTCTGGATGGGATGACAGGAAGTCGTTAGGCGTTAAGTTTGCGAATCGCTTGTCTTTCTTTGCTTCTGGCAAATGAGTCATATGAGATGCAATGCCATACAGACCGAACTCAAATTTTTGCGCGCAATATAAGGCCAGCCCAAGCAACAGGAAGGTTTCTTCGTCTATATGCATCACCTCAGGGGATGAAGTAGTGGCATTCATAACTGCTAACTTTGGGGTAGACCGGCGCGCACCGGCAAGGCGCCGCGAGACGTATGCTCCCGCGCTCGGCTTGCGGTGCTTAGCCGCTGCGTGTATGCGTCAAGCGAACTGTTAGGGCGCACGCCGCTCCGCCTTGTAATCGAACTCTTTCGAAAACAGCTTGGTAAACCGTGTCTTGTGGTACGGCCAAGCGCGGTGATCGTCTAACACATGAACAAAGACATCCCCTGCCAAGCTGAGACCGAGCGCATTGAACATGAGAACGAGCAGCATGTCGTACACACGCTCAAGTTCACGGACGAAAGACTCCAACTGCTTCGGCGTTTCGAACCCGGGGGAGATCCCTTGGGCGAGCAGTAGCAACGACTCTTCCACTTGCTCGGGTGAGCGATGGACGTACCTGCACAAGGACGAGTATCGATCCTTAACCTCGTCCATGAATGCCTTGTTCTCGGAATCTGAAAAACTGTAGAGGCGAAAATCATTCACAAAGGACACTGAGGATCTGGGGATTTCGTTAGCCAGGAATGTGACTTTCTCGGCCAGCGGCTTTCCCATCAGCTTTAAGTCGGCGTAAACATGCTTCGAGATGGACTCAAGCAGATACCGCAATTCGCGCTTCGCCGCCGTCAGCTGACCTTCTTTTGCGAGAGACCAAACGGCCACGACAGATTGCAGAGCATCGTCTAAGAACCGAAAGGACATGAACTCGTCATAGATAGACGACCGCCTCGACATCGTCCATATGGTGTGAGCGCCCAATGCGACACCCTCCGTGAGCCGCCAAAGCCGCTTGGTCTGGGCTGCGAATGGTTCAGAGGAACGAAGGGCGTCGTGATCCGCCACGACCTTCTGGTGCGCGGCTCTAATTGCTTCAAATGCGTCGGTATTCATACGCTCTAAAGTTTGACGTAAAGGGGGGCCGTAGTTACCAAGCGGCGCAGAGTATTTGAGGGTGTGCAACCGCAGTTTGCAGACTGTCCTTCTTAACGGAATTATTAGCCCTCATCAGGATCAAAGGTGTCTTCGTCATAGTAGTTGATGATGGTGTAAACCTTGGGCGTGCCGCGAACAGTTTGAACTTTCACATCGACGATATATGCCAACTCGTGCCATTGTTTAGAGAAGCGAGCATCCCCCGCCAGCATTGCCTTCTTGACGGCATGGTTCTCAAAAATGACTTTGATCGGAGTCGAGCTGATGCTTTCGATAATGGCTCTATCTCCGGTGCTAGTCCCATCAGTAAATTTTGTTTGGCTCCAGATCATTACTCTCTTTCGCTGAATATGATCATCGGGTTCGTCCAGTTTCTCTAGCTGACGACGAATGCCGTTTTGTGCAGCGTTGGCTTGCTCAGAGTTAATGAACACCTGATTAATGACGGTGCCGCCTTTTGAGACAGTGAAATTCATCTGCGAACCGCCATCCTTAGCAACTGGCTCCAAGATGTTGTTCCATTGTTTTAGATCTTGTTTTGTTAAATCTTGCGGAGGAGTGCTAATTTTTCCGCCTAACCACTCAACAACTGATCTTGCATAGTCTGCCCATTCTTTCAGCGAGCCACCTTGCCAAAGAAGCGGTACAACCGGAGCAGCTTGAGCAACAAGCTCGACGATGATCGAGCCGGACCTAACATCCTTGATGAACAACTCGGCCCCGATCTGATGTTGTTCGTTCGTTTCATTCTCAACGAATTTCTCGAACTGCTGCGCCACGCCAAGAAGAGAAAGCGTCAGGTCAGTTAGCACGACCGGCTTCTTGTTGTTGATGGTGATTTCTAGTTTGTTGCTGAAATCGAGTTCCAAGATGGGCTCAGACATATGAGTTGTGGGCTAACTTTGATGTAGACGACAAATCAGCCAAAATGGCTGGCTACTTCTGGATAACGTGAACGCACGGTAGGCAAAAAATCATCCAACATCATTGGCTTATCCCTGAATACTGCACACGTGTACAGGCGTAAAAAACCATGAAAGTCGTCGCGCCGCCTTTGGCCCTTCAGTGCCTGCTTGATGGGTGCGCGAGCGTATTCGTTGCCTTTAACTATAGCTTCGAAAAGTAGAAGTTATATCTACATTCGACTCAATATTTTGTATTTTTATATTTAAAAAAAAAGGCGGTGCGCGGCTCAATTCGAAGTTGTCATGCCCCACGCGTGAGTGCTTAAGCCTAATCGCCTCGCAAGGCCGCCAGTACGTTCTCTTGGGGGGCACGCACATTGCCAACAGCAAATTGCTGCAACAGACGGCTGACTTCTTGTGCCCCTTGCACACTGGCATGAATATCGGCCACCACGCGTTGTGTGCGCAAGCGTGCCAGTTGCATGGCCAGCGTGTCGGCCACTTGGTGCACGCCATTCAAAGACACATCACGCGCCAGTTGCGCCATGTGTTGCGCATCGGCTTGCACGTCATGCGGCATGTCGGCGTCTGGCGTTTGCGACCAATGATGCAAGTCGTGCACCAAGCGCTGCGAGATGATGTCGGCTTGTTCGAGAAACAACAAATGACTGATGACTTGCAAGTCATCGGCGCTCGGCGCGTCGTGGACATCAAACTGCCCGCGCAACAGCACGCCACTCAACACTTGGTTGGCCGCACAGGCTTCTGATTCGGTGAATTCACGCCCTGGCGCAACACGCAAGGCGGTGAAAAAATGAATGACCAAGGACCAGAATGTTCGCCAGTCCGCCAGCGCTTCGCTGCTGAGCTGTTGCTTGCACAACTGCTCCAGTTGGTAGACGGCTGGCAAGTCAATGGCAGGGCGACGACGCAACAAAGCCAGCAAGTGACGCTCAAAGGCTGCGCGCACTTGCATAAAACCTCTTAAAACTGGACCATTTCAAAGTCTTCTTTGCGCGCACCGCACTCGGGACACGTCCAATTCATGGGCACTTGCTCCCATGGCGTGCCGGGGGCGATGCCATGGTCAGGCGCACCAGCCTCTTCGTCGTAAATCCAGCCACAAATCAGACACATCCAAGTTTTCGACACAGCATTTCTTTCGTCAACGCATAGAATGAAATGCATTGTATCGACGCCCCATGACGCCAGAAAACACCCCCCTCTCCCACGACGTCACGCTCTCCGACGAAGTCGCCACCGCACCACCTTGTGTGTTGGTGTTCAATGCCAACGACCCCTGTGGTGCGGGCGGCCTCAGTGCCGACGTTTTGGCCAGTGCCTCCGTGGGGGCACACGCACTGCCCGTAGTCACCGGTGCCTACATGCGTGACACGGCTGAAATTTTTGACCACATCGCCTTTGACGAAGAGGCTGTGACCGAGCAAGCGCGAAGCGTGCTCGAAGATGTGAGCGTACAGGTCATCAAGGTGGGCTTTTGCGGCAACCCAGAAAATCTGAGTGCGATTGCAGAAATCACCACCGACTACGCCGAGGTGCCCGTGGTGGCCTACATGCCCAATTTGTCGTGGTGGGAAGACGAACACATCGACGCTTACTTAGACGCATTTCGTGAACTCATCCTGCCGCAGACCACGGTGCTGGTGGGCAACCACAACACCTTGTGGCGCTGGCTGCTGCCCGACTGGGACCAAACACGCAGCCCCGGCCCGCGTGACTTGGCGCGCGCCGCAGCCGACATGGGCGTGCCCTATGTGTTGGTGACCGGCATCAACCACCCCGACCAGCAAGTGGAGAACGCGTTGGCCACGGCACACACCGTGATGGTGAGCGAACGCTTTGAACGCTTTGACGCAGTGTTCGCCGGTGCCGGTGACACCTTGAGCATCACCTTGGCGGCGTTGCTGGCCACAGGCACCGACCTGGAAGCGGCCACCCACGAAGCCCTGCACTTTCTTGACCAAAGCCTCAACAGTGGTTTTCGACCTGGCATGGGCCATGTGTTACCAGACCGTTTGTTTTGGGCCGAGGTCGACGACGAAGACAACGACGACGGTGAAGAACGCCCCGCCACGGCAGAAGATTTCTCGCTGCCACGCTTTGAAACCAAACATTGAAAGCAAGATTGACCATGACTGATCGCAACCAAGAATTGTTTGACCGTGCTGCCCGTGTGATTCCCGGTGGTGTGAACTCGCCTGTGCGCGCATTCCGTGCCGTGGGCGGCACACCCCGTTTTGTGCAGCGCGCACAAGGCGCGTATTTCTGGGATGCCAACGGCAAAAAATACATCGACTACATCGGCTCTTGGGGCCCCATGATCTTGGGTCACGGCAACCCCGTGGTGCTGGAAGCGGTGCAAAAAGCAGCGTTGGATGGTTTCTCGTTTGGCGCGCCCACCGAGCGTGAGATTGAGTTGGCAGAAGCCATCCTCGCGCAAGTGCCATCGATGGAGATGGTGCGCTTGGTCAGCTCGGGCACCGAAGCGGGCATGAGTGCCTTGCGTCTGGCGCGTGGCGCCACCGGCCGCAGCAAGATCATCAAGTTCGAAGGCTGCTACCACGGCCATGCCGATGCCTTGCTGGTCAAAGCGGGTTCGGGCCTGGCCACCTTTGGCAACCCCACCAGCGCCGGTGTGCCACCCGAGGTGGTGCAGCACACCTTGGTGCTGGAGTACAACAACATCCCGCAATTGGAAGAAGCGTTTGCCTTGCATGGCAAAGAGTTGGCGTGTTTGATGATTGAGCCCATCGCAGGCAACATGAACTTTGTGCGGGCCTCGGTGCCTTTCATGCAGCGTTGCCGCGAACTGTGCACTCAGTACGGCGCGCTGTTGGTGTTTGACGAAGTGATGACTGGTTTTCGCGTGGCCTTGGGCAGCGCCCAAAGCGTTTACGCCAAAAGCATTCCTGGCTTCAAGCCCGACATCACGGTGTTGGGCAAGGTCATCGGCGGGGGCATGCCGCTGGCTGCGTTTGGTGGCCCACGCGCCATCATGGAACAACTCGCCCCTACCGGCCCGGTGTACCAAGCGGGCACCTTGAGTGGCAACCCCGTGGCCACGGCCTGCGGTCTGGCCACGCTGAAAGAAATTTCTAAACCTGGTTTCTGGGATGCATTGAGTGCGCGCACGCGCAGCTTGGTTGATGGCTTGAGCGCTGCTGCCGCACAAGCCGGCGTTCCCTTCAGCGCCGACTGCGAAGGCGGCATGTTTGGCTTCTTCTTGTTGCCCGAGTTGCCCCAGAACTACGCCAAGGTGATGACCAGCGACAGCCCACGGTTCAACCAGCTGTTCCATGGTTTGCTGGACCGTGGTGTCTACATCGCACCCGCGTTGTACGAAGCGGGCTTCGTGAGTGCCGCCCACACGCAGGCTGATATTGCAGAAACGGTAGCCGCTGCAGCGGCAGTCTTCCAACGATTGGGGTCCGTCACACGCTGAGACGGACATCGTCTTGGCACCTTGGCGACACAGATAAGCTAAGGTTTACGCGGATGGTCAGTGACCACTTCATGGCATACATTGCACAGCACTTAAGCCATGGAGTACCGATGAAAAAATTTGCCATCCAACCACTCGCCTCGCTGTTGACCACCACGCTCAGCCTGCTGCTGGGCCTGCAATTGCTGAGCGCTCCTGCGCAAGCCGCACCATCGGGCCCTCCCATCAAGGTGGGCGGCACACTGGCCTTGACCGGTCCCTTGTCGGCCACGGCCATGGTGCACAAGCTGGTGGGCGAGATCTACATTGAGCAACTCAATAAAAAGAATGGTTTGCTCGGTCGTCCCGTGGAATGGGTCCTCAAGGATGACCAATCCAAACCCGACCTGGCACGTACCTTGTACGAACAAATCGTCACGGTCGATAAAGCCGACTTGTTGATTGGCCCTTATGCCACCGCCAACATTTTGTCGGCCATGGGTGTGGCGCAGCGCTACAACAAAATTTTGATTCACCACACGTTTGGTATTCCAAGCTTGGCCAAGTACGACATGCAGTTCCCCACTTGGGCCACGGGCGTGGACCCCGCCACCACGGGTCCCAACCTGGTGTTCGATGCGCTGGCCGCTGGCCCCAAGCCACCCAAGACGATTGCCATCGTGACATCGAAGTTTCCTTCGGTGCACTTCATGTCGGTGGGCGCACGTGAAATCGCCAAGAAGCGTGGCCTCACCGAAGTGCTCTACCTCGAATGGGATTTTGGCAACCGTGACTTCGGCGCCATTGCCAGCCGTTTGAAAGAAGCCAAGCCCGACTTCATTTGGGGTGGCGTGATTGCGCTGGAAGGCGTGTTGCTGCTGGATGCGATGAAGAAGATCGACTACCCCGCACCACAGATGTTCCACTTCCTGCCCTCACCCGGCCCGATGCTGAAAACACCCGATGCCAAGAACGCATTGGCCATGACCATCTTTGAACAACACGCACCGATGACCAGCAACACTGGGGCCGCAGAGTTCGCGAAGATCTTCAACGAACGCGCTGCCAAAGCAGGTTTACCCGACACCTTTGTGGACACCCAAGCCGCTGCATCGTTTGCCGCCTGGCAAGTGCTTGAAGCAGCAGTCACCGCCACCAAGAGCTTGGATGACCGCACCTTGGCCATTTGGCTCAAGAAGAACACCGTCAACACCATCGAAGGCCCGATGCGCTTTGACGGCGTGAACAACTACGGCGATGACGTGAGCAAGATCAAACAAGTGCAAAACGGCGAATGGGTCGTGGTGTGGCCCAAGGCCTATGCCAAGCCTGGCGTCAAGATGTTGGCTCCTTGAGGCTTGAACCCTGCATGCAGTTTCCTAGTTTTGAGTTACTCGGACAGTCTCTGCTGTCCGGCCTGTTCATCGGCGGTTTGTACGGTTTGTTAGGGTTGGGCTTGAGCTTGTCCTGGGGCATGCTCAAGCAAATCAACCTGGCGCACTTTGCCTTGTCGTTCTTTGGGGCTTACCTGACGTACCAGCTCTCGGTGAGCTTTGGCATCGACCCCTTGGTGACCTTGGTCATCGTGGCACCGGGGTTCTTTGTGGTCGGCATGGCCATGCACTGGGTGTTTGCACGCTTCAAGGTCACGCCCTTTAACTCCCTGTTGGTGACCTTTGGCATCACGGTGGTGATTGAGAGCGTGATTCAGTGGCTGTGGACCGCCGACTACCGCAAGCTGGAGTCGCATTACGCAGACATCAAGTTCAAGGTCGGTGTGATGTACATCCCCCTGCCTGAATTGTTGACCTTGTTGATCTCGGTCGCCCTGGCTTTGGCCACCTGGGCAGTGCTGCGCTACACCTCGGTGGGCAAGGCGATGCGTGCCATGTCGGAGAACCCCAAGATGGCCGCTGCCTTTGGCGTCAACGAACCCATGCTGGCCTTGCTGCTGTCTGGTGCAGCATCGGCCTTTGCGGGTGTGGCGGGCGCGTGTTTGGCTTTGAGCTACACCTTGGCCCCTTCGCAAATTTATGCATGGATTGGCGTGGTGTTTTCTGCCGTGATGATTGGCGGCTTGGGCAACCCCTTGGGGCCCTTGGTCGCAGGCATTGTGATTGGCATGTCGGAAGCCGCCACCATGGCCATCACGGCACCCGCGTGGGCACCTTTGGTGTCTTTCTCGTTGTTGATCTTGGTGCTCTTGTTGCGTCCCGGAAAGATTTGAATGAACAAGCGGCTGATCTGGACTTTTGTGCTGGTGGGTTTGGGTTTGGCGGCCTTGCCGTTGCTCAAGCTGCCCGCGTTTTATGAATCGTTTCTGTACCTGATTTTTCACTGGGTGGTCTTGGCCACCTCATGGAATATTTTGTCGGGCTACTCGGGCTATTTTTCGTTTGGCCATGGGGCCTTTTTTGGTTTGGGCATCTACACCACCGCGGTGTTGAGCGGCAAACTCGATTGGCCCTTCCTCTACACCTTGCCGTTTGCAGCACTGGTGCCTGCGCTGTTTGGTGTGGGCTTGGGCGCGGTGGTGTTCAGGTTGCGGCGCTTGCGCGGCGAGCTGTTTGGCTTGCTCACGCTGGCCGTGACCTTTGTGTTGGCAACCATCATCTTGAACACCCCCATCGACGGCGGACCTGGTGTGTATCTGTCGGCAGTGCCGGTGCCTGAGATTGGGCCCTCACCCTCTGCCACCTTCTACCTGTTGGCTTTGGCCTTGATGATGGCGACGCTGTGGATCGCTTGCTATGTGTTTTATGCACGTCTGGGCTCGGGCTTGTTTGCCATCCATGACGACGAAGACGTGGCCGAAGTGCAGGGCATTCCCACCCTGCGCTACAAGTTGTTGGCTCTCGGCCTGTCATGCGCTTTGGCTGGTGTGGCGGGGGGCATTCATGCCATCTTTTTGTCGTATGTCACCGCCGGTGAAGTGTTCAACATCTTGGTGCCCCTGAACGTGGTGTTGATGAGCGTGTTGGGTGGCTCTCGCCACTGGTTTGGTCCGGCAGTTGGGGCCACGGTCATCACCGCATTGCTATACGCCTTCACCGCTGGCGACTACGCCATCTTGGGCCGTGGTGCCATTGGTGTGATTTTGATTGTGGTGATTTTGTTCATGCCCGATGGCATCTTGGGGCAGATCTTGAAGCGCTTCAAACGCGCGCGCAAACCCGCACCGCTGCCAGCAGCTGTCGCCCCTTCGATGATTGAGGTACGCGGGGCCGCTGGGGACGACTTGTTGCGTATCGAAGGCGTGTGCAAATCGTTCAGCGGCATCCATGCCTTGTCCGATGTGAGTTTGACGGTCAAGCGCGGGGAGATTTTGGGTTTGGTGGGCCCCAATGGTTCCGGCAAATCGACCATGGTCAACGTGATCAGTGGCCTGTTCAAACCCGAAGCAGGTCGCATTGTGTTTCAAGGCGAAGACCTGATCCCCTTGCCCTCGTACCGCGCGGCCCATGCCGGTATTGCACGCACCTACCAAATTCCGCGCCCCTTCGCCAACCTCACGGTGCTAGAGAACGCCACCTTGGCCGGCATGTTTGGTGGGCCTCAGTTGCCACGCAAAGCGGCGGCGGCACAAGCCATGTACTGGCTCGAATTTGTGGGACTGGCCGACCGCGCACGCGCGCTGCCGTCTGAGCTCAATTTGCACCAGCGCAAATTTTTGGAGTTGGCACGTGCGTTGTCGTCGTCACCCCGCTTGGTGTTGCTCGACGAGGTGCTGGCCGGTTTGACACCGTCTGAGATCAACCACGCTATCAGCTTGGTGCGTGAGATCCGCGAACGCGGCTCGACCATCATCTTCATTGAACACAATATGCGCGCTGTGGTGGAGTTGTGCGACCGCTTGATCGTGCTCAACCAAGGTCAGGTGATTGGCAATGGCCTGCCACGTGACGTGATGGTCCAGCCTGCTGTGGTGAACGCTTACCTGGGAACTGCCCATGCTTGAGACACAACCCATCCTGCAAGCCGAGGCACTGCACGTGTCGTATGGCGATGCCCCTGCGTTGTGGGGTGTCGACTTTCATGTCAACGAAGGCGAGCTGGTCTCCATCGTCGGCCCCAACGGGGCAGGCAAAACCACCTTGATGAACACGGTGATGCGCTTGCAACCCGTGCGCTCTGGCAAGCTGGTGTTTCGCGGCGAAGACGTGACGGGCTTGACCGCCAGCCAGATGTGCAACCGCGATGTGTCCATCGTGCCCGAGGGCCGTTTGTTGTTTGGCGGCATGACGGTGGAAGAAAACCTCGACATGGGCTGCTACCGTCCCTATGCACGTCCCTTGCGCGCCGACACCATGGCGCGTGTGTATGACATGTTCCCCATCCTCAAGGAACGCCGCACACAACTGGCAGGCACGCTGTCAGGGGGCCAACAACAGATGGTGGCCTTTGGCCGGGCCTTGATGGCACACCCCAAATTGCTGCTGATTGACGAGCCCTCGCTGGGCTTGTCACCCCTTGTGGTGCAACAGGTGTTTGAAGCCATTGCCGACATCCACCGCAGTGGCGTGTCGATTTTGTTGATCGAACAAAACGCCGTCCTCGCTCTCAATGTCGCACAACGGGCCTATGTGCTCGAAGGTGGGCGCATTGTGAGCACGGGTGACCCGCAAGATCTGATGACCCAGCCCCATATCCGTCAAGCGTATTTGGGTGAGAGCGTATAAACCACGAAGGAGATTCCTATGTCGTTTGGCAAAGTGAGTGATCTGGCCTTTGGCCGCTTGCAGTCCCCCAGCCTGGATCAGGCCGAAGAGTTTCTGACCAATTTTGGGTTGCACCGGGCTGAACGCACCAAAGACGCTTTGTACATGCGGGGCACCGACCCTAACCACCACTTGCATGTGACGCACTTGGGGCCTTCCAAATTCATTGGCCTGTCCTTTTTGGTCGACAACATCGATGAGCTGAAGAAATTCACCAAGATTTCTGGCGCGACGGGTATTGAGCATGTGGACGAACCCGGTGGCGGCCAACGCGTGCGCCTCACCGACCCCTTGGGGTATCAGATCGAGTTGATCTGCGGCATGCAGCAACTCGACGCACTGCCGGTGCGCAAAGCCATCCTCAACACGGGCGACAACAAGTACAACCGAGCTGGCAAATTGATGCGCTTGCCGGCTGGCCCGTCACATGTCAAACGTGCGGCGCACGCGGTGCTGATGACGCCGAACGCCAATTCCAAAATTCAGTGGTACCGCGACGTGTTGGGCTTGGTCTGCTCGGACGAGGTGTATGCGGGCAGCAAAGACAACATCATTGCCTCGTTCAACCGAGTGGACAAAGGCGAAACCTATGTCGACCACCACATCTTTTTGTTGATCGACGGCCCCACCACCGGCCTGAACCATTTGTCGTTTGAAGCCCAAGACATTGACGACATCATGCTGGGTCACCAGCACTTGGTGAAGGCCAACAAATACGAGCACGTATGGGGCATTGGCCGCCACGTGTTGGGCAGCCAGGTGTACGACTACTGGAAAGACCCCTGGGGTCGCGTGCATGAGCACTGGACCGACAGCGATGTGCTCAACAACAGCTACGCCACGCAAAGCCATGCGGCCGAGGATGGCTTGAACTCGCAATGGGGCGAAGCCGTGCCACACGCCTTCATCACCCACGCGATTCCCTGAGTTTTTTGGTTTTACCCACACAAAGGATTGCCCATGTTCAAGCCTCAAACTTCTTGCGCGCATGCTGCCTGGTCGTGCATGGCCTGCCAGCCCAACAGCGCTAACGCGCACGCCGCTGACCGCCGCCAATTGCTCAAAGGCCTAGGGGGCTTGGGGCTGTTTGGCTCCTTGGGTTTGGCCGGTGCGCCTGTGGCCGCGCAAAGCAGCATGGGCTTGATCGACACCCACCACCACTTCTATCCTCCGGCCTACCAAAAGGCCTGGTTTGACTGGGAAGACAAACGCAACATCCCACACTTCTCCCAGCAAGAGAAATGGACACGCGAAGGTGCGGTGGCAGACATGGACAAAGCCGGCGTGAAAAAAGCCATGCTCTCCATGGCCTCTACCCCAGGCGTGTGGTTTGATTTGCCGCTTGCTGAGATCAACCAGATGGTGCGCACTGTCAACGACTACGGCGCTCAAATGGTGAAGGATTTCCCAGGTCGCTTTGGTTTGTTTGCCGCACTCACCATGGTGGACGTGGAGAGCACACTGAAAGAAATTGCCTATGCGTTTGACGTGCTCAAAGCCGATGGCGTGGGCATTCAAACCAACTACGGCGACAAATGGCCGGGTCACCCCGACTTTGCGCCGATCTTTCAAGAACTCAACCGCCGCAAAGCCTTGGTGTATTTCCACCCCTTGGCCGCCAACTGCTGTGGGCGCTTGAACACAGGCACTTTCCCTGCGGTGATTGAGGTGCCGCATGACACCACACGTGCCGTGGTCAACCTGCTGTTGAGCGGCAGCTTTGTGAAGTTCCGCGACATCCAGTGGTTGTTCTCGCACGGCGGCGGCACCATCCCCATGCTGGCAGGGCGCATCAACTTCTTCCACCGCAATGCCAAAAACATTGCCGATGTGGCGCCCAACGGCATCGAGGCCGAACTCAAACGCCTCTACTACGACACCGCCAACGCGACACACCCCTCATCGATGGCGAGTTTGCTCAAGCTGGTGCCCTCGTCGCAGGTGGTGTACGGCAGCGACTACCCCTACGTGGCGATGGACACCCAGGCCACTGCGCTCACGCAACTGGGGCTGGAGCCCAAAGTGCTGCAAGAGATTCAGCACCTCAACGCTGAGCGACTGCTCAAACGGCCCTGAGGCGCCCCAACTAGAATAGGGGCACCCACACACAGCCAACCGGCTGTGACCGGTGAGCACCCACGCATGCACCACGCATGCGTGACAGGTGCGGTCTATCAAGAAGTTCCCCCATGAAAAAAACATTCCAACTCCATGTGGAAGGCAAGCACCCTGAGCGCTTGCTGGAAGCCATCAAGCACGAGATTCGCAAATACGTCAAACGCGAGCGTCGCCGTGACTTGCCCGAGGGTGTGGATTTTTGGGATTTCGATTGCAAGTTTGGCGCCACCCAAGAGACCGCCGAGGTGGTGCATCTCAACGACATCACCGTGCGCATGGACGAAGTGGCCCTTGCCCAAGGCACGCAGTGCTATGTGGAAATTTTGGCCAAACACGGGGTGCGCAAGCCGCGCGCTGTGGGCGATGAAGCGGCCCCCCACACACCCCACGAAGAAGACAACGACTGACGCGCCGCCGCGCGCTCTTCGCGCTTGCGTCAGGCGTCAGAAGGCCCAGCCTGTTTGGCGGCGGCTCTGAGCTTGTCTTTCTTGCTCGGTCGCTTGCCTTTGATGCCCCCATTGCCATCGATCAACACAGGCACGGGCACAGGCGCATCGGTGGGTTCAAAACCTTCGATGTGTTCGAGCGGCAGTTGAATACGCTCACGTTTTTGAATCAGCTGCCAATGCGCCAACGATGACGCGGTGACAAAACTCACCGCCACGCCGCTGGCCCCGGCACGGCCGGTGCGGCCAATGCGGTGGGTGTAGTCGGTAGCGGAGCGCGGCAAGTCGTAATTCACCACCACGGGCAAGTTGGCAATGTCGATGCCGCGTGAGGCCAAGTCGGTGGTGACCAGCACCTCCCAGCGCTCTTCTTTGAACTCAGCCAACACCTCTTGGCGTGCGCCTTGGCTCATCTCGCCATGCAGCGCGCTGGCAAACACACCCGCTTGGTAGAGCTTGTTGGCCACATGCTCACAGGCATAGCGGGTGGCCACAAACACCAGCACGCGGCTCCAGCTGTGCTCTTTGATCAGGTGACGCAGCAAGGGCGTGCGTTTTTTCTCGTTCACGGCAACGGCACGTTGCGCAATGTCGGGCGCGTGTTCTTCGGTAGTGGCGATGGTGATGCGCGCAGGCTGATGCAACAAAGCCTCTGCCAAGCTTTGCACGTCGGGCGCAAACGTGGCAGAGAACAACAGGTTTTGTCGCTGGGAGGGCAGCAGTGCCAACACGCGTTGGAGTTCGTCTGCAAAGCCCAGGTCGAGCAAGCGGTCGGCTTCGTCGAGCACCAGATGCTTGACTTGACCCAAGTGCAATGCGTTGTGGTCCACCAGATCAAGCAAACGTCCGGGGGTGGCCACCACCACATCAGCACCGCTGCGCAAACTCATCATTTGGGGGTTGATGGACACCCCACCAAACACCGTGCCTACTTTGATGGACTGTGTGAGGGGTCGCGCTATGTCGCGCAGCACCTCGCTGACTTGCGTGGCCAGTTCGCGTGTGGGCACCAGCACCAACACTTGGGTGATGCGTTTTTGGGGCGCTTCATCACGCGACGCGGCGGTGGTCATGAGGAGTTGCAACACGGGCAACACATAGGCCAATGTTTTGCCAGAGCCTGTTTGGGCTTGGGCCAACACATCGCGGCCTTGCAGCACGCATGGGATGGCCTCGGCCTGGATGGGTGTGGGCTGGTCAAAGCCCTGTGTCGCTGTGGCTTGGCACAGCGTAGCGTTCAGACCGAGGGGTTCAAAACTCACTGGCGGCGATCAATGGCGGAAGTGGCGCACGCCGCTGAACACCATGGCCACGCCACGTTCGTTGGCCGCGTCAATCACCTCTTGGTCGCGCATGGAGCCACCGGGCTGGATGACGCAGGTGGCACCTGCATCCACCACCACGTCGAGGCCATCGCGGAACGGGAAGAAAGCATCACTCGCCACGGCCGTGCCCTTGAGCGACAAGCCGGCATGCTCGGCCTTGATGCTGGCAATGCGGGCTGAGTCAAGGCGGCTCATTTGGCCTGCACCCACGCCCATGGTCATGCCATTGGCGCAAAACACGATGGCGTTGCTCTTGACGTATTTGCCGACCTTCCAGGCGAACAATAAGTCTTGCAGTTGCTGGGGGGTGGGCTGAAGCTTTGTCACCACTTTCAAGTCACTCAAGGCCAGCTCGTGGTTGTCGGCACTTTGGATCAGCAAGCCTGAACCAATGCGTTTGATGTCTTGCGTGTTGCGGCCTGCATCGGTACCTGCCAAAGGAATTTCCAATACGCGCACATTGGCCTTGGCTTTGAAAATCTCCAAGGCCTCGGCGCTGTAGCCGGGTGCCATGAGCACTTCGACAAACTGTTTGCTCACGGCTTCAGCCGCTGCTTTGTCCACCGGACGGTTGAAGGCAATGATGCCGCCAAACGCGGAGGTGGGGTCGGTTTGGAAGGCCTTGCTATAGGCCTCTAGCGCATCTTTGCCAACAGCCACGCCGCAGGGGTTGGCGTGCTTGACGATGACGCAGGCCGGAGCGTCAAAACTCTTGACGCATTCCCACGCCGCATCGGCATCGGCGATGTTGTTGTAGCTCAGCTCTTTGCCTTGCAGTTGTTTGGCCGTGACCAAAGAGCCCGCCGCAGGGTGCAGGTCACGGTAAAAGGCTGCGGTTTGGTGCGGGTTCTCACCGTAGCGCAAGTCTTGCAGCTTGACGAACTGGCTGTTGCTTTGGGCGGGGTATGCGTTGCGCTCAGGGACGCTGGCACCTTCTTGGAAATTGATGCTGGAGAGGTAGTTGCTAATGGCCCCGTCGTAGTTGCTGATGCGGTTGAACGCAGCAACAGACAAGGCAAAGCGCGTGGCGTCTGACAACTTTTTCGAAGCTTTCAACTCGGCCAGCACCGCAGGGTATTGCGACGCGTCGGTCAATACGGCCACATCTTTCCAGTTCTTGGCGGCACTGCGCACCATGGCAGGCCCGCCGATGTCGATGTTTTCAATCGCATCTTCCAGCGTGCAACCGGGCTTGGCCACGGTGGCTTCAAACGGGTACAGGTTGACCACCAACAAGTCGATGGTGTCGATGTGGTGTGCCTTCAAAGCCGCCATGTGCTCGGGCGTGTCACGGCGTGCCAGCAAACCACCGTGCACTTTGGGGTGCAGGGTTTTGACACGGCCATCCAGCATTTCGGGGAACCCGGTGACTTCTGCCACCTCGGTCACAGGCAAGCCTTGTTCGGCCAACAACTTGGCGGTGCCACCGGTAGAGATCAGGCCAATGCCCAAATCGTGCAAGGCACGCGCGAGGTCGACGATGCCGGTTTTGTCTGAGACGGAAATGAGTGCTTGCATGAGAAGGCTTATTTGAGAAGTTTGTGATCGAGAAGTTTTTTACGCAGCGTGTTGCGGTTCAGGCCCAGCCATTCAGCGGCACGCGATTGGTTGTGCTCGGCGTGGTGCATCACCACTTCAAGCAAAGGTTTTTCCACCACCCGCACCACCATGTCGTGCAGGTTGTCGGGCTCAGTGCCACGCAAGTCTGTGAAATAAGTTTCGAGGCTGGCACGTACCACCTCTTCAATGTGTTTTTTGCTCATGCAACGCTTTCTAACAGGGGCAAAGAGTCGGTCATCGCTTGCGGCAAACGTTCATGACGCTCGGCCAAATCGTCCAAAAAATCGGCCACAGCATGATGCTGGGACGCGCTGTCTTCCAAGCTGTTCATGCGCTGGCGAAACGCCTCACCACCCGGCAGACTGCGCAGGTACCAGGCAATGTGTTTGCGTGCGGTTCGCACGCCGGTGTACTCGCCATACAAGACGTAGTGTTCGTCCAGATGCGCCAGCAAGAGGCGACGCACCTCGGCCACCAAGGGCGGGGCCAAGTACTCGCCCGTGGCCAGGTAGTGCGCAATTTCACGGAATATCCAAGGACGCCCTTGGGCGGCACGCCCCACCATCAAGGCATCCGCGCCGGTGAGTTTCAAAACTTCTTGCGCCTTTTCGGGCGAGTCAATGTCGCCATTGGCGACTACCGGAATATGTACCGCTTGCTTGACTGCGGCAATGGTGTCGTACTCGGCCAAGCCTTTGTAGCCTTGCTCGCGGGTACGCCCGTGCACCGTGAGCATTTGCACACCTGCGCCCTCGGCCGCACGTGCCAGGTTGACGGCATTCTTGTGTTGTTGGCACCAACCGGTGCGCATCTTCAAGGTCACGGGTACGCCATGGGGAAGTGCCGCAGCCACCACCGCCTCGACGATCGAGAGCGCCAGCGGCTCGTCTTGCATCAAGGCCGAGCCCGCCCACTTGTTGCACACCTTCTTGGCCGGGCAACCCATGTTGATGTCAATGATTTGCGCCCCGCGCTCAATGTTGTAGGTCGCAGCCTCGGCCATCATGGCCGCGTCAGTGCCTGCAATTTGCACAGCAATCGGCCCGCTCTCGCCTGTGTGGTCAGCACGACGCGAGGTCTTGAGCGTCTTCCAAAGATCTTTGCGAGACGTCACCATCTCGCTCACCGCATAGCCCGCCCCCAACTGCTTGCACAGCATGCGAAAGGGCCGGTCGGTGACGCCAGCCATCGGCGCGACAAACAGATTGTTTGCCAATGGATAAGGGCCAATGTGCATTTGCGAGGGAGGGGGAAAGAAGGGGGGGGGATTGCCGAAAAAGGAGGCACGATTGTAGCTGCCTGAAATTTCAGCAACTGAAAGTTTAGCGTCAATTTTTGTCAGGGTTTTTGCCGCTTGCAGGGCTCTATACACTTGGTGCGATGGAAGTTTGGATGCACTCTTTGCTGGCCGCCTTGGCCTTGCCCGAATTCGGCTTGAGCACGGTGTTTGTGGTCTGCTTGGTCTCGGCCACCTTGTTGCCCATGGGTTCAGAGCCCGTGGTGTTTGGGCTGGTCAAACTCAATCCAGATTTGTTTTGGCCGGCTGTGTTGGTGGCCACCGCAGGCAACACTGTGGGCGGCTGCATCAGTTGGTGGATGGGGCGTGGTGCGCACAAGGTGCGTGACAAGCTCAAACCCAACAGCAGCACCCACGATGCACGTGCCTTGCGTTGGCTACAAAAGCTGGGTCCTAAAGCCTGCTTGCTGAGTTGGGTGCCCGGTGTGGGCGACCCGCTGTGTGCGGTAGCAGGCTGGTTGCGACTGCCGTTTTGGCCGTGCGTGGGCTACATGGCCGTCGGCAAATTTTTTCGCTATCTGGTGATGACCGCTGGCCTGCTGTGGGTGTTTCCACAGCATTGGGCGGTAGGCTAAAAACACGCTTCCAGCATATACTTTGGTATCTACCATTTCCAATGGAGGTCCACCATGTCCCAAACCGCCAAACTTTTCGTCAATGGCCGCAGTCAAGCGGTAAGGCTGCCAGCCGCCTACAGGTTTGACACCCCCGAAGTCTTCATTCGCAAAGACCCAGTGACTGGGGATGTCATCCTCTCGCGCCGACCCAAGGATTGGAGCGGCTTTTTGGCAGCAACAGAGAACGTCCAAGTGCCAAAGGATTTCCTGAGCACCGCTGAGCGGCTGACACAAGGCCACAGCGACAAACCAGAGCGCGATCCATTTGCATCTGTGCCAGAAAACTTAGGCCATTGAGCCAACGTATGACAGCGCTTTATTTGTTAGACACCAACACGGTCAGTCACCTCATCAAACGCCACCCGCAAGTCACGCAACGCTTGTTGGCTGTTCCGATGCATCAGGTGTGCATATCAGCGATCACGGCAGGTGAGCTGGCGTTTGGTCTGGCAAAACGTCCTGAAGCTGTGGCACTGAAGGCGGCCGTGGACGAGTTTTTGCGTCGAGTGGAAGTAATGCCATGGGACGAAGCCGTGGCACAAACCTACGGCACACTGCGCGCGCATCTGCAAAGCCAAGGCACGCCCCTGGCTGCACTGGATATGCAGATTGCGGCGCATGCGTTGCATCTGAATGCAATATTGGTTAGCAATGACAGAGCTTTTGCTCAAGCCACTGATCTATTGGTGGAAGACTGGACAAGTCACAACTAACCTTTCCCTTATTCGCCCATTTACGATCATTTGCACCCATCAGGTAATCTTCTTGACCACGTCACCAGCCAAACTATCGCGTGCCTTTTATGGGGCAAGCATTGCTGACTTCGTTCATTCGGAACACAACTTAGTGCTTGGTCGCATTACTGAAAATAGTGGCTTCTCCATCGAAACAACGCAACGAGATGCGTGGCGCTCGCAAATCACCATTCTTCAACACGAGCTTTTGTCATTTACTGGCAGAGGTTGGGTGTTCTTTGAGTTTTCTGTTCCCCGACTTGGCAAACGCATTGACGTTTTAGCTTTGATCGATCACGTCATTTTTGTGATCGAGTTCAAAGTCGGAGAAAGTATTTTCAATCGTTCTGCAATTGATCAAGTGTGGGACTATGCACTCGATCTGAAGAACTTTCATGAAACGAGTCACCACTGCATGATCGCGCCGCTGTTGGTTGCGACAAATACCAGGAACGTGAATGGCGTTGTGTCTGTAAGCCACCACAACGATGGCGTTCTTGAGCCAATCAACACATCGCCTGAGTTTTTAAAAGACACGATCAACACAGTTTTACAACTTAGCACAGGAGTTGGAATTGACGCATCGGTATGAGAGAGTGGACGCTACCGCCCTACGCCCACGATCATCGAAGCCGCTTCAGCGCTCTACGGCAACCATTCGGTGGCCGAGCTGTCGCGCAGCGAAGCTGGGGAAAAGAATTTGGCCAAAACGTCCGTGGCAATTGGTCATCTCATTACTGAAGCTCAAGCCAATCGTAAAAAAGCTATTTGTTTTGTAACAGGCGTTCCCGGCGCGGGAAAAACATTGGTTGGGTTAGATGTCGCTACCAAGCATATGGACGCTGGAAGTGATTTGCACAGTGTTTACCTGTCCGGCAATGGGCCTCTGGTTTCTATTTTGAGAGAAGCTTTGACCCGGGACGAGGTGGCTCGCAAGAAAGTGATTGGTCAAAAGCTTCGCAAAGGTGAAGCGCGCAAAGCAGTAGATGCATTTATCCAAAACGTGCATCATTTTCGCGATGCCTACCTCTCCGATGAACAACCGCCAGTAGACCATGTGGTTATTTTTGACGAAGCACAACGCGCATGGACCTTGGAACAAACCACACAATTCATGGCTAGGAAAAAGGGACGACCGGACTTCAACCGTTCTGAGCCTGATTTTTTGATTTCATGCTTAGATCGTCACCCAGACTGGTCAGTCGTGGTGTGTCTTGTGGGCGGCGGTCAAGAAATCAACACGGGGGAGGCCGGCATTGGTGAATGGCTGCGCGCGATCAATGATCATTATCCCGACTGGGAAGTTCATATTTCTCCACATCTGCAAGACTCTGAATATGGCGCCGAGGACACACTTGAGATATTGAAAGACAGGCAGAACATCCACTTCAATGAAGATCTGCACCTTGCTGTTTCCATGCGCTCATTTCGCGCTGAGCATGTTTCAACCTTTGTGAAGCATCTCCTAGATCGTCAGAATGAAAATGCACGCGCTGTTTTCCAACAAGTGCAAGCGCGTTACCCTATCGTTATCACACGAGACTTGAACAAAGCTAAACGTTGACTACGAGAGAAAGCGCGTGGTACAGAGCGGTTTGGCATGGTGGTGTCTTCACAAGCGCAACGTTTGAAACCACATGCCATTGATGTCAGGTCTCCGATGGACCCCATTCATTGGTTCTTGGACGACAAAGACGATATCCGCTCGTCCTACTACCTTGAAGATGTTGCTACCGAATTTCACGTTCAAGGACTAGAACTTGACTGGGCTTGTGTTGTTTGGGATGCTGATGAGTTAGCCCCCTGAAAAACAGTCCCGTTGGTATTCCTTAAACTAACAACTAGGAATACGACTATGGATATGACTATGTCTTCAGCAAGGCCCAATCGGGTTGAGGTGGTCACAAGCGTTCAACGG
>NZ_NESB01000012.1:0-93109 GCF_003063395.1 Limnohabitans sp. JirII-29
CACCCTCAACGTGAACGATGTGCTGGACATGGCCGGCATGAACCTGTTCAACAGCAGCAACACCAGCGCAGCTTCAGGCAGCGCCTTGGACGCCAGCGTGGCCAAGCACCAGCTCATGGTGTGGGGTAACGCCAACGACCATCTGGCGTTCAACCTGAGCAGCAGTGGCTGGGAGGTGTCTGCACTGCAAACCGCGATTGCTTACCAAGGGCACACGATGGCGGTGTACAACGCCAGCAATGGCATCACCGCTGTCCAGTTGTTGGTGGACCAACAGATGGCTCTGACAAACAACCCGCTGCTGTGACGGGCTCAGGCTACGCTTGAAGAGAGGGTGCACTGCAGCAGCTGTGCAGCCACCGCCACCGCAATCACCTCGGGCTCTTTGCCGGTGATGCCTTCAATGCCGATGGGGCAGGTCACCCGCGCCAGCTCGTCGGCGCTGAATCCGCGTGCTTCCAAGCGGTGACGAAAGGTGGCCCATTTGGTTTTGCTGCCAATCAGGCCAATGAAGCCTATGTCGCCCAAGGCGCGCTGACGCTTCAAGCAGGCCGCCACCACATCCAGGTCTTCAGCGTGGCTGAAACTCATGATGAGCACGGCTGAGTGGGGTGCCAAATCGGCCACCGCTGCGTGCACCGGGTCCGAGTGTTCGCACACCACATTCAGGGGCACCTGGGCCGGAAAAATTTCGTCTCGGCTGTCAATCCAGCGCACCGCAAACGGCAAGCTGCCCAACACATGAATCAGGGCACGCCCTACGTGACCGCCACCAAACAAGGCCAGCGGTTGACCATTGGCGAGCAAGCGTTGCTGCAACGCTGGAGCGTCGGCAACGCCAACGGGTTCAAACCGCAGATGCACCACACCGCCACAGCATTGGCCCAGCGCCGGCCCCAGCGCGTAACGCAAGGTGAAGGTGTGGTCTTCGTGGCTGGCTGGCGCCTCGGCAGAGGCATTAGCGCGCCTGTGGAGCAAGGCGCGTGCTTCGTCGATGGCCTGAAACTCCAGGTGGCCACCGCCAATGGTGTTGACCAAGGTGTGCGGAAAAACCGCCATCCAAGCCCCCACGTCGCGCGGGCCCGAGCCTTCGACGCTGTGCACCGTCACCAGCACGCCGTCGGCGTGCTGGAGTTGGTTCAAGAGTTCAGCGGTGTATCGCGGCACAAGCTCAGTGTGCAGCGGCTTTGGCGCGTTCGCAGGCCATCAAGATACGCTCGGGCGTGGCCGGTGCATTCATGTGGACCACGGTTTTGTGGTCGGCACTGGCACTCACCGCATCGCGCAAGGCAAAGTAGGTGGACAGGGCCAACATCAGCGGCGGCTCGCCCACAGCCTTGCTGTTGAACGGCGTCGGCTTGACGTTGCTGCCATCGAACAAGGTGATGTTGAGGTGCTCTGGAATGTCACCAGCCACCGGGATTTTGTAGGTGCTCGGACCATGGGTGAGCAGCTTGCCTTTTTTGTCCCAAATGCACTCTTCCATCGTGAGCCAGCCCATGCCTTGCACGTAGCCGCCTTCGATTTGGCCTTTGTCGATGGCCGGGTTGATGCTCTTACCCGCGTCGTGCACGATGTCCACCGCTTTGAGCCACCACTCGCCGGTGCGGGTGTCGATCTCGACCTCGGTCACCGCAGCGCCGTAGCAGTAGTAATAGAAAGCACGGCCATTCAAGGTGGTGAAGTCGTACGCAATTTCGGGGGTCATGTAAAAGCCCGTCACCGACAAGCCCACGCGGTCGAGCCAGGCTTGCTTGGCCAGCGCAGACCAAGCCACCGACTTGCCACCACCATGGGCTTGGCTGTCGGCAAAGGTGACGGCGGAAGCGTCGCAACCCAACATGCGGGCGGCCACGGGTTTCAAGCGCTCACGCATTTGTGCGGTGGCGTTCATGATGGCGGCACCGTTGATGTCGGCACCACTAGAAGCCGACGTGGCCGATGCATTGGGCACCTTCTGGGTGTCGGTGCCTGTGACGCGCACGTACTGCAAAGACACACCCAAACCATCGGCACACACCTGGGCCATCTTGGTGTTGAGGCCTTGGCCCATTTCCGTGCCACCGTGGTTGACGCTGATAGAGCCGTCCATGTAGATGTTGAGCAAGGCACCCCCTTGGTTGAGCATGGTGGCGGTGAAGCTGATGCCAAACTTCAAGGGCACCAAAGCCAGGCCGCGCTTGCGCTTGGTGTTGGCCTGGTTGAAGGCGTTCACGCTGGCACGACGCTCGCGGTACTTGGACTCGGCTTCGACTTGGTTGACCACTTGGTCACCCACCCAGTCTTCGATCAACTGGTTGTACTGCGTGGTCATGGTGGCGGGGTTGCCCGAGATGGCCGGGTCTTGGTACATGTTGAGCTTGCGCACATCCAGCGGGTCTTTGCCCAAGGTGTTGGCGATTTGCTCAATCACGGTCTCAATGCCAAACATGCCCTGTGGGCCACCAAAACCACGGAAAGCGGTGGCGCTTTGGGTGTTGGTTTTGCAACGGTGGCTGATGAGTTGCAGGTTGGGGATGTAGTAGCAGTTGTCGATGTGCAAGCAGGCACGGTCGTTCACCGGGCCCGAGTAGTCGGTGCTGTAGCCGCAGCGTGACAGCAAGGCAATGTCGGCACCCAAGATGCGGCCGTCGTTGTCAAAACCCACCTCGTAGTCAATCCGAAAGTCGTGGCGCTTGCCGGTGATGGTCATGTCATCGTCGCGGTTGACGCGCAGCTTGACCGGCTTTTGCAGCAAATGGGCCGCCAGCGCAGCGCTCTGGCTGAAGATGCTGGCATTGCCCTCTTTGCCACCAAACGCACCGCCCATGCGACGGCAAATCACTTCGACGTCGTTGGTGGTGAGGTTCAGCGCCGCAGCGGCTTCACGCTGATTGCCATCGGGGTGTTGGGTTGACGAATACAAGGTGAGTTGACCGTCTTCACGCGGCACCGCGTAGGTGATGTGGCCTTCGAGGTAGAACTGCTCTTGCTGACCGGTTTCGGTGCTGCCTTTGAGCTGGTGCGGTGCCTTGGCAATCGCTTCAGCCGCGTTGCCACGGGTGATGCCTTTGGGGGGCATGACAAAGCTTTGTGCGGCCATGGCCTCGTCGATGGTCAAGATGGGCGTGAGTTCTTTCACTTGCACCTTGGCTTTTTTGGCGGCTTCGCGTGCGTACAACATGTCGCGCGCCACCACCACCGCCACGGCTTGACCAATGAACTCGACCTTACCCACGGCCAAGAACGGATCGTCGTGGTTGATGGGGCCGCAGTTGTTTTCACCCGGAATGTCTTTGGAGGTGTAGACCGCCACCACGCCGTGTTCTTTCAGAATGGCGGCGCGGTCAATGCCGTCGCCGATCAACTCGCCATGCGCCACGGGCGACAAAATGAGGGCGGCGTACAAGGTGCCAGCCAACTCAGGAATGTCGTCGGTGTAGGTGGCTGAGCCGGTGACGTGCAGGTGTGCCGACTCGTGAATCACGTCGGTACCTTGTTGCACACCCGAGGCGGGCAACAAGTTTTTGAGGTTGATAGGAGCATTCATTTACGCCACCTCCGAGGTTTGTTCTTCGATGAAATCCAGCACCAGGTTGCGCGCCACCAGCGAGCGGTAAGCCCAGGTGGCCCGCAAGCCGTCACGCGCCACAAAGCTGGCTGCAATGGCAGCATCCAGCTCAGCCGCGCTGACGCCAGCCGGTGTTTTGCCTTCCAACACCGCTTCGAGCTTGGGCGCACGGCAAGGCGAGGGCGCCAAACCGTTGTAGGCCAGCTTGACGCCGCTGAGCTTGCCGTCTTTGAGGCTGTAGCTGATGGCGGCGCAAGTGGCCGAAATATCTTGCTCAAAACGCTTGCTCACCTTGTGGGCACGGAACACCGCGCCCGCTGCCGGTTTGGGCAGTTCAATGGCTTCGATGAATTCACCGGCTTGCAACACGTTTTGCTTTTGCCCGGTGTAGAACTGATCCAGTGCCACGGTGCGGGTTTTGTTGCCAAGGCGCAGCACCAAGGTGGCGCCCAAGGCCATCAAGCAGGGCATGGTGTCGCCAATCGGAGAACCGTTGGCAATGTTGCCCGCCAAAGTGGCGGTGGAACGAATGGGCGGCGAACCAAAGCGGCGCAGCACCTCGGCAAAGTCGGGGTAGGCCTGGGCCACCAGGGTTTCAACCTGCGTCAGCGATACCGCAGCACCGATGCGCCAGGCCTTGGGGGTGTCGGCCACTTGGCGCAGCTCTTGCACGTTGCCCAAGTACATGATGTGGTCAGGGCGGCTGAACTGTTTGTTCACCTGCAAACCCACTTCGGTGCTGCCTGCCAGCAAGGTGGTGGTGGGGTGCTTGACCAAGTAGTCAGCCACTTCGGCCAGGGTGGCGGGCGACACGAACTCGTTGCCCTTTTTGGTACGCACCACGGGCTGCACGATGATGTCGCCGTCCAAGCTCAGGGTGGGTGTGGCGGCACGCTTGATTTCTTGCAACAGCGGCACATCGGCGCTGTCATCCACTTTCAAAGCGGTTTTCTTCTCGCAGGCTTTGACCGTGGCGTCGATGATGGGGGTGTAGCCCGTGCAGCGGCACAGGTTGCCGCTCAGGGCATCGGTGATCTCTTGGCGTTTGGGGCTGGTGTTGGTTTGCATCAGGTTGACCAAGCTCATCACGATGCCAGGGGTACAGAACCCGCATTGCGAACCGTGACAGCCCACCATGGCTTCTTGCACCGGGTGCAGGGAGCCGTCGGCTTTTTTCAGGCTTTCCACGGTCTTGACCGATTTGCCATCCAAAGCGGGCAACAACTGGATGCAGCTGTTCACCGGCACATAGTTCACGCCAGTGCCAGCGGCATTGAGCTCGCCCACCATCACCACACACGCACCGCAATCGCCTTCGGCGCAGCCCTCTTTGGTGCCGGTGCGGTGCAGTTGCTCACGCAGGTAATCAAGGACAGTGGTGGTGCGGCGCACACCTTGGGCTTCAACGATTTGGCCGTCGAGCACAAATCGCACAGTGTTGGTGACTTGGGTCATGGTGGGGGCTGAAAAGCTAGAGAAAAATATCACAGGATTTTAATGACTTGCTCCCCGAATTCGGGGCAGGTATGCCACTTGGTATACAAATAAATCAGGTCTGCAGCGCACTAAATAGCTAAATCGACCGCCCTACACTGAGCCTATGGAACACAAAGACTATTCTTCTTGGCGCGTCAAATCCAACAGCAGCCTCAAGCTGCGCGATATCGAGACTTTGCCCTCGCCCAAAGACTTGCCCACCGATGAGGCATGGCAAAGCAGCATGCACAAACTCGGCGACAAGCTCAACAAGCTACAAGGCACTTTGCATGCAGGCAAAAGCAAGGGCTTGCTACTGGTCTTGCAAGGCATGGACACTGCGGGCAAAGACGGGGTGATTCGCAGCGTCTTCACCCACATCAGTCCTTTGGGCGTGCGTGCCGAGGCCTTTGGTGCGCCCAGCGACTTAGAGAAAAGCCACGACTTTTTGTGGCGCATCCACCAAAAGACGCCTGCGTTGGGTGAGATGGTGATTTTCAACCGCAGCCATTACGAAGACGTGCTGGTCACGCGTGTGCGTGGCTGGGTGAAAAAAGACACCTGCGAGAAACGGTTTGATGACATCAAGCACTTTGAGAGCCTGTTGGCTGATTCGGGCATCACCGTTCTCAAATGCTATTTGCACATCTCCAGAGCCGAACAAAAAAAGCGTTTGCAAGCGCGCCTAGACGACCCTCACAAACACTGGAAGTTGCAGCCCTCAGACTTTGAAGACCGTCAACTGTGGCCCAAGTTTGCCGAGGCCTATGAAGACGCGCTGTCGGCCACCAGCACACCCGACGCACCTTGGTATGTGGTGCCTGCCGACTCCAAACCCTACCGCGACTTGTTTGTGGCAGACCTGTTGGTACAAACCTTGGAAAGCATGAAGCTGGAAATGCCCAAGCCTTTGTTTGACCTTTCTAAAGTCAAGCTGGACTGAGCGTCTGCATGCGGCAACATGTAACCCCGCTCAGTCCTTTTCGAGGAGTATTTATGCCAAGTGCCAACGCCTCAGCCTTGAAAGTTGCTCGCTCACGTGAACGCAAGCGAGCGGCAGGGTTGCGTCCCGTGCCATTTTGGGTACTTGATACCCGCCAAGATAGCTATGCCACCGAATTGCGCATGCAATATTTGGCATTGAAAGGGGACTTGGGTGAAGCCCAAGCAACGACCTTACGGAGGCAGCTGCACAGCGGCTGGGTACGACGCAGCGGGGGGACTTGGTAACCATTTACCCGTCCGGTGACCAGCGTGATCCGCACGGCAACTTTTCGAGTGAGTGTTGAACTTATGCCCGGCAACGGATTGCGTCATGTGTCTCAAGTCATGGTGGACAAACTATCCACGCTGCCTCGGTCCAAGGTCAGCGAGCCCTTTGGGCACCTTGAAGAAGAAAAGATGCGAGAGGTCGAAAGAGCGATGTTGTTGGTGATTGATGTGATTTGAAAAATAGATACTGAACAGCTCACTCGTCAGTCACTGCGCCAGCGGCTTCTAACAAATGCGATGGCAATGCCTTGGTGGGTTTCACACCAAGCTCTTTAAGCATCTCGGCCTGACGGATGACATTCCCTTTATTCGTACTGAGCTTGGCAAAAGCGTCTTTATAGGACTCTTGCGCTTGTCGCAGTCTGTCACCCACCCTTTCCAAGTCTGAAACGAAAGCAAAAAGACGGTCGTAAAGTTCAGCACCTCGCTTGGCGATGTCTTGTGCATTTCGGTTCTGCGCTTCTTGACGCCACAAATGAGCAACCGTGCGCACAACGAAAAGCAAGGTAGAAGGACTAACCAACAAAACATTTTTGCCCCATGCATCCATGAACAGTTTGTCATCCTGAGTCACGCCCAACATGAACGCTGGCTCAATAGGTATGAACATCAAGACGAAATCCAAAGACTGCAGGCCATACAGACTTTGGTAGTTGCGCTCAGACAAGCCCTTGATGTGACTGCGAATCGACTCAAGATGACGGCGAAGCGCTGCTTGGCGCTCTGCATCGTTTTCTGCAGACGCATACTCTTCATAAGCTGTTAACGAAACCTTGGCATCAACCACCAAGTGCCTATTCTCGGGTAAGTGAATCACTACATCAGGCTGGGCACGGGAACCGTCCTCGCGTGTGTGGCTCTCTTGTACGTCGTATTCCTCTCCCTTACGAAGGCCCGATGCCTCAAGCACACGCTCAAGAATCAGCTCACCCCAATTACCTTGCGACTTGGATGAGCCCTTCAATGCCAATGTCAGATTTTTAGCATCGTCACTCAGCGTTTTATTCAAATCCATCAATTGCGTCACTTGCTGCGCAAGTGCTGAACGCTGCTTGCCCTCAGTGTCGTAAAAGAGTTCAATCTTTCCTTGAAATTCTTGCAAACGTGTTTTTAGTGGATCAAGCAGTTGCCCTAGATTATTTTGGTTCTGCTCCGTGAAGCGTTTGCTTTTTTCTTCAAGGATATCGCTGGCCAAACTTTTGAATTGATTGGTGAGCGCATCCTTGGCCTCCAATAAAAGTGCCAACTTTTCTTCT
Organism: Limnohabitans sp. JirII-29; assembly: GCF_003063395.1. Lineage (NCBI taxonomy): Bacteria > Pseudomonadati > Pseudomonadota > Betaproteobacteria > Burkholderiales > Comamonadaceae > Limnohabitans > Limnohabitans sp. JirII-29. The sequence continues at coordinate 7,555 of NZ_NESB01000012.1, forward strand.
GATTGTTTACGTTCGGACTCTAATCGTGTCTTCAGTTCCGTAAGCTGGGATTGCTGAATCGAAACCTCGATGGTTGCAGTCTTCAGCAATTCACTGGTTTGAGCAGATTCAGTACGCACCAATTTATGTGCATCTTTTTCGGCCTGTAGTTCGGCCTGTACACGTCCTACGTCTTCGCGCAGTGATGAGAGCGTCATTTGGTGCCGTGCGTTGTCTTGTTCTAGACGGGCAACTTGTTCACTGAGCGGTGCGATTCGTTCGTTATCCACTGCTAAGCCTGCGCACCTAGATTGCTCTTGTGCAAGTAGTTCTGACGTGTTTCTCAACCGGTTCGAAACGTCTGCAATGGTTAACCTGAGCTGCTCAATCATGTTTCCAGATTCATTACGCACAAGTGTGTGTGCATCTTTTTCGGCCTGTAGTTCGGCCTGTACACGCCCTACGTCTTCACGCAATGATGAGATCATCGTTTGGTGCCGCACGTTGTCTTGCTCTAGGCTGGCAACTTGTTCGCTAAGCGGCGCGATTCGTTCGTTATCCGCTGCTAAACCTGCACACCTAGATTGCTCTTGCGCGAGCAGCTCTGACACGTTCTTTAAACGATCTGTTATGGTTTCAAAATCACGTGCTAATTCTTGGTTACGTGCGTTCACAACCTGCAATTCACGCGCTTTTTCAGCTTCACTTGTTGACAGTTCAAGAATGCGCGCCTGCGCATTCTGGTTATACGAAGTTGATTGGTTCAACTGCTCATTGAGCTTATGCATTTCACTTTCAAGACCACGCATACGCTCACGTACCGTCGCCAATTCAGTCGCTGAATCGTTCTTTACTTGCTGGGTGATAGCGTCCGACTGGCTTGCATTGATGCTCTTTTTCAACCAGTACCCTATGGCAAGCCCAACGAGCAAGACCGTGACCATTGCGATAGTATTTAATTCATTCATGCCTGCTGCTCCATGCGATCTTCAACAAGACTTTGATTAAAAACCTCAGGCACAGCTAACCGTTGCGCTGGGTCGCCGATAAGTTCAAACCACTTGTTAAGAAAGTGCCTGAATCCTTCAACGCTTGTTGTTGCTACTTCCCATCCAGTAAGCGTTCCCTTTTTATCTCTAATTTCAGAGAAAAAACTGATGCTATCGATATTTAATTCAGTTGAACCAAGAGCAAAAAAACCGCTATGTGCCAGTGCGTTGCGTAAACAATGTAGAAGACGACTTAGTGTAATTTCGCTGTTTTCAATTATTCCTATTTTTCTTTCAGCAACATCATGTACTTCTTCAAAATTAACACATTTTCCTATTGTCCAAAACTGCTCATCGCCTGTTTTAGCTAATTCACTTATATTAATTTTCTCTGCGAATTTAATAGCAAGGGCTTTTAATGCCCCGCCATATTTCTCAGGGCTCACACTCTTAAAAGCTGGATGCTGCTTCCAATCAGCGCTTTGTTTTTTTGGGGCATCGTTATTTTTTAAATATTGCCAAGGCATAGCAAAGCCAGCGACAGCAATAACCAGCAAGGTTGTTACGCTCAAGTCCTCTTGGTGCGTGTTTTCTGATTGTTCGATTCGGCACCACAACTCTTTGCATCTTGAAGGGAAATCACTGTAAATATCCTGATAACAACTCATAAGCTTTAGCCCTTCTGACTCAATTTTTTGTACGGCCCAAAACCAAATTTGGACTGTTGCGATTCGATCATCAAAGCGACCGAGACATAAAAAACGTCACGATTATGAGCTATTTAGTTGTAAATAATGACTTTATCTTCAGCCATTAAAAAGTAAGCGGAACTGGGTTCAGAAGGCCGTCATTAAGATGGACTTACATCGATTGATGCTGCCTCAACCCACTTGAAATACCAAGACAGCATTTCAAGCTTCAACGCATAGAGCACCTAAAACTCAAGACCCCCGATAGGTCGAATAACTCCAGGGGCTGACCAGCAACGGCACGTGGTAATGCTGGTCGGTATGGGCCACGCCGAAGTCCAGGATCACTTGGTCTAGGAAGTTAGGTTCTGGCAAAGCCACGCCCTTGGAGGCGAAGTAACCCTTCACGTCAAACACCAGTCGGTAGGTGCCCTTCTTCAGGCTGTCGTTGTCATACAGCAGGCCATCTGGGTTGCGACCATCGTGGTTCAGGGTGAACGATTTGACCAAGCTGGCTTGGCCATTGGCTGTGGTAAACATTGACACCTGCATGCCTGCGGCGGGGCCACCGTGCATGGTGTCTAAAACGTGTGTGCTCAATCCCATGTGTCGCTCCAAAAAAAGATGGCAACCAAAACGGTTGACTGAAAGTGTATACAGTTTTTGTATTTGAAGCTATCATTGAGCGACAACGACCTTGCCGGAGACCCTCATGGACAGCTCAACCGCCACTCGAAGCATTGTGGATGCGATGACCAAAGCCATCGTGGAACACCGCCTGCACCCAGGCACCAAACTGGCCGAGCAAAAACTAGCCGATCACTTTGGCGTGTCACGCACCTTGGTGCGCCAGGCCTTGTTTCAGTTGGCACAAAAACGCCTGATTCGCATGGAGCCCGCACGCGGCGCCTTTGTGGCCACCCCCTCTTCCGACGAAGCGCGCCAAGTGTTTGCCGTGCGCCGCATGCTCGAAGCCGAAATGACGCGCAACTTTGTGCGTCACGTCACTCCTGCGCAAATCAAAGCCCTCAAAGAACACGTGGCGCAAGAAAAAGCCGCGGTGAGCAGCGGCGATGTGCCAGGCCGCACCGACTTGCTGGGCGACTTTCATGTGCGCATCGCCGAATTGATGAACAACCAGGTGCTGGCCCAAATGCTGGGCGAGTTGATTTCACGCTGCGCGCTGATCACGCTGATGTACCAAAGCACCCATGCCGCGGAGCACTCGGCAGAAGAGCACGCCGACATCATCAAAGCCATTGCCGCCAAGGACGAGAAGTTGGCTGTGCGCTTGATGGACGAGCACCTGCGCCACGTGGAAGAAAACCTCACCCTCGACCGCAAAGTGCCCAGCAACGACATTGCCATGGCCTTAGCCTGAACCGGAACACCCCATGTCTAACCCCCACGCCATTTACAACAGCACCGCCCCCTACCCGCGCGACTTGGTGGGCTATGGCCGCACACCGCCGCATGCCCAATGGCCGGGCCAGGCCCGCGTAGCGGTGCAGTTTGTGTTGAATTACGAAGAAGGCGGCGAGAACGCCACCTTGCACGGCGATGCCGGCAGCGAAATGTTCTTGAGCGAGATGTTCAACCCACCGAGCTTTCCAGACCGCCACCTGAGCATGGAAGGTATTTACGAATACGGCTCACGCGTGGGCGTGTGGCGCATCTTGCGCGAGTTTGAAAAACGCGGCCTGCCCTTGACGGTGTTTGGCGTCAGCATGGCACTGGAACGTCACCCAGAACTCACGGCTGCACTGGTCGAGATGGGACACGAGATTGCCTGCCATGGCTTGCGCTGGATCAACTATCAAACCATCGATGAGGCGACAGAGCGGGCGCATCTGGAACGCGGCATTGAGATCATCGAGCGTTTGACGCACACCACCCACGGCAACTCGATCCACGGCGCGGGTTGGTACACCGGACGCGACAGCCCCAACACACGCCGGCTGGTGCTCGACCATGGCGGCTTTGAGTACGACAGCGACTACTACGGCGAAGACCTGCCCTTTTGGATGCAAGTGCAAAAAAGCAATGGCGACATCGCGCCGCACTTGGTGGTGCCCTACACGCTGGACTGCAACGACATGCGCTTTGCCTTGCCACAAGGCTTTAGCCAGGCAGAAGACTTCTTCATCTACTTGCGCGACACCTTTGATGCGCTCTACGCCGAAGGCGAAGACGCCCCCAAGATGATGAGCGTGGGCATGCACTGCCGCTTGCTGGGCAAGCCCGGACGCATCGTGGCGCTGCAAAAGTTTTTAGACCACATCGCCAAACACGACCGTGTGTGGGTGGCGCGGCGCATTGACATTGCCCGCCACTGGAAGCAAGTGCATCCCTACCCAGCCAACGTCTAACCGCATCCGCAGGACACCCCATGAGCACCACGCACATCACGCTGAACCAAATCAACACCTTGCCCCGCGCAGAGGCTGCGGCCTTGCTGACGGGCTTGTACGAACATTCAGATTGGATTGCCGAACAAGCCCTCGACGCACGTCCTTTTGCGTCTGCTGCCGCGCTCAAACACGCCATGGTCGAGGTGCTCAACCGTGCGGGCCGTGACGCCCAAGTGGCCCTGGTACGTGCCCACCCTGAATTGGCTGGCAAAGCCATGGTGACAAAAAGCCTCACCGCTGAATCAACGAATGAGCAAAGCAAAGCGGGGTTGACCGACTGCACCCCGCAAGAGTTTGCTCACATCCAACAGCTCAACGCCAGCTACAACGCCAAATTTGGGTTTCCCTTCATCCTGGCGGTGCGTGGCCCACGCGGTGCGGGCTTGACGCGCCAACAAATCATTCAAACTTTCGAACGTCGTCTGGACAACCACCCCGACTACGAATTGGCTGAGTGCTTGCGCAACATCCACCGCATTGTGGAGATTCGCCTCAACGACAAACTTGGCTACCAACCCACACTGGGCCACGAGGTGTGGGACTGGCACGAATGGCTGGCCCAATTCAGCGATGCAGACGACGCGCTGACCGTGACCTATCTGACCGATGCCCACCAGAAATGCGCCCGCACGATTGAACTGGGGCTTCAAGCCTGCGGCTTTGACGATGTGCGCATTGACGCGGTGGGCAACGTGGTGGGCATCTACAAAGCAGCCACCGAGAACGCCAAAACCTTGATGACCGGCTCGCACTACGACACGGTGCGCAACGGCGGCAAGTACGACGGACGCCTGGGCATTTTTGTGCCCATGGCCTGCGTGCGTGAACTGGCCCGCGCTAACCAGCGTTTGCCCTTCAACCTGGAAGTGGTGGCCTTTGCAGAAGAAGAAGGCCAGCGTTACAAAGCCACCTTCTTGGGATCGGGCGCTTTGGTGGGCGACTTCAAACACGAATGGCTGGACCAAGCCGATGCCGACGGCGTGACCATGCGCCAAGCCATGCAACAAGCGGGCTTGAAACTGGCCGACATCCCCAAGCTGGCACGCGATGCATCCAAGTACCTGGGGTTTGTGGAAGTGCACATCGAGCAGGGGCCGGTGCTCAACGAGCGCGACCTGCCCCTGGGCGTGGTGACCTCGATCAACGGCAGCGTGCGCTTTGTGGGCGAGGTGAGGGGCATGGCTAGCCATGCAGGCACCACCCCCATGGACCGCCGTCGCGATGCCGCAGCAGCCGTGGCCGAACTGGCCTTGTATGTGGAGCAACGCGCTTTGCGCGACCGCGGTGCTGACGGCCAATGCAACGCCGTGGGCACAGTGGGTTTGCTGACGGTGCCAAATGGTTCGATCAACGTGGTGCCAGGGCGCTGCCAGTTCAGCCTGGATTTACGCGCCCCCACCAACGGACAGCGCGACCTGTTGATGCGCGATGTGCTCAATGCTCTGCAAACCATTTGCACCCGCCGTGGCGTGCATTACACGCTGGAAGAAACCATGCGTGCCAGCGCCGCCCCCAGCTCACCGCAGTGGCAAGCGCGCTGGGAAGCCGCCGTGCAAGCCCTGGGCGTGCCCTTGTTTCACCTGCCCAGCGGCGCCGGGCACGACGCCATGAAGTTGCATGAGGTGATGCCCCAGGCCATGCTGTTTGTGCGTGGCCAAAACGCAGGCATCAGCCACAACCCGCTAGAGAGCACCACCAGCGACGACATGCAGCTCGCCATCGACGCCTTCATGCACTTGCTGCACAACACCCACGCTTGAGCCTGCGCACCCCACCACGAGACACCCATGACCGACCACAACCACAACGCCGCCTACGCCCAACTCGATGCTTGGATCGACGCCCACTTTGACGAACAGGTGAAGTTCTTGCAAGCCTTGGTGCAAGTGCCCACCGACACACCCCCCGGCAACAACGCGCCCCATGCAGAGCGCACCGCTGAATTGCTGCAAGGCTTTGGCTACGTCGCCGAAAAACATGCCGTGCCCAGCGACGAGGTGAAGGCCTATGGCTTGGAGAGCATCACTAACCTCATCGTGCGCCGCAAGTTTGCCGATGGCGGCAAAACCATTGCCCTCAACGCGCATGGCGATGTGGTGCCCCCAGGCGAAGGCTGGACCCACAAGCCCTACGGCGGCGAAATTGACAACGGCGCCATGTATGGCCGCGCCACCGCCGTGAGCAAAAGCGACTTCTCCACCTTCACCTTTGCCACACGCGCCTTGGAATCTTTGGGTCTGCTACTCAAGGGCGGCGTAGAACTGCACTTCACCTACGACGAAGAGTTTGGCGGCGAAAAAGGCCCCGGCTGGTTGCTGGCCCAAGGCCTCACCAAGCCAGACCTCATGATTGCCGCAGGCTTTAGCTACCAGGTGGTGACCGCGCACAACGGTTGCCTGCAAATGGAAGTCACCGTGCAAGGCGAAATGGCGCACGCCGCCATTCCCGACAGCGGCACCGACGCGCTGCAAGGCGCGGTGCATATCTTGAATGCGCTGCACGCACTCAACGCCCAGTACCTCAAGACCACCTCCAAGGTGGAAGGCATCACCCACCCTTACCTCAACGTGGGCCAAATCAGTGGCGGCACCAACACCAACGTGGTGCCGGGCAAGGTGGTGTTCAAACTTGACCGCCGCATGATTCCCGAAGAAAACCCCGTCGAGGTGGAAGCGTCGATTCGCAAAACCATCGAAGACGCAGCCGCTTCATTCAACCCACCGCGTGGCGGCAAGCAACTCAAGGTCGACATCAAACGCCTGTTGCTGGCCAAAGCCATGGTGCCACTCGCGGGTAACCAGCCCTTAGTGGACGCCATTCAAAAACACGGCGAGCAACTGTTTGGCGAACCTATCCCCGCTGTGGGCACCCCGCTCTACACCGATGTGCGTTTGTATGTGGAGCGTGGCATTCCCGGCGTGATTTACGGGGCAGGCCCGCGCACCGTGCTAGAGAGCCACGCCAAGCGCAACGACGAACGTGTGATGCTGGAAGACGTGCGACGCGCCACGAAGGTGGTGGCGCGGACGTTGTTGGATTTACTCAGCTAAAGCAGTCAGCACATAAATGCGGATACGGCCCTCATGGGCCGTATTTTTTTGAGCGCCACATTTACACACCATTCTTTTTGAATGCAAAGATGAATTCATAAATATTTTGTAAACCCATGATTTACACTTTATGATCATCAGCTTCAAACATAAAGGCCTCGAAACTTTTTTTCACACCGGCAGCGTTGCTGGCATCCAAGCCATTCATCGCAAACGATTGCGTGAAGCGCTAACTGTGTTGAACGTGGCACAAGGACCAGAAGACTTACAGCGTCCTTCTTGGCGAATACATCAATTGCGCGGTGACCGAAAGGGGTTCTATGCAATTTGGGTTCAAGCCAATTGGCGACTGACTTTTCGATTCATAGACACAGACGTTGAACTGCTCGACTACTTGGACTATCACTGATGGCAACTTTAAAAATGCACAACCCCGCATCCCCTGGTGAACTTTTGTCAGGCTGGTTAAAAGACCTGCATATGAGCGTGACTTTGTTTGCGTCTCACATTGGCACCAGCCGCGTCATGCTCTCGCGGGTGGTCAATGGGCGCTCGGCCATCAGTGCCGATATGGACTTGCGCTTATCCGAGGCCCTCGGTACTACACCTGGCCACTGGCTGGCCTTGCAGCAGCAACGCGATCTTTGGACCGCGCAGCAGCTTGCCAAGAAACGCAAGCGCATCAAACCGCTCACCCCAACGCTCAAAAGTACGAGCTAAAAGAAAACCCGTCTTTTGCACGTCTGCTTTGCAGCAGAACCTTGGCCGAGACCAAGACGTGTGGCGGGTGAACCGCCCCGGGAACCGAGGAGGCTCCAACCTTTGAGAAGGTGGAGCCATGAACAAGATAAACAAGTTTTCCCCCGAAGTCCGGGAGCGTGCGGTGAGGCTGGTGCAGGAGCACCGAGGCGAATATCCCTCGCTGTGGGCGGCTGTTGAATCGATTGCGCCCAAGATCGGCTGTTTGCCCCAGACGCTGCTGGAATGGGTCAAGCGCGAGGAAGTCGACAGTGGGCAACGCGAGGGACTGAGCACCAGCGAGCGTGACCTCTGCAATGGGCGTGAGCTACTCATCGAGTTGAAAGCCACACTTGAGTACTACTTCGTCGCGAACGGCTTGCGCGTCGAGCGTGTTGAACAAGCTGGCCTCTTTGTCGGCAATGAAGGCTTTGAACACGGCGAGTTGTTCGGCTTTGTTGGCGTTGGGATCAGGCGCGAAGTCGGCACGGGGGAAGGCGCTCTTTTGCAGCGTTAACAAGCCAGCGAACAACGATTGCCCGTGGCGTGATGCACTACTTTTAGCTTATTAAATCGTCCAGTAAGGGTTTCCCGTTATGCAGCTTACATACAAAACTGTATACAGTTTGCCCCGTAACGACCTTGTAAGGACCCCCCTATGACCCAATCCACCCATCCCGTCGATGAACGCTTGCCCAACAGCAAACTGGCAGCGTTAGGACTTCAACACGTGCTGGTGATGTATGCCGGCGCTGTGGCTGTGCCTCTGATCGTGGGCCGCGCCTTGAAACTCAGCCCTGAGCAAGTGGCGATGTTGATCTCGGCCGACTTGTTTGTTTGCGGCTTGGTCACACTTATTCAGTCGTGGGGTGCCACGCAGTGGTTTGGCATTCGTCTGCCAGTGATGATGGGCGTGACCTTTGCCGCTGTGGCACCGATGGTGTCGATGGCCAATGCCAACCCGGGCGACACGGGCGCGCAACTGATTTTTGGTGCCATCATTGGCGCAGGTGTTATCTCCATCTTGATTGCACCGGTCGTGAGCCGACTGCTGCGGTTTTTCCCGCCTGTGGTGACAGGCACCATCATTGCTGTGATCGGTATCAGTCTGATGCGCATTGGCATCAACTGGATTTTTGGCAACCCCTTTGGCCCCACGGCACCATCGATCGTGAATCCTGAGCATGCCAAGTGGCTGGCTGACGCTGCGGCCGCTGCCTCAGCACCAGGGTCTGTCTTGCCCCCCGTGCCGAAGGGCCTGGCCTTGGTGGCTCAGGTGCCCAACCCCAAGTATGCAGACCTCACGGGCGTGGGCATTGCCGCACTGGTGCTTGGCTCCATTTTGTTGATCGCCAAGTACGCACGTGGCTTCATTGCCAATATTTCGGTGCTGTTGGGCATCATCATTGGCGGTATCGTCGCCACGTCCTTGGGCTTGATGAATTTCGACAAGGTGGGCAAAGCTGCCTGGTTTGACGTGGTGCTGCCCTTCCAATTCGGCATGCCTGTGTTTGACCCCGTGCTCATCTTGACCATGACGCTGGTGATGATTGTGGTGATGATCGAATCCACGGGCATGTTCCTGGCCTTGGGCGAAATGACCGACCGTCATGTGGACCGCGCCGCCTTGACGCGTGGTTTGCGCACCGATGGCCTGGGCACCTTGATTGGTGGCATCTTCAACACCTTCCCCTACACCAGCTTCTCGCAAAACGTGGGACTGGTAGCGGTCACTGGTGTGAAGAGCCGTTTTGTCTGCGTGGCAGGCGGCATGATCTTGATCATCTTGGGCGTGATTCCCAAAATGGCCGCCTTGGTCGAGTCACTGCCCACCGTGGTGTTGGGTGGTGCAGGCTTGGTGATGTTTGGCATGGTGGCGGCCACCGGCATTCGCATCTTGGGTGGCGTGGACTTCAAGAACAACCGCTACAACAGCTTGGTGGTCGCGATCTCGGTGGGCATCGGCATGATTCCACTCATCGCACCCAACTTCAAGCAATGGATGCCGCACAACCTGCACCCGCTGATTGAGTCAGGCATCTTGCTGGCATCCTTGTCGGCAGTCTTGCTGAATCTGTTTTTCAATGGTGTGAGCGAAGACGACTCAGCCGCCATCGAAGCAGCGCGTCAAGCCGATAGCCACTGACCCTTGCACAACCGCTAGATTCACAAAGGCCCGCATTGCGGGCCTTTGTTTTTTGGCAAACATCCTGGCAACAACATTGTTTGGCGCGCCCTGCGATGGGTCACCCCTTGCGCAAGATTGGCACCAGACAAGTGCAAGCAACCAAGGGTAGACCCACCCGCGGGGAACCCCAAATCATTCGCGCCCCAAATTCGCGCACAATTTGCCCCTGAATGGTAGGTCTGTGGTTTTGTAACTGGCACCCTTATTGCAAGACCATTGCATACAACTTTGTTCACTCTTTTCGCCCTTCAGGAGCACCCCCATGATCAAACGCGACTTTTTTAAAACCACTCTGAGCTTGGCCTTGATGGCCGGCTTTGGCATGGCTCAAGCCCAAACCACGCCCATCAAGTTCCAACTCGACTGGCGCTTTGAAGGCCCTGCCGCTTTGTTTTTGGTCCCTGCTGCCAAAGGCTATTTCAAAGACGCCAAGCTCGACGTGACCGTGGATGCTGGCAACGGTTCTGGCGGTGCCGTGACCCGTGTGGCTTCGGGCACCTACGACATGGGTTTTGCTGACTTGGCAGCCTTGATGGAATTCAACGCCAACAACCCCGACGCGCCCAACAAGCCAGTGGCCGTCATGATGGTCTACAACAACACGCCCGCTTCGGTGATGGCGCTCAAAAAATCAGGCATCAAAACGCCTGCCGACTTGAGCGGCAAAAAGCTCGGCGCTCCGGTGTTTGACGCAGGCCGTCGCGCCTTCCCGATTTTTGCCAAAGCCAACAGCGTGATCAACGTGGCTTGGACCGCCATGGACCCTCCTTTGCGCGAAACCATGTTGGTTCGTGGTGATGTGGATGCCATCACAGGCTTCACCTTCACCTCCTTGCTCAACATCGAAGCACGTGGCGTGAAAGCCGAAGACGTGGTGGTGTTGCAGTACCCCGACTACGGCGTCAAGCTGTATGGCAACGCCATCATTGCCAGCCCCAAACTGATCAAAGAAAACCCAGCGGCCATCAAAGCTTTCTTGAGCGCCTTCACCAAGGGCATGAAAGACGTGATCGCCGATCCCAAAGCAGCCATCGAAACCGTGCGCGCACGTGACGGCATCATCAACAGCGAACTCGAAACACGCCGTTTGCAACTGGCCATTGACACCGTGATCAACAGCCCAGATGCACGTGCCGAAGGTTTTGGCCAAGTCAAAGGACCACGCTTGTCACTCATGGCCTCTCAAGTGTCTGATGCGTTCAACACCAAAAACCGCGTCAATGCAGACACCATTTGGAACGGTAGCTTCTTGCCAACAGCCAAAGAACTCGACATCTTGCCCAAGCCCAAGAAATAAGCGACACGGACAAGATGACTACCCCTGCTGACAACTTCGTCGACTTTAAAAACGTCTGGCTGGCCTACAACGACGAGTTGCTGGCGCAAAACCACTTTGCAGTGGAAGACATCAACCTGCAGGTCAAACAAGGCGAGTTCATCGCCATCGTTGGACCTTCAGGCTGTGGCAAGTCCACCTTCATGAAGCTCACCACTGGCTTGCGCAAACCAAGCCGTGGCAGCATTCATGTGGATGGTCAGCCCGTCAACGGGCCCCTCAAGATCAGTGGCATGGCGTTTCAAGCGTCTTCGCTGCTGCCTTGGCGCACGACGCTCGACAACGTGCTGTTGCCGCTGGAAATTGTGGAGCCCTACCGTTCCAACTTCAAAGCCAAAAAGGCCGAGTACGAAGCCCGTGCCATCAAGCTCTTGCAGACCGTGGGTTTGGGTGGCTACGAGCGCAAGTTTCCATGGCAACTCTCAGGTGGTATGCAGCAACGCGCCAGCATTTGCCGTGCGCTGATTCATGAGCCCAAGATGCTGTTGCTCGACGAGCCTTTTGGCGCGCTCGATGCCTTCACGCGTGAAGAGTTGTGGTGTACCTTGCGTGACTTGTGGACCGAGCAAAAGTTCAACGTCATCTTGGTCACACACGATTTGCGCGAGTCGGTGTTCTTGGCCGACACGGTCTACGTGATGAGCAAGAGCCCGGGCCGCTTTGTGGTCAAACGCCACATCGACCTGCCGCGTCCACGCGATCTCGAAGTGACCTACACCCCCGAGTTCACCGACATCGTGCACGAGCTACGCGGCCACATTGGCGCGATTCGCAAAACTGGCGCAGTCATTCAGCAATAAGTCACCATGAATCAAAAACAAATCGAACGCTGGTCGCCTTGGGCGCTGCTGGTCCTTACCTTGCTGCTGTGGCAGGGCCTGTGCTCGGCTTTTTCTGTCTCTGAATTTGTCTTTCCAAGTCCGCTGCGGATTTGGGAACAAATGGTGGAGTTTCGCGACGTCATTGCGGCCCACGCTTGGCGTACCTATTGGGTCACCATGGCGGGCTTTGGCATTGCCATCGTGGTGGGTGTGTTGCTGGGTTTTGTCATCGGCAGCTCGCGCATCGCCTATGCCGCGGTGTATCCGTTGATGACGGGCTTCAATGCCTTGCCCAAAGCGGCCTTTGTACCAATCTTGGTGGTGTGGTTTGGCATTGGTGTGGGCCCTGCCATCTTGACCGCGTTCTTGATCAGCTTCTTTCCCATCATGGTGAACATTGCCACCGGCCTGGCCACCTTGGAGCCAGAGTTGGAAGACGTGCTGCGCGTGCTCGGTGCCAAGCGCTGGGACGTGTTGGTCAAAGTGGGGTTGCCACGCTCCATGCCCTACTTTTACGGCTCACTCAAAGTCGCCATCACCCTGGCCTTTGTGGGCACCACCGTGTCTGAAATGACAGCGGCCAACGAGGGCATTGGCTACTTGCTGATCTCTGCGGGCTCTGCCATGCAAATGGGTCTGGCGTTCGCTGGATTGGTTGTTGTGGGTGCCATGGCCATGGTGATGTACGAGCTTTTCAGCTACGTAGAAAAGCACACCACGGGGTGGGCACATCGTGGTTCACAAGGCGAGTAAGTCTTCGTATTTACATGCTCAGGGCACCCTTTGTGGTGCCCTTTTCACGAGGGTGCGAACTTTATAAGTCATCAAAAGTTACAAGTTCAATTAACTCGACAAATATTCAAAATAATTAACAAAATTACGAATATCATTCTGGCCCATTGGCCCGAGGCTGTGCCTAGCACAGGCTGTCGGCTTTTTCAACGCAATGGCACAGAAGTATGAAAACGTCGAACGATCACACGCCACAGGTCCCGCATCTGGGCCCCACCACCACAGACTATTTCTTCCTGGCTTTCTTAGCCTTGGTACTCGTCGCAGTCACATGGCTGGGCATCAAAAACTACGGCGAAGGCCTGAAAACAGAAACCTCCAAATTGAATGGTGAAACATGGGCCGCATGGATGACCGAAGCGGGCACCACACGTTTTGATGAGAACACCAAACACCCGGCCTGCAAAGGCGGCGTCAAGCCCGGCGCAGATGCCAAGCCAGATGCACCAGGTACCTGGGGCGCGTGTTTGAAGTATTTGATGACTGAGACCGAGTTGAAAGACTTGGTCAACCCTTTCTTCAAAGAGCCACCCAAACTGATCGCGCAATGCGTGCCTTCTGACCGCAGCACCCCGGGTGCCATCGTCATTGAAGACTTGATGCCCACACCCGCAGGCTCCGCCTTGCCATTTGTGGCGAGCCAGTTGGTCGAAGCAGACCCGATTGATTACAAGATGCAACTGCGCATCACGGTATGCGACAAAGGTGGCTACCCCATCAAAATTACTGAACTTGAATTCTGAGGTTTGACATGGACAACAAAAGCCAATTCCTCAAAGACCTGAACATTGAAGCCATCTTGGGCGGCCAAGATGACGAGGCAAAAATTGATCGTCACTTGCCCATGCGCAAATGGCTGTATTCATGGTTGCTAGACCCGCACATCCCGGGCAACTTTCAAAAAGACATCGACAAATGGATCAGCTACCTGATCATTGCGAACCTCTTTAGTTTGATGTTCGAACACGTGCCTGCGGTGTTTGAACCCAACAAGCACTGGTTTGAGTTCTTCGACATTTTTTCTGTGGCCGTCTTCACCATTGAATATGCCTTGCGCTTGTATCTCGCGCCCGAGGATGAAGAGTTCAAAAACAGAAAAAGCGCACGTTTTGGCTTCATCACCAGCCCGTTTGCCATCATCGACTTCTTGGCGGTGGCACCGTTCTATTTGAAAGCCTTCATCCCGATTGACCTGCGCGTGCTGCGGTTCTTGCGACTGCTGCGAATTTTGAAACTGTTTCGCGTGGTGGTTCCTGCGATTCAAGAGTTCAAAGAGCTCAACAAAGACCGCACCTTCCGCCAAAAAGTCCACGCACTGGTGTACCCCAGCCCTTACGGCGGCACCATGCAAAACATTTTTGAAGTGTTCATTGCCGTGTGGGTGCTGCTGTCTGTTTTGGCCGTGGTGCTGGAGTCTGTACAAAGCATTCAGTACATCCTGAATTTGCAATTTGTCGTGCTGGACGCCTTGGCTGTGGCCATCTTCACCGTGGAATACTGCATGCGCATTTACTCATGCGTGGAAGAACCTGGCTTCAAAGGTGCCATCTCAGGGCGCATCAAACAAGCCAAAACGCCCTCGACCGTGATCGACTTTTTGGCGGTGCTGCCTTTCTTTCTGGAAGTGTTCTTGCATCACCTGTTCGACTTGCGCTTCTTGCGGGTGTTCCGTTTGGCACGACTGCTCAAACTCACTCGCGGCAGTGATGCCACTGCCACCTTGTTCAAAGTCGTGGTGCGCGAATGGCCCGTGATGAGCGCATCGGCCTTCATCATGTTGCTGCTGGTGATCTTGACGGCCAGCTTGGGCTATCTGTTTGAACACGACGCACAGCCCGACAAGTTTGAAAACATTCCCACCTCGATTTACTGGGCCGTCATCACCTTGGCGTCGGTGGGCTATGGCGATATCTCGCCGATCACCCCCATCGGTCGCACGCTGACCATCATCTTGGCCTTGCTAGGCATTGGTATTTTTGCCATCCCTGCAGCCTTGTTAGCTTCCGCCTTCAGCGATGAATTGGTCAAAGAACGTGACGCCCTGAAAGCCAATCTGTTCAGCATCCTCAAAGACGGCAAGATTGACGATGAAGAAGCTGCTTTGATTCGCTCAGAAGCCAAGCGGCTGCACCTGACCAACGAAGAGATCAATGCCCTGATCGACCAAGTGATCAAAGAGCATGAGCTGGAAGAACGAAGCCCTCTGCCCGTGCACAAAATCGCCGAAAGTCCGGCACTAGCGGTGGAGCATTTCAAAACTCTGCTCGGCCAAATTCGACAACTGGGCATTCACACCGACACAGCCAAATTCGAAGCCACGGCCCAAGCCGGCGCGTTGAGCGAGAAAGAAATGGCGCTGTGGCAAAGCATTCAAAACCGAAGCTGAAACACCGCGCTTGACCTGTGACACAGAGCGGGGCTTGGTCTGCCCGCTCTGACCTTGACGACCTTGTATAGAAATTTTTGACGATGATCACCGGCCTACAACGCAGCCTCATGGAGATCCTGGATGGATCGCCCAAGCACACGCTCAGCAGATATGTGGAGTGGCTCATCACCACCGTCGTGCTGGTCAATTGCTCGGCGGTGATCTTGGACTCGGTGCCCGAGGTACATGCCGAATTCAAAGAGTTCTTCCATGAGTTGGAATTTTGGAGCGTGATGTTCTTCACGGCCGAGTACGTGCTGCGCGTCTGGTCTTTGGGCGTGCGCTTCTCTGCGGAAGAAGGCGGCGCCTGGAAGGGTCGCCGTGGCTACATCTTCAGCTCGTTTGGCCTGATCGACTTCTTTGCCACCATGCCGCATTACATGCACATGTTCTTTCCGTATCTGGACTTACGCATCTTGCGGGTCTTGCGACTGCTGCGAATCTTGAAGCTGTCCAAATACAACACCGCGTTGCAAGACTTGTTTCATGCCGTGTACTCCGAACGTCAAGCCTTTGGCTCTGCCGTGTTCTTGCTGACGATTGCCACCATCGTGTCGGCCTCGTTGATGCACTTTGCCGAGGGTCATGAGCAGCCTGAGTTTTTTGGCACCATCCCACACTCGATTTATTGGTCCATCATCACCATCACCTCGGGCTACGGCAACGTTGAACCCATGACCAAAGCCGGCGAAGCCATTGCGCTGATCACCGGCTTCTTGGGTGTGTGTATGGCCGCCATCATGACCGGTATTGTGGCGTCGGCCTTCTCCAACCAAGTGGCCCGCAAGAAAGCTGCGTTTGAAGCACAGCTGCGCGAAATCTTCTCTGACGGCAACATGTCTGACGAAGAACAAGCCAGCCTGAAACGTTTGCAAGCCCACTACCGCCTGACCGACGAGCAGGTGGAGGCCATGCTGCAGCGCGCACAAAACAAAACTTTGAAAAACGGCTGAGCCCTGCCATGACGACCGTCTCCACACCCCCAACCCACACCAGCGCTTTGAAACGCATCAAGCGTCGCACCTACGAAATTCTGGAAGGTGCCGTGCCCGACAAGGCCAGCCATTTCTGTGAAATCTTCATTGCCGTGCTGGTGGTGGCCAACGTGATCGGCATCATCTTGGAGTCGGTGCCTCACATCCACGAAGAGTTCGAACACATCTTCCACGCCTTTGACGTCTTCAGCGTTGCCGTGTTCTCCATCGAATACGTGCTACGCGTCTGGTCGTACAGCGAAAAATACCACGCGGTAGAAGACTCGCCTTGGCGCGGGCGCAAAGAGTACATGTTCAGCTTCTACGGCCTGGTTGACTTCTTCAGCACCGTGCCGTTTTACTTGCAACTGTTATTCCCAGGTGCCGATTTGCGCGTGCTGCGCATGTTCCGCCTGATGCGAATCTTCAAACTCTCGCGCTACAACAGCGCCTTCGAAGACATGGTGGCTGCGGTCAAAGCGGAGCGCGATTCATTTTCGTCGGCTGTGTTTTTGCTGTTCATCAGCTGCTTGTTGTTCTCGTCGCTGATCTACATCATCGAAGGCCACGACCAGCCCGATGTCTTTCCCTCCATCCCTGCGGCCATGCATTGGTTTGTCATCACCATCGTCTCAGGCTGGGGCAACGTCGACCCGGTGACGTTTGTCGGCACCATCCTCGTGATACTCACTCAGGTGCTGTCCATCGCCTTGGCCGCTATCTTGACCGGTGTGGTGGCCACGGCCTACACCGCGCAGGTGGAGCGTCGCGAGGCTTTGTACGAAATGGAAGTGCGCTCGGTCTTGGCTGACGGCGTGATCACCGAAGAAGAAAAGACCAAGCTCAAAACCATGCAGGCCAAATTTGGCATGTCGGATGACCAGGTTGAATCCATCGTCAACCAGATGGACGAAGAGCGCCGACTGGCCGATAGCCACGTCAACAAATAAGCGCGTGTCACAGGCCACGCACACCGGTGTGTGTGCGTGCTTGGGTATCATCCCAGCATGACCGGTTGGCACGCAAAACTCTCTCTCGCTTATGCCACCTCGGGCCCACGCACCGTGGTCCGCTTCGAGCACCAAGGCCCTTTGCGCGTGCTGCAAAGCCTCTATCCCGAAGGCGATCGCGTGTGCCACAACGTGTTGGTACACCCCCCAGGCGGTTTGGTGGGTGGCGACACCTTGGACATCCAGGTGCAACTCGACACCCACAGCCATGGTCTTATCACCACCCCCGGTGCCACGCGCTTTTACCGCAGCGAAAACGGCTTGGCCACCCAGCAAGTTCACGCGCAATTGGGTGAACACACCCGGCTGGAGTGGCTGCCGCTGGAGACCATCGCCTACAACGGCTGCCATGGGCTCAACCAAGCCACGTTTGACATGGCCCCCAGCGCCGAGCTGATGGCTTGGGACATCACTGCGCTGGGCTTGCCCAACGCCAATTTGCCGTTTGAGCAGGGACAACTGCAACAGCACCTGGAAATCAAAGGCGTGTGGTTAGAGCGTGGGTTGATTGACGCGCAAGACCTGCGCTTGCTCAACGGCCCCTTGGGGCTGGCAGGCCAGCGCTGCATGGCCACCTTGGTGTTTGCCTGCGGTGCTGACTTGAACCGCGAGCGGCGTGAGCTGGCCCTGAGTGTGGCGCGCGAAGCCTTGGGTGAGGCCGTGCCTGGCGTGCAAGCGGGTGTCACCTCACCGCACCCGCGTGTGGTGGTGCTGCGCACCCTCTCGCCCTTGGTGGAGCCCGCGCAACAGCTGCTACGCGCCGTGTGGGCCGCTTGGCGCAAAAGCTTGTGGCAGATGGGTGACACACCGCCACGCATCTGGGCCATGTAACAACTGATCCGACAGCAGGAAGGTGGCTTAAATGGCCACCAACTGGCGCACCCCGTTGGCTTGCATGTCACGTCCCGCGCCACGGGCAATCACCTCGCCGCGTTCCATCACCAAGTAGTCGTCGGCCAGCTCTTCGGCAAAGTCGTAGTACTGCTCGCACAGCAAGATGGCCATGTCACCCCGACTGGCCAACATGCGGATCACGCGGCCAATGTCTTTGATGATGCTGGGCTGAATGCCCTCCGTCGGTTCGTCCAACACCAACAGCTTGGGGCCAGACGCCAGGGCACGCGCAATCGCCAGCTGTTGTTGCTGCCCCCCCGACAAGTCGCCACCTCGGCGGTGCAACATTTGTTGGAGCACCGGGAACAGTTCAAACAACTCGGCAGGAATGTCGGTGCCTGCGGGCTGCGTGGCCAGCCCCATGCGCAGGTTGTCCTCCACCGTCAAGCGGGCAAAAATTTCGCGTCCTTGTGGCACGTAGCCAATGCCCGCACGTGCGCGCTCATAAGGTGCGGCACGTTCAATCGGCTGGCCATTGAACTGAATGCTGCCATTGCGAATCGGCACGGCGCCCATGAGCGATTTGAGCAAGGTGGTTTTACCCACCCCGTTGCGCCCCAGCAGCACGGTGATGCGGCCCAAGTTGGCTTCAAAACTCACATCACGCAAGATGTGTGAGCCGCCGTAGTACTGGTTGACGTTGGCCACTTGGAGCAGTGGCGGGTGTGTGTTGGTCATTGAATTCATCGTCCCTGTTCGTCGACTTTGTTCATCGGCCCAAATAGACCTCAATCACACGCTCATCGGCTTGCACCTGATCCAGCGTGCCCTGCGCCAGCACCGAGCCGTCGCACAACACCGTCACGATGTCAGAGATGGTGTTGATGAAGCTCATGTCGTGCTCCACCACCATCAGCGAATGTTTGCCTTTGAGAGTCAAGAACAACTCCGCAGTACGTTCGGTTTCAAAGTCAGTCATGCCCGCCACCGGCTCGTCGAGCAGCAACAGCTTGGGGTCTTGCATGAGCAGCATGCCAATCTCCAGCCACTGTTTTTGACCGTGGCTCAGGTTGCCCGCTTGGCGCGTGACGCTGTCTTCCAGATGGATGGTGTGCAGCACCTCACTCAAGCGGTCACGTTGGGTGCCGTTGAGTTTGAAAAACATGGAGGCCGCCACGCCTTTGTGCGTCTTCAAGGCCAGCTCCAAGTTTTCAAACACGCTCAGATGTTCAAACACCGTGGGCTTTTGAAACTTGCGGCCAATGCCCAGCTGGGCAATTTCGGGCTCGTTGTGACGCAGCAAGTCGATGGTGCTGCCAAAAAAAACCTGCCCCGAATCGGGCTTGGTTTTGCCCGTGATGATGTCCATCATCGTGGTCTTGCCCGCACCGTTGGGGCCAATGATGCAGCGCAACTCGCCCGGGGCGATGTCGAGTGACAGATGGTTGATGGCCTTGAAGCCATCGAAGCTCACGTTCACATCTTCCAAATACAAAATGCGGCCGTGCGTCACGTCCAGTGAGCCAGGCTCATGCACACGGCCATAACCTGCGCTGCGGTCGCCCGAATTCACCT
Organism: Limnohabitans sp. JirII-29; assembly: GCF_003063395.1. Taxonomy (NCBI): domain Bacteria; kingdom Pseudomonadati; phylum Pseudomonadota; class Betaproteobacteria; order Burkholderiales; family Comamonadaceae; genus Limnohabitans; species Limnohabitans sp. JirII-29. Next base: position 27,369 of record NZ_NESB01000012.1, read on the forward strand.
CAGGCGTCACACGCGCTTGGTGGGCAGCCAGGCGCTCAGAGCCTTGTTCAAACAGATCGGGGGTCATGCTTTGTCTCCTGCACGCTTGTTGAGCCAGCCCATCACACCTTGCGGCAAATACAGCGTCACCACAATGAACAGCGCACCCAAAAAGTACAACCAAAACTCAGGCGCTGTCACCGTCAACCAGCTCTTGGCACCGTTGACCAAGAAGGCTCCCACGATGGGGCCAATCAAGGTGGCACGTCCACCCACTGCGGCCCATACTGCCATCTCGATGGAGTTGGCGGGGCTCATCTCGCTCGGGTTGATGATGCCCACTTGTGGCACATACAAAGCCCCTGCAATGCCACACATCACAGCCGAGATAACCCAGATGGTCAGCTTGTAGGGCAAGGGCGAATAGCCCGAGAACATGACCCGACTCTCGGCATCGCGAATGGCTTGCAGCACACGGCCAAATTTGCTTTGTACCAACCAGCGGGCAAACAAGAAGCAAGCCAGCAGCAAGACGGAGGTCAGCACAAACAAAGTCATGCGCATGCCGGGGGTGGCAATGGGCAAGTCCAAGATGCGTTTGAAATCGGTGAACCCGTTGTTGCCACCGAATCCAGTTTCGTTGCGAAAGAACAGCAGCATCGCGGCAAACGTCAAGGCCTGCGTGATGATGGAGAAATACACGCCTTTGATGCGCGAGCGAAAGGCAAAGTAACCAAACACCCAGGCCAGCACACCGGGCACGGCCACGATCAAGATCAAAGTGGCGATGAAGCTGTCGCTGAAGGTCCAGTGCCAAGGCAAGGTTTTCCAGTCAAGAAACACCATGAAGTCGGGCAAGTTGCTTTTGTAGTTGCCGTCGGTGCCAATTTGGCGCATCAGGTACATGCCCATCACATAGCCGCCCAAGGCAAAGAACAAGCCGTGCCCCAGCGACAAAATACCGGTGTAGCCCCAGATCAAATCCATCGCCAAGGCGCAGATGGCATAACACATGATCTTGCCGATCAAGCCCACCGCGTAGTCGCTCATGTGGAACACGCTGTCAGCGGGCACCCACAGGTTGAGCACAGGCACCACCGCGCACAGCGCCACCACAGCGGCCAAGAAAAAAGCCCATCCAACGCGCCCCAGCAACGCAGGGGCCCCAGGCAAAGTCACAGGAGTTGCATTCATAGAAGTGGTGTGGTTCATGTCAAGCCTCCGCACTGCGGCCCTTCATGGCAAACAAGCCTTGCGGTCGTTTTTGGATGAAGACAATGATGAACACCAGCACTGCAATTTTGGCCAACACGGCCCCCGCCAGGCCTTCGAGCAATTTGTTCATCAGCCCCAGGCCCATCGCGGCGTACACCGTACCCGCCAACTGGCCCACACCGCCGAGCACCACCACCATGAACGCGTCCACGATGTAGCTCTGTCCCAGGTCTGGGCCCACGTTGCCAATTTGGCTCAGCGCGCAACCCGCCAAACCTGCAATGCCGCAACCCAGCGAAAACGCATAGGTGTCAATGCGTGCCGTGTTCACCCCCAGCGCCGAGGCCATGGGCCGGTTTTGCGTGACGCCACGCACAAACAGTCCCAAGCGTGTTTTGCCAATCAACAAGGTCATGCCCACCAGCACGCACAGTGCAAAGGCAATGATGACCAAGCGGTTGTAGGGCAGCGACAAGTTGGCCAGCAGCTGCACGCCACCACTCATCCACGATGGGTTTTCCACGCCCACGTTTTGCGCGCCAAACACCGTGCGCACCCCTTGCATCAACACCAAGCTGATGCCCCAGGTGGCCAGCAAAGTCTCTAGCGGGCGACCATACAAATGGCGCAGCACGGTACGCTCCAGCACGGCACCCACCACAGCCGCCGCCAAGAACGAGGCTGGCACAGCCACCACCAAATAGGCATCAAACGCGCCTGGCAGGTACTGACGGAACAAGCCCTGCACCACGTAGGTGGCATACGCGCCAATCATCATCAGCTCACCGTGGGCCATGTTGATCACGCCCATCAAACCGTAGGTGATGGCCAGCCCCAAGGCCACCAGCAACAAAATAGAACCCAGGCTGATGCCGGTGAACAAAGCACCCAGCTTCTCGCCCCAATTCAACGCCGATTGGATGGTGCGCAACGACGACTCCAATTGCGCGCGCACTTGCTTGTCGTCTTCTTGGCTCAAGCGCTGGTTGAGCAGCAACTGGGTGTCTGGGGTTTGGCTCTCGGCCAAGGCCTTGGCAGACGCCAAGCGCTCAGCCACCTTCTCGCTGTTGAGCAGCACAGCGGCACGGGCCAACAACATTTGTGTTTTGACCTTGGCATCGGCTTCAGCGCCCAAGGCTTTTTCCAACATGGCCAGCTTGGTCGGGTCTGGCTCTTTGAGCAAAGCATTCACCGCAGCCAAGCGCTTGGCCGCGTCGGGGCTGAGCAACTGCAAGGCCGCCAAGGCGGAGTCCACCTCGCCGCGCATGCGGTTGTTGTTGATCACATCCTCCGCGCCCTCGGGCAAAGCCATGGTGTTGCCGGTCACCGGATCTGTGGCTTGGCCATCGCGCACCACCAACACCTGAGCGCCATGGAGCTTGACCGCATCGTCGGCCATGGCCTGCAAGAAAGCAGCTGTTTTTTCATCGGGCGAGGCCAAGGCCTGCTGCAACGCGGTGATGCGTGCATCCGTCTCGCCCACTGTCAAGGCACGTGCCTGCTCTGCGGTCAACGCATGGGCATGCGCCCCCCACAGCAGTCCACAGGCAATTCCCAAAAAGGCCAATCGATTCATCGACATTCCAGTAAAAAAGGGGAGAGCAGCGCCCTCCCCCAAAGTTCATCCCTAGGAAAACGCTTACTTCTTCACAGGTTCATCAGGCTTCTTGTCGTTGCCTTCAATGAACGGGCTCCATGGCTTGGCCTTGACAGGACCGGGTGTCTTCCACACCACGTTGAATTGGCCATCGGCCTTGATCTCGCCAATGAACACCGACTTGTGCAAGTGGTGGTTCTTCTCATCCATCTTGCTGGTGATGCCGCTCGGTGCCGTGAAGGTCTGACCCGCCATCGCCGCAATCACCTTGTCCACATCGGTGCTCTTGGCCTTCTCGACCGCTTGCTTCCACATGTTGATGCCGATGTAGGTGGCTTCCATCGGGTCGTTGGTCAGTGGCTTGTCCTTGTGACCCGCGATGTTGTGCGCCTTGGCATACGCAGCCCACTTCTTGATGAAGGCGTCGTTGGTCGGGTTCTTGATGCTCATGAAGTAGTTCCATGCCGCCAAGTGGCCCACCAGAGGCTTGGTGTCCACACCACGCAGCTCTTCTTCGCCCACACTGAATGCCACCACGGGCACGTCTTTGGCCTTCAAGCCTGCGTTGCCCAGTTCTTTGTAGAACGGCACGTTGGAGTCACCGTTGATGGTGGACACCACGGCGGTCTTGCCACCGGCTGAGAATTTCTTGATGTCGGCCACGATGGTTTGGTAGTCGCTGTGGCCAAACGGGGTGTACTTTTCGTCGATGTCAGACTCTTTCACGCCCTTGCTCTTGAGATAAGCGCGCAAGATTTTGTTGGTGGTGCGGGGGTACACATAGTCGGTACCCAGCAAGACCCAGCGCTTGGCAGCACCACCGTCTTTGCTCATCAAATAGTCCACGGCAGGGATGGCTTGTTGGTTCGGGGCAGCACCCGTGTAGAACACGTTTTTGCTCAGCTCTTCACCTTCGTATTGCACGGGGTAGAACAGCAAACCGTTGAGCTCTTCAACCACGGGCAACACCGACTTGCGCGACACGGAGGTCCAGCAACCAAACATCACGGCCACTTTGTCTTGGGTCAGCAACTGCTTGGTTTTTTCTGCAAACAAAGGCCAGTTGGAGGCGGGGTCGACCACCACGGGTTCGAGCTTTTTGCCCAGCACGCCGCCTTTGGCGTTGATTTCGTCAATCGCCATCAAGACGGTGTCTTTGAGCACGGTCTCCGAGATGGCCATGGTGCCCGACAGGCTGTGCAGCACGCCCACCTTGATGGTGTCTGCGGCAAAGGCTTGCGGCACAACGGCAAACGATCCCACCGACAGCGCTGCGGCTGCGGCCAGGGCCTTGAGGTTTCCTCGACGATTCATCATGGGGTTCACTCCAAATTAGAAAGTTCATCACGCGGGACCAACTCGACGCGCTCTTTCACCTTTTGCAAAGCCCGTGCCAGCACACTTTTTCCCTAAAGAAAATTCCAACTTCTATAAAGAGCCGGCTTCATTCCCACACAGCTCGGTGATGCGCACCAAGTTCGACCGCCACACCCCCTTTCAAACAGTCAACGCACAGATTGGGTGCATCCTATGACGCACCATGTCGGACTTTTCGCACCAAAGCATGCACATTTGCGTCACAACTCAGACGGACAATAGGGCACACAAGTTGCAAGGAAAAAACCATGGAACTCACACCTCGCGAAAAAGACAAACTCCTGATCTTCACCGCCGCGCTGCTGGCTGAACGGCGCCAAGCACGCGGCTTGAAACTCAACTACCCCGAAGCCGTGGCCCTGATCAGTGCCGCCGTGATGGAGGGCGCACGCGACGGCAAAACCGTGGCTCAACTCATGAGTGAAGGCCGCAGCGTCTTGACCCGTGCCGACGTGATGGACGGTGTGGCCGAGATGATTCCTGACATACAGGTGGAAGCCACCTTCCCCGACGGCACCAAGCTGGTGACCGTGCACCAACCCATTCTTTGACCTTGTTTTTTGCTGCGTGTCACACGCTGTGGAGCTGCCCCCATGAACAAACTTCTTTCTCTGCTGAGCGCACTCAGCCTCAACGCCTGGGCCCATGAAGGCCATGGCATCGAAGGCGCATCGCACTACCACGCCACCGATGTGGTGGGCTTTGTGGCAGCTGCCGCTGTCGCTGCTTTGCTGTGGTGGTTCACGGGCCGTGGCAAATAAAGCGAGGCGCACATGACACCCGGAGAACTCTTCATCGATGAGGGCGAACACACGCTCAACCCCGGACGGCGCACGCTGACCTTGGTGGTGCAAAACACCGGCGACCGCCCTATCCAAGTGGGCTCGCACTACCACTTTGCCGAAACCAATGGCGCCTTGGGCTTTGACCGCACGGCGGCACATGGCATGCGCCTGAACATTGCCTCGGGCACTGCGGTGCGCTTCGAGCCTGGTCAACAGCGCACGGTGGAGTTGGTCGATCTGGGCGGTGACCGCCAAGTGTTTGGTTTTCGCGGCTTGGTCAACGGCGCTGTTGACGCCCCTGTCAAAGGACAACACTGATGGCAACGATTGGCAAACGCGCTTACGCGGAAATGTTTGGCCCCACCGTGGGCGACCGGGTTCGTCTGGCTGACACCGATTTGGTGATTGAAGTCGAACAAGACTTCACCCTGCGCGCTGGTGGTTATGGCGAAGAAGTTAAATTTGGCGGCGGCAAAACCATCCGCGACGGCATGGCTCAAAGCCAACGCACACGCGATGGCACAGGCTCAGGCCCGCAAGCTGGCGGCGCGGTGGACACCGTGCTCACCAACGCGCTGATCCTGGACCACTGGGGCATCGTCAAAGCCGACATTGGCCTCAAGGGTGGGCGCATCGTGGCCATTGGCAAAGCCGGCAACCCCGACACCCAAGCCGGTGTGGACATCGTGATTGGCCCGGGCACAGAAGTCATCAGCTGCGAGGGCAACATCGTCACAGCGGGCGGCATCGACACCCACATCCACTTCATCGCGCCACAGCAAATTGAAGAAGCGCTGACCAGCGGTGTCACCACCATGATCGGCGGCGGCACCGGCCCGGCCACCGGCACCTTTGCCACCACCTGCACACCCGGGGCCTGGAACCTGGAGCGCATGCTGCAAGCCGCCGACGCCTTTCCCATGAACTTGGGCTTTTTGGGCAAGGGCAACGCGGCCCTGCCCGACGCCTTGCACGAACAAATCAACGCCGGGGCCATTGGCCTCAAGCTGCACGAAGACTGGGGCACCACACCGGCGGCCATTGACAACTGCCTGAACGTGGCCGAGGCCACCGACACCCAAGTGGCCATCCACACCGACACCCTCAACGAATCGGGCTTTGTGGAAGACACCGTGGCCGCGTTCAAAGGCCGCACCATCCACACCTTCCACACCGAAGGTGCGGGCGGTGGCCATGCGCCCGATATTTTGAAAGTGGTGGGCGAGGCCAATGTGTTGCCCTCCTCCACCAACCCCACGCGGCCCTACACCATCAACACGCTGGACGAACACGTCGACATGCTGATGGTCTGCCACCACCTCGACCCGTCGATTGCCGAAGACTTGGCATTTGCTGAAAGCCGCATCCGCAAAGAGACCATTGCCGCCGAAGACATCTTGCATGACCTGGGCGCCATCAGCATGTTCAGCTCCGACAGCCAAGCCATGGGCCGCGTGGGTGAGGTGATCATTCGCACTTGGCAAACCGCCCACAAAATGAAATTGCAACGCGGCAAACTCCCGGGCGACAACGACCGTCACGACAACTTCCGCGTCAAGCGCTACCTGGCCAAATACACCATCAACCCCGCGATTGCTCACGGCATCAGCCACGAAGTGGGCAGCATCGAAGTGGGCAAATGGGCCGATCTGGTGATCTGGAAACCCGCCTTCTTTGGCGTCAAACCTGCCGTCATCTTGAAAGGCGGCTTCATTGCCATGGCCGCCATGGGTGACCCCAACGCCTCCATCCCCACGCCCCAACCGGTGCACTACCGCCCCATGTTTGGTGCCTATGGCGGCGCCTTGGCACGTGGCTCGCTCACCTTTGTGTCGCAAGCCGGATTGGCCGCTGGCATTGGCGGACGTTTTGGTTTGCACAAAACCTTGAGCGCCGTGAAAAACATCCGCACCGTGGGCAAGCGCCACATGATCCACAACGACTATGCACCGCGCATGGAAGTTGACGCTCAAACCTACGCCGTGCGCGCCGATGGTCATCTGCTGACCTGCGAACCTGCGGTGAGCCTGCCCATGACACAACGCTACTTTTTGTTCTGATGCTTCAAATTTCCAAATGCATAACGGGCGGCAAAGGCTTAGCCTCTGCCTTGGTCAAACGTGCGCCCACGGTGGAACTCGACTGGGACGTGCGGCAAAAAAGCCGCTTCGACGCCACCGACTCCACGGGTCGCGCGGTGGGTGTTTTCTTACCCCGTGGTACCTTGGTGCGCGGTGGCGATGTGCTGGTGGCCGAAGACGGCTCGCTGATTCGCGTGGTGGCTGCGCCCCAAGAGGTGCTGCGCATCACCGCCTGCACCGAGCACGGCTCGCCGTTTGACCTCACACGTGCGGCCTACCACCTGGGCAACCGCCACGTGCCCATTGAGTTGCAACCCGACCACCTGAAGATTGAACCCGACCACGTGCTGGCCGACATGCTGCGCGCCATGCACATGACCGTGGTCACGGTGCAAGAAGCCTTTGAGCCCGAAGGCGGCGCCTACAGCAGCCAAGGCCATGCGCACGCGGCACATGGGCACGCGGGACATTCGCATGGCGCTCACACACATGGCGCACACGGCCATGCCCATGCCCATGACGACCACGACCCAAGCGATGGGCACGATCACGCCCATTGCAACCACGACCATCCGCATGCGCACTGATCCCAGCGCACCTGCAATCAGCGCGGCCGCCACACCCCCACTGTTGCAACTCATCTGGCTGGCCTCACCTGCGCTGCCCATTGGCGGCTTTTCGTATTCCGAAGGTTTAGAGGCCGCCATCGATCACGGGCTGGTGCACGACGAGCACAGCGCTGCCGAGTGGTTGGTGCACCAGCTGCACCTCACCCAGTCGCGTGGCGACATGGCAGTGTTGGCCCAAATGGTCACAGCCTGGCAACACCACGACGTTGAACGCCTCGCCACCTTGAGCCAATGGGTGCACGCCACACGCGAGAGTGCGGAGTTGCGTTTGCAAGCCGAACAAATGGGCCGCTCCATGCTGGAGTGGTTGCGCAACCAAGACCAGATCGATGCCGACACCGTGGCCCTGTGCAACCGACTGGTGCCCACCTACCCCTTGATGTTTGGCCTGGCCCTCTCACGCACTGGCGCACCGCTGGACCAATGCCTGCAAGCCTATGCCTTTGGCTGGGCGGAGAACATGGTGCAAGCCGCCCTCAAATCGGTGCCCTTGGGGCAAAACTCCGGCCAACGCATCTTGGCGCAACTCGCCCAACACATCGCACCGGCCGTGGCGCATGCCATGCAAGTCACCGACGACACACGCCAAGCGTTTTCTCCCATGCTGGCCATCCTGTCAGCGCAACACGAAACCCAATACTCCAGACTGTTTAGATCATGAGCACACTGCACCACATCGCCAACCGCACCAAACCACTCCCCCCGCTGCGCGTGGGCATCGGCGGGCCTGTGGGCTCGGGCAAAACCACCTTGCTGGAAATGCTGTGCAAAGCCATGCGCGAGCAGTACGACTTAGTGGCCATCACCAACGACATCTACACCAAAGAAGACCAGCGCTTGCTGACGGTGAGTGGCGCGCTGCCTGCCGAGCGCATCATGGGGGTGGAGACTGGTGGCTGCCCGCACACCGCCATTCGCGAAGATGCGTCCATCAACCTCGAAGCCATCGACCGCATGCTGGTCGACTTTCCCAATGCCGACGTGGTGTTTGTCGAGAGCGGCGGCGACAACCTGGCCGCCACTTTCAGCCCTGAGCTGAGCGACTTGACCATCTATGTGATCGATGTGGCTGCCGGCGAAAAAATCCCACGCAAAGGCGGGCCCGGCATTACCAAGAGCGATTTGTTTGTCATCAACAAAACCGATCTGGCCCCTTATGTGGGCGCTGACCTGTCGGTGATGGAAGCCGACACCCAACGCATGCGCGCCTCGCCCAAAGGCGTCAAGCCTTATGTCATGACCAACTTGCGCACCCTCGACGGCTTGCAAACAGTCATCAGCTTCATCGAAACCAAAGGCATGCTGCGGCGCTGAAATTGGCGTTGATTCAAGCCCCGTTGTTGAGATAGGCCACATAACGCTCAAGCGCGTCCGTGGGCAACGCACCGCGTTGCAACAACAGGTCGATGCAACGGGCACTCAAATCGAAACTTTGGTAGCCATGGTGCATCAACAAACACAGATGCTTGAGTTGCTCGTTGTCCATGGTCACGGGCTGAACAAAGTCTTTGACATAGACCATATCCGCCTCTAACAACTGGTTCAGGCGTGGCCCGTTGGGGCTGATGTTGGATGCCGACAAAGGCGCGATGGGCCAATGCTTGATCTGTGCAAAACAGTGGGGCACAAAGCCCATGCCGCGGAGCACTTGGTCAATGGCCCCAAAGGTGGGCTGCTGCTCATACAAGGCGATGAATGACATTTCGGTTTGAATCACCACCGCTTGCTTGAGTCTTTCCACACCGCCTTGAAAGACATCCAGCTCTGCGCCTTGCACATCGATTTTGAGCATGTCAAACGGCATCAGTTGCGTCACATCATCCAAACGCTGGGTGTGCAGGGCAAGCACAGACTCGACCGTGGCATTGGATTGAAATTGGGGAAACACCTCCAACGCAGCCGCACGCGGTTTGAGCAAACTTGTCCAACCGGAATAGCGACAAATATTCAACTCTGCGGGGCCACCGTGACCAATGGCATAGGGAAGGTATGTCTCATGGGGGCCTTTGCGCCGGTTCAAGTCAGCCAGGGCTTGCGCTTGCGGCTCAAAGCCCGTGACCGTGCACAGGCCTTGCAGCAACATGGCTTTGTAGGGTGGGTCCCCATCCACAGGATTGGCCCCCACATCCACCACATGGGTGGCTCGCTCGGGCTGGAGCAGATTTACAAGGAAGCGAGACATTGCAAGAACTTCTCACCCATGATGTGGGCCCGCCCCTCAAACAGCACAGTCACTTTGTCGGCTCCGGTGTACTGCTGGCGCAAAGCAAACCGCTCTTCGTGGTTGTTGGCCAAACGCACGGCTGCACGAACATAGTCGTCTTCGGATTGGGCGATCAACCAATCGGGCAAACCCAGTCTGCGAAACAGTCCTTCATCGATGTGTTCATGCACCTCAGGACCTGTTTTGCACACCCCCACGATGCCAGCGCTGATGGTGTCGATGATGCCGTTGGTGTTGCCAAAGGGGAACGGGTTGATGAACATGTCGCACCCGGCAATCACGTCCATGTACGCGGTGTAGTGTTGGTGCGGGTAGACCGTGGCGTGGCGACCTAAAAACTGCGCCACCACACGCTGCACATTGGGATAGGTCAGGCCTTGCGCTTGCCCGATCAAGAAGTGAAAGTGCACCGGCACCGCACTCTCATGCACGATGCGCGCACAAGTGTGCAAGAACCTGGGGTTGAGTTTCATGGTGGTGGCACACATGGCAATCAACACCACATCGGGTTTGAGACGGGGCTTGGCAATCACCTTCAACCCCGCCGCAGCCGCAGACGGACGGTAAGGCATGCCGTCGCTGGGCAGCTTGAGGAGTTTTTCACTGAAGCAGGCATCGCTGCCCACGTAATCCTCTTCCACCACCACATAGTCGATGGATTGCGAATGGGAGGTGGCAGGATGGCCCAAGGCCATCATTTGCAAAGGGGCCACACGCAAATTGGCCAACCACATGGTGAGGGGGAACATGCCCACACTGGGCATGTAGCAAATGCTGACGTTGCGCTGTTGCGCTTCTTTCTGGATGTGTTTGAGTTGGTCCAGCAAGCTGTGGTGCCGCTGGATGATCACCACCTCGTCGAACACTTTGCGGGTGATCTCGTCGGTGCAGTTGTCATAGGCCATGGCTACCACATGGAAGTGCTCTCGTGCAGCCTCCATGGTCAGTGAGTGGGTCCGGTAAATCGAGTGCCCGCTGGTGAACCACTCCAGCACCACCAGCAGCACCGGCTTTTGAGGGGCGGGCTTGAGAGACGCGAACTCGTCCAGTGCCCAGTCGTGAAAACCGTTCACCATGAGTTTGCGTCGAATCAAACTGTTGATGGCTTTTTTGATGTCGTGCTTGTCGGCACGGTCTGCATAGCTGCAATGCATGTACAAGTCGTGCATCACCCCCAAGGGCAGTTGTTCGATGTCGTCAATCTGCTCCAAGCGTTGGCTCAACCAAGGCAAGATTTGTTCTCGCTTGCTGTGTGCTGCCGGAGACCCTAAAAAACGCGGTGACAACAACACCAAGCACAGACCTGCGGCCATGACCTTGTCCGCCTCCCACAAGGCATCGAGGTCCAGCGGCACTTCAGATTCAGGCGAATAGAGCAAGCAAAATTTCAACAAATCTGCTGGATCAATTTGCAACTGATGCAGGTCAGACTTTTGATCGCCTGTGCGTGCGTTGAGCGCACGCATCACATGGTCTGCATTACGAAACGGCGTAGCGGCAAACAGTGTCGACAACCAACGGTGGTGGGCCAACACGTTTTGACGCCACTCAGGGGCGAAAAACAATTGCGAATCGGCCAACAAGCAAGAAGCTGCAGCGGCGGCGCGTGTCCAGATGTGCTGGTTGAGGTCTAGATCGGACACCGACTGCAAGGGCTGCGCCTTGAACTGGTCACTCACATTGCCATAGTTGGCATCCAAGTCTTGCAGCAATGCCAACAGCTCTCGCATGCCCAATTCGCGGTCTCGGCTGTAGGCAAGAGACTCAAATTTTTCCAATGAAAACGCCATCACATATCCACTCAAAAATAGAAGTTTGTATTTTCGGTGACAAACGTTGCGCTCACGCCCGGGCACAATGAAGATATTGCCAGCCAACACACCATCGCATGACCCATTTCTACGAACCCCGCCTCGGCCACGGCCTGCCGCATGACCCGTTCAACGCCATCGTCGGTCCACGACCGATTGGTTGGGTGTCCACCCAAAGTGCCCAAGGCGTGTTGAACCTGGCACCCTACAGTTTTTTCACCGCCTTCAACTACATTCCCCCCATCGTGGGTTTCTCCAGCATTGGCGCCAAAGACTCGCTGCGCAATGTGCAAGAAACCGGTGAATTTGTGTGGAACCTGGTGACGCGCCCGCTGGCCGATCAGATGAACCAAACCTGCGCCCCGGTGGCCCCTGACGTGAACGAGTTTGAATTGGCCCATCTCACGCCGGTAGCGTCACGTGTGGTGAAGGTGCCGCGCGTGGCCGAAAGCCCGGTGTCGTTTGAATGCCGTTGCACGCAAATCTTGCAGCTCGAAGGCATCAATGGCGAAAAAGTGCCCACCTGGCTGGTGTTGGGTGAAGTGGTGGGCGTGCACATCGATGAGCGCTTGCTCAAGGACGGCGTGTACGACACCGCCAGCTCTGGTCATGTGCTGCGCGGCGGCGGTCCGGCGGACTACTTCACCGTGGGGCCAGAAAACCTGTTCAAGATGTGGCGACCAAAAGCCTGAGTTTTTCAGACGCTGCCGGTGCAAAGCTTGCCTTGACTTCAAGTCACATCTAAACGGTCAAAAAAACCACCGGCAGCTCGCTCAATGGAGTCAGGGCCCAATAAGTCGGCTGCGGCACATATGAGCTACGCCGTATTGCTAGCGCTCTCTTTTATAAAAACAAAGTTCTCGTCCCAGCCTAAGAATTACTGCATGAATATTTCGTGAAGACAGCACACGCGTGCAGCGGCTTTTTTTTATTCAACTATTCGCCGAGCTAGAAGGCTACTTTTCGAATATTTAACTATCTAAACAATAAAAATATCATTTTTATTGTTTATAATTAATTTAATTAATTTTTAATTTCAATTGATTATTCTGAATTTAATGGGTATTTAAATCACTTTTGCTGAATTTTCAGCGATTCTATATTCTTTCGGCGATTCGCGCATTGCACCCTTTTCGATGGATGGGTCGACGCGATTCTCGAAGGTCAAGACGCGATCGCTCAAAAACCACGCAAGCCTGGCAGCAAAAGGTGGGGCGGTAAGTCATGAACAAGATCCACCGCGTCCTTTGGAATAAGAACACCCAGACTTTTGTCGCGGTTGCAGAGGTAGCCAAATCCTGCGGCAAAGGCACGGCGCGCGCTCGCGTTTGCGCAGTGACAGCAAGCAACCTAGACCTGGCGTTGCAAACGATGTGGGCCGCTTTGGCGAGCGCAGGCTTGTGTTGGAGCGCCGCCTTTGCCCAAACACTGGCACCGGCCCAGTTACCCATGGGCGGCCAAGTCAGCGCTGGCAGCGCCAAAATTTCGCAATCCGGTGCCACCATGGCCATCACGCAAGACAGCCAGCGTGCCGCCATCAACTGGCAAAGCTTCAACGTGGGCTCACAGGCCAAGGTCAACATCACGCAGCCCAGCAGCAGCAGCGTCTTGCTCAACCGCATCCTGGGCAACTCTGCTTCACAGATCTATGGGCAAATCAACGCCAACGGGCAAGTGATCATGTCCAACCCGTCGGGCGTGTATTTCTCGCCCACGGCGTCGGTCGATACCAGCGCGTTCACCGCCACCACCCACGGCATCAGCGACACCGACTTCATGGCTGGCCTCCTGAAGTACACCCGCGATGGCGCCACCGGAAAAATCATCAACGAAGGCACCATCTCTGCGGGCCTGGCGGGCTACATCGCCTTGCTGGCACCTGAGGTGCGCAACAGCGGGTTGGTCGTGGCCAAACTCGGCACTGTGGTCATGGCTGCGGGTGAAACGTTTGAACTCGAATTTGACAAACAAAACCGACTGACCAACATCTTGGTGGCTCCTGCCACCATCGCAGCCTTGGTGGAAAACCGTCAAGCCGTGCAAGCACCGGGTGGCCTGATTATTTTGTCGGCACAAGCCGCCAACCAGCTGCAAAGCGGCATCGTCAAAAACTCAGGTGTCGTACAAGCCACCGGCTTGGTGGACAACGGGGGGGTGATTCGACTGTCCGCCAGCCAACGCGTGGTCAACACCGGCACCCTGCAAGCCGATGCAGCCCCCAACAGCACAGGACAAGGCGGAACCATCACGGCCATCGCCGATTTGAGCAACGCCAACAGCAGCGCTGAAATTGGCGGCACGCTCTCAGCCAAGGGCGGAGATTTGGGTGGCAACGGTGGATTCATTGAAACCTCAGGGTCTCAAGTTGTCATTCAAAACAACACCACCGTCACCACCTTCGCCCCCAAAGGCAAGTCAGGCACTTGGCTGATCGACCCCACCGACTTCACCATCAGTTCAGGCACTGCCGCCCAAACGACCAGTGGCATCGGTGCAAGCACGCTGGTCACGGCCTTGAATGCTGGAGATGTCACCATCAGCACCAGCGCGACAGACACGACGACCAATGGCACGGTTGAACTTGGCAACATCTATGTGCAAGACAACATCATCAAAACATCGGGTGCCGCATCCACCTTGACGCTTGACGCCATCAACCGCATCAAAGTGGATGCGGGCGTCACCATCGGTCACAGCGGAGCCAATGCACTGAACTTGAACTTGAGCACCGGCGGAGGCAATGGCGCTAGAAATTTTGAAGGTATTTTCAGTGGCAGCGGTAGCCTGACCAAAAGCGGCACCGGCATCTTGACCCTCACGGGCAGCAACACCTACACCGGCAACACCACGGTCAGTGGCGGCATGCTGCAAGTTGGCGACGGCACATCGGGCTCGCTCAATGCGTCGAGCGCGGTGGACGTGGCCAGTGGCGCAACGCTGATGCTCAACCAGGCAACGGGGTCGAGCTTTGCAAACGCGGTGAGCAATAACGGCACGCTGACTTTTGCGCAGAGCGGCAACCTCACCGCTTCGGGTGTGATCTCGGGCACAGGTGCCCTCATCCAATCGGGTTCGGGTGCAACCAAGGTGAACGCAAACAACAGCTACACCGGGCAAACGACGGTGAACTCTGGGAAATTGGAAATAGCATCCAATTTCGGATTTGAATCTTCCAACGCGGGTAAGGCCTACACCGTCAATGGTGGTGTATTGCAATTCGATGGAGGAAGTATTTTCTCCGCTTCATCCAACACCTCCGTCTACGTGTATGGCGGTGGGCAGTTGTTATTCAATAACTCCAATCCAAGCCAGGACAGTATTTCGTATTTCGGAAACATCACGCTTGATTCAAGCAATGGTGTTGCTGCGCAAGTAAGTTCTAGCAGTTCATCGTATGCCATGAAATTCGGAAGTGATCGTGCGGCCAGGATCGTCACGTCTATTGGTACTGTCGACAACATATTTGCAGCACCCGCAACGTTGGTGAGTGGCCCAAGTGGCTCGCTGACTTTTAACGTCAGCAACAATTTATGGATGTCTGGAATCATCAACGACTATTCCAGCTTGAAAGGTGCATCCGTCACAAAAACGGGCACGGGCACGTTGAAGTTCACGGGTGCCAACAGCTACATCGGCACCACAACCATCAGCAACGGCACGCTGGCGCTGTCTGGCTCAGGCAGCATCGCAAGCTCGTCGAGCGTGGCAAGCTCCGGCGCTGGTGTTGTGGATATTTCGGGCACCACCAGCGGGGCGACCCTGGTCTCTTTGACAGGCACCTCCTCTGCAACCACTGGTGTAGTGCTTGGCAGCAAAAGCCTCACGCTGAGCAATGCATCGGGCACTTATGCAGGCGTCATCGGCGGCACGGGTGGCCTGACGCTGGCTGCGGGCAGCGAAACACTGTCTGGCACCAACACCTACAGCGGCGGCACATCGGTGACTGGCGGCACCTTGAACGTAGGAAGTGCCAGCGCTTTGGGCAACAGCAGTGCAGCGCTCACTGTCAACGGCGGCACACTGAATTTAGGCAGCAACAGCATCAGCACAGGGGCCGTCACCATTGGAAGTACGGGCGGCAGCATCACTGGCACCACGGGCGTTTTGACCGCAACGGGCTACACCTTCAACAACACGGTGGGCAATGCCGCCACCGTGTCGGCCATCTTGGCGGGCTCAGGCAGCTTGACGCAAGCAGGCACCGGCACCACCACCTTGAGTGGGGCCAACAGCTACAGCGGTGTCACCAACATCAACGCGGGCACGATCCAACTCGGGGCGGCTGGCTCTGGGGCCAACAGTCCCTTGGGCACCAACGCTGCGGGCACCATCGTGGCCGCTGGCGCTGCGCTCGACCTCAACGGTTGGAGCCTCGCCACCAGCGAAGCTCTGACCTTGAGCGGCACAGGCGTCGCCAATGACGGTGCCTTGAAAAACACCGGCGCATCCACGGCCACATATTCGGGCCTGATCACCCTGGGCGCCAGCACCACCATCACAGGGGGGACTGGGGCCATCAACCTCAGCAACACCGGCACCATCACTGGCGCGGCCTTGAACCTGACCTTGGACGGTGCACAAGGCGGCACCTTGGCCAGTGTGCTGGGAACCGGAAGCGGCCAGCTCAACAAAACGGGCGCGGGCACTTGGACGGTCTCTGGAAACAGCACCTTCACGGGGTACACCAACATCAACGCTGGCGTGCTCAAACTAGGGTCTGTGGGCACTGGCGGCAACACGCCGCTGGGCACCACAGCGGGTAGCACCCTCGTGACCAGTGGCGGCACGCTCGACCTCAACGGCTTGAACCTCAGCACCCAAGAAAACCTGAGCATCAGCGGCGCAGGATCGGGCGGCATGGGTGCCATTGCCAACAGCAACGCGTCCACCGTCGCGCTCAGCCAGAACATCACCTTGGCGGGTGCTGCCACCATTTCAGGCAACAGCGGCAACATCACCCTCAGCAGCAGCATCGCGGGTGGCAACAATGTGCTCACTCTCGGCGGCGGCACAGGCGGCAGCGTCAACAGCGTGCTCAACACCACACTTGGCGGTTTGGTCAAAGACGGCGCAGGCACTTGGGGCTTGGCGGGTGCCAACACCTACACCGGCAGCACCACCTTGGCAGGCGGCAAACTCAGGCTGGACCACGCCAGCGCCAGTGCAAACAATGCGACCAATGCCATAGGTCCGTCAGGGCAAATCTTTTTCACGGGCGGGGCCTTGCAGTTCAGCGCCACCAACACAGTGGACTATTCGTCGCGCTTCAACACCAGCGCCAGCCAGGCCTATGCGTTTGACACCAATGGCCAAAACGTCACCTTGGCCACCGTGGCGGCCAGCACGGGCACCTTCACCAAAAGCGGCTCGGGCAACCTGACCCTCACCGATGCCACCACCCACTTTGGCAACGCCACCCAGGGTGCGACCACCATCAGCGCTGGAACGCTGACCTTGACAGTCGCCAACCCGAGAACGATTGCCGCACAAGCCAGCATCAGCGGTGCTGGCACCTTGGCCATTGAGCACAGCACCGCAGCCGGCGCCACCGGCTTTAACAGCACGGTGACCACCAGCACCGACTTGTTGTTCAGCACGGGCGGCGGCAGCTTGGGTGCATTGAGCGTGGGCAAGACAGGCGCCACGGCCAACGTCACCCTCGACAGCCTCGCCAACATCAGCATCACCGGTAACCAAAGCTACTTTGGCGGCAACGTCACCATCGCCAACAATGCCTCGTCGACTTACACCAATTGGAGCAATGGCGCCACACTGACCTTGTCTGGCACGACATCGGTCAACATCTTGGCCCCTGTGTCCATCAACAATGCCAACAGCAGCATTGCCATCAAAACCAGCCAAGCCACGGGTGGGGGCAACAACGTGGGCTATTACGGCTTTGGCCTGAGCAGCAGTGGGTTTGCTGGACGCCTGCAATTCAGCGGTGCCTCGGGTCAGACCTTCACCACACAAGACGGCACCAACAGCGCCAACCTCAAAAATTACACCTTCATCACCACACTGGCAGAGCTCAACACCTCTTTGGCCACTGGCAATTACGCTCTGCGCACCGACATAGATGCAACCAGCTTTTTGCTGCCAGGCGTGGCAGGACAAGACAACGGCACAGGCATCGGCAACCCCTACCCCTACACCTACGTTCGCAACGGCAGCTTCACAGGCAGCTTGGCGGGCTTGGGGCACACCGTCACCAACCTGAGCATCCGCAGCAACGGCGTCAACTTCTCGGGCATGTTTTTCCAATTGGGCGGCGGTGCCGTGGTGCAAGACGTCCGGTTTGAAAAAGCCAACGTCACCGGCCTCAACATGAATTACCTTGGCACCCTCTCGGGCTATGCCAACGGAGCCAACATCACCGGCATCATGGCAGCCAATGGGTCGGTGAACCTCACTGGCAGCGGCTCAGCAGCCGGCGGTATCGTGGGCTACACCGAAAGCGGCACGATCCGCGACGCCTGGGTCGTCAACAACCCCGTGACGGGTTTGACACAAACCGGTGGCATTGCGGGACGCACCTTGATGACGGCCAGCAACGTGCACAACCTCAACAGCACCATCATCAGCACTGGCAACAGCAACTCAGTGGGAGGTCTGTTTGGCGAAAAGTGGAACAACTTCGGGCTCTCCGACTCCGACTCTACAGGCAACGTCACCGGCAGCGGCAACTACGTGGGCGGCCTGGTCGGCTACAACTGGGGAGCGGTCACCAACGCCTCTGCCTCAGGCAATGTCACGGGCTGCTTGACGTCGACGTATTCGAGTGTCGGCGGATTGATCGGCTATCACTATTCCGGGGCCATCACCAACGCCAGTGCATCGGGCAATGTGCTGAACTACTGGTCCAACGTGGGCGGCTTGGTGGGCTACACATGGGACAACATGGTGATGACCAATGTCTCGGCCAGCGGTACGGTGCGCAGCACCAACTACGCTGCAACAGGTGGCCTGGTGGGATACGCCACCTACTCTGTGACCCTCAACAATTCAAGCTACAGCGGCACGTCAGTGAGCAGTGGTACAGGTGATCTAGGGGTGGGTGGTCTAGCGGGTTACGTGGATGGGCGCATCACCATCTCCAACTCCAGCGTCAGCAACGCCAGTTCGCGCATCACCATCAACTCGACAGGTGCCACAGGCGGCATGGTCGGCTGGGCACGCAATGGTGTCACCATCAATGACTCGTACGTGTCCAACGCCAACATCACAGGCGGCACCTATGTGGGCGGCTTGGTGGGTGAACAACGCCGAAGCGATGTCCTCATCAACAACGCCTATGCGGGCGGCAGTGGCAACACCAACGTCATCGGCTCCAATTTTGTCGGCGGTTTGGTCGGCGAGATGACCGCTGGGCGCATCAACAACGCCTACTTCTCGGGCAACGTCACCGGCAGCAACAGCTACGGCGGCATCGTGGGCTTTTTAAAGCCAGGTGCCTACCTGTCCAACACCTACTACAACGTCAGCGCTTCGCTCATCAACGGCAACCCCACGCTCACCATCGGCGGTTTGTACAGCGGTCAATTCAGCGATTGGGTGAGCAGCAACGCGAGCACCGTGGCATCACGCGCGTTGACCATTGGCAATTACTTCGACAGCGATGGTGGTTACTACACCATCAACTCCAGCAACACCATCGGCGCCAGAAACGACCTGAGCAACCTGATGGGGTTTGCACAAGGCGACACCAGTGGCAACGCCAACGCCTACAAGTTCAAACTCACCGCCAACGTGGACGTGGCGGCAGCCACCACCAAGTTCGTGCCCTACTTTGCAGCGGCTGAATTCAAAGGCAATGGTTTCGCAGTAAGCAACTTCTCCTGGAACGCGTCAACCTCCAACGTGGGCTTCTTCGGCTTTGCGCACAAGAGCACGATCAGCGACCTGCAAGTCGCCAGCGTTCCCTATGAAAGCGTTGGCAACTACAACGCCGTCAACGGCCAATACTATGTGGGTACGGCCATAGGCTCGCTCTACGGTGGCGTGTTGTACAACTCGAGTGCGATCTTGGGCGGCACCACGCGCGGGCTCGACAACACGGGCGGCTTCATCGGCTACTTTGGCAACGGTGCCATGGGCAACGTCAGCGCCACGCGCTTGGCCTCGGTCACCAATGCATCCCAAGCCATGGTCATCGGCACCATGTCGTACAGCGTAGACGGGGACCAGTGGCAAGACTTGCGCGGCAACACGGGTGGCGTGGCGGGCTATGTCGGCAGTTCGTCCGTCAACCAACTCACGTCCAATCTGGACATCAATGCCTCTGGCTACCAAAGCGGTGGCTTGATGGGCTACCTCTCCGTTGGCAACTACGCGCATGCGTCCGTCACAGCCAATGCAGCCAACAACCTCAGCGCCAGTGGCAACGTCACGGGAAGCAACCAACAAACCGGTGGTTTGATCGGGCAAGCCATTGGCAGCGCCACCATGTCCAACAACTGGACCGCCTCTGGCAACGTCACAGGCACCGATTACATGGGCGGCTTGGTCGGCAGTTTGTCCAGCGGCGTCTTCAACAACTTGACCAGCACCATGCCCAACGTAACCTCCAGCAACAGCGGGTGGCAAGCGGGTGGTTTGGTGGGTTGGATGTCGGGTGTGACGCTCAGCAATTCCAGCGCCAGCGCCAACTTATCGGGCTCAAGCAGCAACTCAGGGGGCCTGGTTGGCAACCTCGACAGCACCAACACACTCACCAACGTCAGTGCCAGCGGTAACGTGACCACCAATGGCGGCTCTTACGTGGGTGGTTTGATCGGTGGCTTGTATGGCACCAGCACCATCAGAGACTCCCGCTACGTTGGCGCATGCGTGTCTGGCAATACCTATGTGGGTGGATTGATCGGGGTGGCCAACAGCGTCAATGCTGTGGTGCAAGGCTCATACGCCACCACCAACATCACCGCCACGGGCGACTACGTGGGCGGCTTGATCGGCTACTTCGAAGGTCAACTGGGTGACAGCGCCAACCTGACGGGCTCGGCTTATGGCAGCCCTACCAACCACAGCTATGCCACGGGCAATATGAGTGGCCGCTACGACGTGGGCGGCTTGATCGGCCGCCTGGGCAGCTATGGCCAAGTCATCAACACCACGGCCAGTGTCAACATCACCGCCGACGCGAACTTGGGTGGATTGATTGGCTATTTTTCGCCCGGCGCGGAAGTGACCAACTCCCACTACAACATGGCGGGCATCACCATCCGGGCCTACACGCCTGACAGCCCGTCCACCCGCTTGCTTCTGACCGACGCCAACGGCCTGCTGACCATCGGCGGCTTGTATGGGCCCCAATTCAACACCTGGTACAACGCTGGCGCACTCAATGGACTGGCCAGTGGCCCGGCCAACGATGCCAACAGCTTCACCCTGTCAGGGGGCTACTACAGCATTGACAGCGTTGACAAACTCAAAAGCTATCTGGGCTATGCCGACCAAAGCGCACTGAAGTTCAGCCTGGACGCTGCCCTGAGCCTGCCTGCGGGCCTGCATGTGCCCTATGTGGCGGGTGAACTGCGTGGCAACAACGCCATCATCAGCAATTTGTCGTTGAGTCAAAACACATCCAACCTAGGATTCATCGGCCATTTGCGCAACAACAGCACGCAGGCCAGCGCCAATTTATCGCTCGCCAACCTCAGCGTGAGCGGCAGCATCAACGGCATGATGAACTTGGGGCTGGTGGCAGGCTCGGACTGGCAACGCAACATCACCGATGCCAACACCTCAGGCAACGTCACTGGCACTGATAACTACTACAACATCATTGGCCTTGACAAAGATGACCGAGGCGAAAACAACAACAGCTGGAGCAACGCAGGCGGCGTGTTGGGCTATGGCTGGGGGCGCAATACCAACAACACCACCACCTTGCAGTTGACCAACATCAGCTCATCGGCCAACGTCACAGGGGTCAACGCAGTGGGCGGGCTGGCCGGGCAAATCCAGTTCGGGCGCATCACCAGCAGCAGCAGCACGGGCGCTGTGACCAGCGTGGCCAAAACCAATATTTCGGTTTACCGCACCGGTGGCTTGGTCGGTTACCTCAACTCCAATTACTCAGAAATCAGCAACAGCAACCACACCATCGGCTTGGTCAAGGGTTTTAACTACGTCGGTGGTTTGGCCGGAGAGGCCATGGGCCAACTGGGGGTCAACGTCTCAGTCAACAGCACTCCCAGCTACAACACCTTTGTCTCCAGCAATGTCGAGAGCAACGGGGAACGCACCGGTGGTTTGGTGGGCTCGTTCTCGTCGGGCTACATCACCAACGCCCAAATGAGCGGCACGGTCACGGGTTGGACCAACGCCGGTGTGCCCGGCTACACCGGCAACACCTACACCGGCGGTATCGGTGGCTATGTCACGGGCACAGACGTCAAATACGTGCGCTACATCGGCAGCTTGGTCAAAGGCAGCCAACAAACAGGGGGGCTGATTGGTCACCACGACAACACCCTGTCTTACGCTTACAGCAGTGGCAACGTCACCTCGAACTCCGACTATGTGGGCGGCCTGACGGGCTACAGCAACACCATCAACTACGGCAACAGCACGGCCACCGTGACAGGCGGCACCTACACCGGTGGCGTGGCGGGTTATATGGGTGGCAGCATCAACAACTCGAATTACACCGGGGCCTTGGTCACAGGTGGCAACCAATCCGGTGGATTGGTTGGCCACATAGACAACACCATCGACAACTCGTATTCAACTGGCAATGTCATAGGCACCTCTTCCTACACGGGCGGCTTGGTCGGCTACGCTAGTAACTGGGTACGTACCACGTATGCCACAGGCAATGTGATCGGTCCCAGCGATCACGTGGGCGGCCTGGCTGGCTATGCGGCCTACATTGATGCGTCCTACGCCACGGGCAATGTCACGGGTAGCTCATCCTATGTGGGCGGGCTCGCGGGTCGTTTCAACCAGCTAGGCAACAACATCAGCTCTGTCACCTCCTACGCAACGGGCAATGTCACAGGCGCAGGCGAGCGTGTGGGTGGCTTGGTAGGCAGCACAGACGGCGGCAACATCTACAGTGCCTATGCCACCGGCAAAGTGACTGGCAACTCCAACTACGTCGGCGGTCTGGCAGGCAATATAGGGGGCGGCACCGTCACCAACGCCTACGCCACGGGCAACGTCACGGGTCTAGGTGCCTACGTCGGTGGATTCGCAGGCTACAACTCCGGCACGCTCACAGCGCCCACGTCCAGTGGCTCTGTCAGCGGTGGGCAGCAGGTGGGCGGTCTGGTGGGTCGCAATGACTCGGTGGTCAACTCTGGCACCAGCTCGGGCAACGTCACGGCCACGAACAACTACATAGGTGGCTTGGTGGGCTTCAACGTGGGCACCATCAACACCTCGTCTTCCACGGGCTATGTTTACACCGCCAACAGCAGCAACTCGTACTACGTGGGTGGCTTTGCTGGGTGGAACCAGGGCACCATCAGCTACTCGTCGGACACCATCAGCGTGGTCAACCCCACCAGCTTGGTGGGCGTCAGAGGCACACAGCGTGTGGGTGGTTTTGTGGGGCAAAACTCCGGCACCATCAGCAACGCCACCAGCAGCACCAGCACCAGCGCTCAAAACGACTATCTGGGTGGCTTTGTCGGATGGATAGATGGCGGCACCATCAGCAACTCAGGCGCTTGGGGCACAGTGGTGGGCCCCTACTCGGTGGGCGGTTTTGCAGGCTACCAAAACGGCGGCACGATCCAAACCTCTTTTGCCAACACCGTGGTCTCAGCAGGCGACACGGGGTTGACCGCCAGTGGCAGCCGAGTGGGCGGCTTTGTTGGGACGATGAACAACGGCAGCATCACCAGCTCGCGCGCTGCGGGCTCGGCCACGGGTTTGGGCAAGGTCGGGGGCTTTGCTGCCTACATCACCAACAGCGCGACGATCAACACCTCGTATGCCACCGGTGCGGTGACGCAAACCAACACCTCGACCGCATCCACCACAGGAGGCGTCGGTGGTTTTGTGGGCTACTTAGACACCAACTTCATCGGCAGCATCAGTGACTTTTACGCCATGGGCTCGGTCACGGGCACGCAAAACGTGGGTGGCTTGATCGGTTACGCAGACCGAGGCACCTTGACCAACGGCTACGCCACGGGCATGACCAGCTTCAACACCGCCAGCAGCCCCAGCCCGGCCAACATCGGGGGCGTGTTTGGCAACTTCAACGCCACCGCGCTTCGCGTGACCAAATCCAATTTGTATTGGAACACCGACACCTCCAACCAATCCGTCAGCGGTGGCTTTGGCACCGGTTTGACCACTGCGCAGTTCAAAGACACCCTCAGCAACACCGTGGGCTTCAATGCGTCCAACACCAACTGGAACACCAGCACAGGCCTCTTCCCCTATCTGCAAGTGTTCTACCCAACACAAGCACGCGGCATTGAAGGCTATGCCTACTTGAGCAATGGGTCTGTGGCGCAACGCGCACAGGTGGGGCAATACACATCGGGCACCTTGCTCAACGGCGGCACGGCGTCTACCGGGGTCAACGGTTATTACTACAGCGTGGTGGGCACCAACACCTTGTTCAGCGACTCGGCCATTCCTGAGACGATTGCCAACATCACCGTCACCAGCGGCGGCAGCAACTACGTCAACAACGGCACGGTCAGCATCAGCGGAGGCGGTGGCTCGGGTGCCGCCGCCACGTCGACCCGATACAACGTCACCAATGTGGCCACCAACGCCATCCAAAGCATCACCCTCACCAACGCCGGAACGGGTTACACATCGGCTCCCAATGTGACCATCAGTGGCGGCGGTGGCTCTGCCGCAGGGGCCACCTTCAACGTGACCCTCAGCGTGCCTTTTTTCAACACCACGCAATTGGCCACCTTGTTGATGCTTGACGGCAACAGCACCGTCAACAGCACGGTGGCAGGCATGTCGTATACCGACCGCATCCTCACCGACAACACCGCCTACCTCTACAAAGACGCCAACACCAATGTGATGGGCAAGGTCGTCCAAGGCATCACACGCTTGAGCACGCAAAACAGTTCGGCCTCGGGCATGAACACCGATCTCAACACCACCCTCGGCACCACCAAGCGCGCAAGCTTTGCCACCAACTTGACCACCATCTCGTCGCTGGAACTGTTCTCACGTGCCAGCAGCTTCAACCTGGACACCCCGTTGACCTATGCCGACAACGGCGTGAGCAACGCGGGCAATATCACCGTCAACGGCAACAGCAGCGTGACCCTGACGGGCGGCTCTTTTGTGAGCACCAAGGCGCAGACTTACAACGCCTTGTTGACCTTGGGTGCAGACACGACCATGAATGCCACCACGGTCACCACCAACGCCACCTTGGTGGGTGGCAACTACAACCTGAGTGTGAACAACGTGGCCGCAGCCAACAGTGGCAACTTGGTCACAGGTGGCGACTTCACGGGCCTTGGCAACTTCTGGGTCACGGGCAACAGCAGCCTCAACGGCAACGTCAGCTCCAGCGGCAACCAAACCTACAACGGCACGGTGGTTCTGGAAACCGATGTCAACCTCAATGCCAGCAACGCCACGGCCACTGTCAAGCTCAACCGCACGGTCAACAGCAATGCTGCGGCTGCGCATTGGCTCAACATCAACCTCAGCACCGCAGGCGGCAGCACGATCTTGAACGGTGCCTTGGGCAACACAGGGCCGCTGACGAATGTGACGCTCAATGCCACCAACATCGCACTCAACGGAGCGAGCATCACCTCCAATGGGAACCAGTCGTACCGAGGGTCCATCACCCTGGGCGCCAACACCCAGATGCAGGCCAACAACGCGGCAGCCGTGATCACCCTCAACGGCACGGTCAACAGCGATGGCACGGCGCGCGCCTTGAACTTGAACGCCAGCAACGCCACGGGGCGTGTGGTGGTGTTGGGTGCTGTGGGCAACAGTGCGGCCTTGGCCAACCTCAGCGTCAACACCACGGCCATCGCCCTCAATGGCAGCAGCGCCAACACCACGGGCAACCAGACCTACATCGGCAACATCACGCTGGGATCAGATAACAACCTATCGGCCAGCGGTAGCAACGCCATCATTTGGCTAACCAACACCGTCAACAGTGACAGCACAGCACGGGCTTTGAACCTCAGTGCAGCAGGCGGCGGTAGCCGCGTGGTGGTCAGCAGCACGGTGGGCAACACCGCCGCACTGGCCAGCTTGAACACCAGCGCCAGCGCCATTGCCTTGAACGGCAGCAGCGTCAACACCACAGGCAACCAGACCTACTCAGGTGCTGTGACGCTGGGTGCCGACACCGCACTCACCGGCAACAACGTCATCACCACCAGCGGCTCCACCGTGGCAGGTGCGGGCTACAGCATGAACGTCACAGGTAACGCCAACCTCGGCGGAGATGTGACCAACGTCAGCAGCGTCAACGTCAGCGGTACCACGCGTCTGGCCGCCAATGTCAGTTCTACCGGCAATCAAAGCTATGCAGGTGCCATGACGCTGGGCAGCGATGCCACCTTGTTGGCCAGCGCTGCCAATGCGGTGATTAACACCGGCAGCACAATCAACAGCGACAGCACCGCACGTGCCCTCACCGTCAATGCCTCGGGGGCCAATGGCTCGGCGGTCTTCAGTGGCGCACTGGGCAACACCGCCGCACTGGCCAGCTTGAACACCAGCGCCAGCGCGATTGCCTTGAACGGCAGCACCGTCAACACCACAGGCAACCAGTCCTACACCGGTCTCGTCACCTTGGGCGCAGACACCACCCTCTCGGCCAGCGGTGCCAATGCCGTGATCACCACCAACAACGCCGTCAACAGTGACAGCACCGCACGGGCGCTCACCGTCAACGCCTCTGGGGCCAACGGCTCTGCCGTGGTCAACGCTGCGCTGGGCAACAACAACGCGCTGGCCTCCCTCAACCTGACCGCTGCCAACATCGGCTTGAACGGCAGCAGCGTCAACACCACAGGCAACCAGACCTATGCAGGTGCGGTGACGCTGGGCGCGGACACGGCACTCACCGGCAACAACGTCATCACCACCAGCGGCTCTACCGTGGCAGGTGCGGGCTTCAGCATGAACGTCACAGGCAACGCCAACCTCGGCGGAGATGTGACCAACGTCAGCAGCGTCAACGTCAGCGGCACCACGCGTCTGGCCGCCAACGTCAGCTCTACCGGCAATCAAAGCTATGCAGGTGCCATGACGCTGGGCAGCGATGCCACCGTCTCGGCCAGCGGTACCAACGCCGTGATCACCACCAACGGCCCTGTTGACAGTGACAGCACCGCACGCGCCCTCACCGTCAACGCCTCTGGGGCCAACGGCTCGGCGGTCTTCAATGGCGCATTGGGTAACACCAACGCCCTGACAACACTCAACGTCAGCGCCAGCGCCATTGCTTTGAACGGCAGCAGCGTCAACACCACAGGCAACCAGACCTACTCAGGTGCTGTGACGCTGGGTGCCGACACCGCACTCACCGGCAACAACGTCATCACCACCAGCGGCTCCACCGTGGCAGGTGCGGGCTACAGCATGAACGTCACCGGCAACGCCAACCTCGGCGGAGATGTGACCAACGTCAGCAGCGTCAACGTCAGCGGTACCACGCGTCTGGCCGCCAACGTCAGCTCTACCGGCAATCAAAGCTATGCAGGTGCCATGACGCTGGGCAGCGATGCCATCCTCTCTGTCAGCGCTGCAAACGCCGTGATCACTACCGGCAACACGGTCAACAGCGACAGCACCGCACGGGCGCTCACCGTCAATGCCTCTGGGGCCAATGGCTCGACGGTCTTGAATGGCGCAGTGGGTAACACCAACGCCCTGACATCACTCAACGTCAGCGCCAGCGCGATTGCCTTGAACGGCAGCACCGTCAACACCACGGGCAACCAGACCTACAGTGGCCCTGTCACCTTGGGCGCAGACACCACCCTCTCGGCCAGCGGCTCCAACGCCGTGATCACCACCAACAACGCCGTCAACAGTGACAGCACGCCTCGCGCCTTAGTGTTCAACGCCACAGGCAGCAGTGGTCGCGTGGTGATCAACGCTGCGCTGGGTAACAACAACGCGCTGACAGCACTCAGCGTGACCGCCGCCAACATCGGCTTGAACGGCAGCAGCGTCAACACCACAGGCAACCAGACCTATGCGGGTGCTGTGACGCTGGGTGCCGACAACGCACTCACCGGCAACAACGTCATCACCACCAGTGGCTCCACCGTGGCAGGTGCGGGCTACCGCATGAACGTCACAGGCAACGCCAATCTTGCGGGCGATGTGACCAACGTCAGCAGCGTCAACGTCAGCGGCAGCACGCGTCTGGCCGCCAATGTCAGCACCACCGGCAATCAAAGCTATGCAGGTGCCATGACGCTGGGCAGCGATGCCATCTTGTTGTCAAGCGGTGCCAATGCGGTGATCACCACCAACGGCCCTGTCGACAGCGACAGCACCGCACGGGCGCTGACCGTCAATGCCTCGGGGGCCAATGGCTCGGCGGTCTTGAATGGCGCGCTGGGCAACACCAACGCGCTGACAGCACTCAACGTCAGCGCCAGCGCCATTGCCTTGAACGGCAGCACCGTCAACACCACGGGCAACCAGACCTACACCGGTCTCGTCACCTTGGGCGCAGACACCACGCTTTCGGCCAGCGGTGCCAACGCGGTGATCACCACCAACAGTCCAGTCGACAGTGACAGCACGCCTCGCGCCTTGGTGTTCAACGCCACAGGCAGCAGTGGTCGCGTGGTGATCAACGCTGCGCTGGGTAACAACAACGCGCTGACAGCACTCAGCGTGACCGCCGCCAACATCGGCTTGAACAGCGGCAGCGTCAACACCACAGGCAACCAGACCTACGCAGGTGCTGTGACGCTGGGTGCCGACACCGCACTCACCGGCAACAACGTCATCACCACCAGCGGCTCCACCGTGGCAGGTGCGGGCTACCGCATGAACGTCACAGGCAACGCCAACCTCGCGGGCGATGTGACCAACGTCAGCAGCGTCAACGTCAGCGGCACCACGCGTCTGGGCGCCAATGTCAGTTCTACCGGCAATCAAAGCTATACAGGGGCTGTGACTTTGGGCAGCGACGCCATCTTGCAAGCCAGCGGTGCAAATGCCGTGATCACCACGGGCAGCACGGTCAACAGCGACAGCACGGCACGGGCGCTGACCCTGAACGCAAGCGGCAGCAATGGCAGCGTGACCCTCAATGCAGCAGTGGGTGACACCAACGCTTTGACTTCCCTCAACCTGACCGCCGCCAACATCGGCTTGAACGGCGGCAGCGTCAACACCACTGGCAACCAGACGTACGCAGGTGCGGTGACGCTGGGTGCCGACACCGCACTCACCGGCAACAACGTCATCACCACCAGCGGCTCCACCGTGGCAGGTGCGGGCTACCGCATGAACGTCACAGGCAACGCCAACCTCGGCGGCGATGTGACCAACGTCAGCAGCGTCAACGTCAGCGGCACCACGCGTCTGGCCGCCAATGTCAGTTCTACCGGCAATCAAAGCTATGCAGGTGCCATGACGCTGGGCAGCGATGCCACCTTGTTGGCCAGCGCTGCCAATGCGGTGATTAACACCGGCAGCACAATCAACAGCGACAGCACCGCACGGGCGCTCACCGTCAATGCCTCTGGGGCCAATGGCTCGACGGTCTTGAATGGCGCAGTGGGTAACACCAACGCCCTGACATCACTCAACGTTAGCGCCAGCGCGATTGCCTTGAACGGCAGCAGCGTCAACACCACAGGCAACCAGTCCTACAGTGGCCCCGTCACCTTGGGCGCCGACACCACCCTGTTGGCTAGCGGTGCCAATGCGGTGATCACCACCAACAGCGCCATTGACAGCGACAGCACGGCGCGGGCTTTGAACCTCAGTGCAACGGGCAGCGGTGGCCGCGTGGTGGTCAGCAGCACGGTGGGCAACACCGCTGTACTGGCCAGCTTGAACACCAGCGCCAGCGCGATTGCCTTGAACGGCAGCAGCGTCCACACCACGGGTAACCAGACCTACACCGGACCGGTCACCTTGGGTGCTGACACCACCCTCTCGGCCAGCGGCCCCAACGCCGTGATCACCGCCAACAGCGCCATTGACAGCGACAACACGCCGCGCTCGTTGACGGTGTCCGCAGCAGGAACCAACAGCCAAATTTTGCTGGCCAGTGCCGCAGGTGGCATCCACGATTTGAACGATTTGAGTTTGACCGCATCAGGCTTGTCACTCAATGGCGGAACTATCAACACGTCTGGCAACCAAAGCTACAACGGCTCCGTGACCTTGGGTGCCAATACGCAAATCACCCGCTCAGGCGCTGACGGCCTGATCACTTTCAATGGCACGCTCAACAGCGACAGCACGCCACGCGCGTTGACAGTCAACGCAAGCGGCGCAAACAGCACATTGAATCTTCAAAACTCAGTGGGTGCGAACCAAGCACTGTCGAGCTTTACCAACACGGCGACCACCACCCTGATTGGCAACGCATCGACGCTGTCTGCGGTGTCAATCAAAGCCTTGAACGACCTGCAATTCAGCGGCAGCGTTACGTTGCAGTCGCCCACACACATTGACCTTGCCAGTACTGGCAGTGTCACAGGCCACGTGGTGGGCTCGGTGGATCTGTTCAAAGAGGGGGCTGGCACCTTGTTGCTGACCCAAGCCAACAGCTTCTCAGGCTCCACCCAGGTCAAGGCCGGAACTTTGGCGATCTCCAACGACCAGGGTTTAGGTGCCAACACCGCCCCCATCAGCGTGGCCTCTGGCGCCGTGCTGGATCTGCAAGCGGTGACGGTGGCTGCCAAGCCCTTGACACTGCAAGGCGGCACCTTGAGTGCGTCCCATGGCAACAGCAGCTGGACCGGGCCTGTGCTTTTAAGCGCCGACAGCCGCATGGATGTGTCGGGCCAGAAATTGACCGTCAGCGGCGTGGTAGACGCCAGCCAAGCGGGCTTGGCACTGACAGGCTCAGGAGCAGTGGTGTTGGGCAACACCAGCAACACCGTGTCACGCTTGGCTGCGGCCAACAGCACGGCAGCGATTGAGCTGAACAATAGCGCCCCCATGACGATTGGCAGTGTCACCACCGGTGGCGTGACGTACACAGGCGTCAAAAGCACCGGGGACATCACGCTCATCAGCTCTGCACCCACCACCGTGGCACTGGGCAGCAGCGTGGCGTCGACAGGGGGTGACGTGGTGCTAGAGACTTCACGGTTCATCAACCAAGCCGGTGCCAGCGCGCTGAGCACCTCGAATGCGAACCGCTGGCAAGTCTGGAGCACCAACCCCAACGCGTTTGTGGATGCCGCCTCTGGCGACAGCCTCAACACACTGAGCAACAACTACGTGTACTACAACGCGCGTCGTGACACGCTGCAAAACGTACCCGCTGGCAATGGCTTGCTTTACGCCTATGCCCCTGTGGCTGTGGCCAGCTTGACGGGCACGGTGGTGCGCAACTACGACGGTACGACCCATGCGTATCTGACGGATGGGAACTACGCTCACGTCAACGGGGTGCGACAACTCTCGGGGGCGGAAGATGTGCTGACGCTCAACAAACCGACCAACGGCTTGTATGTGAGCGCAGGCACGGGGCCCACGGCCAAAGACGTCGGTGCTCAAAAAGATGTGCAGGTCACGGGCTTGGTGCTCACGGCCACACAAGATGGCAAGCCCGTGTACGGCTACACCTTTGTCAACAGCGTCACGGGCACTGTGGGAGAGGTCAAGCCAGCCCCTTTGAACTTGGCTTTGACCAAGGTATACGAAGGCAACAACCGCTTTGACAACACCCTCAACAGCAGCAACTTCTATGCATTGACAGGCATGATTGGCAGCGAGGCTTCGCCCTCGATCAATGCAGGTATCGTCACCGTGGCCAGTCCCAATGCGGGCGTTTACAACCAATTCGCCAGCACCAGCTTCACCCTTGACAACCCCAACTACACCTTGGTGGGTGGTACGCAAATGGCGACCATCCAAAAAGCGCCCCTGGGTATCGCCGTCAAGACATTGTTCAAAGCCAAGACCGACCTGCCTGATATTGCCGCCAAAGATTTCACCGTGGTCGGTTTGCAAAATGGCGAGACGATTCCAAAGATCGACGTGCTGTCTCTGGCGTACAAAGATGTCTCTCGCAACGACGATAACTACGTCAAATCCATCGCGGTCAGTCCCGGTGCTGGGGTGGCCAACATGGCCAATTACGTCATCACGCAAGCCGTGAATGCGGTGCCCAAAGCGTCAGATGGTGGCAACACCATGAACATGGTCAAGCTGACCTCTCCTGATGAGGTGGTGAGCTTCCCTGCGGCACCGCCCCCGAGTCTGCCAGTCGCCACTGTCGCTCCACCTGCACCCGCACCCGCACCCGCACCCGCACCCGCACCCGCACCTGCACCTGCACCTGCACCTGCACCTGCACCTGCACCTGCGCCTGCGCCTGCGCCTGCACCTGCACCTGCACCTGCGCCTGCGCCTGCGCCTGCGCCTGCGAGCGAAGCCTCGACCAACCAGGCCATCCCCGGTATTCGCATCAACACCATCTCGCTGCCCACGGCCCAAACCGCTGGCTTGGTCACCGTGATATTGCCCCAGGGATCGACCAATGTGACGACGACAGCCTTGGTGATTGCATTGCCACAAGCGGTGATCTCATCAGCCACCACACCCTCTGGTGAAAACACAAGCGTGAATGTGACCTTGCCAAACAACCAACCCTTGCCCGCGTGGATCCGCTACGACGCCAGCCAAAAAGCCTTGGTCACCTCGGCCGATTCGGCGGCGATGCTGCCCATCACAGTGGTGATCAGCATCGGCGATCAGCGCACGGTGGTAGTGGTCTCAGAATCACTTCAACCCTAAACCCTGACTCCTTCACACCCATGACCGTTTCCCACAACGATTGTCTTCGTCGTACGCTGCATCCACTTTCACTGGCAAGCTGGCTGGTTCTGTCGCTACTCTCATCTGGCGCCGTGCATGCCGCCGATGTCGATGCAGGTTCGCTGCAACAACAAATCGAACGCAATCAAAGCTTGAAGTTGCCGCGGCAAATGGCACCGCTGTTGCCCAAGCCCATCGCCACGACACCCAGCGCAGGTTTGAAAATTTTTGTCAAACGCTTTCAGGTCGAAGGCAACACCTTGCTGGATGACGCCACCCTCGGTGCTCTGCTTGAGCGCTACCAAGGCAGAGAACTGTCTTTCAGCGACATTGAAAGCCTGATCGCCGAGCTGGCTGCGTTGTTTCGTGAGGCGGGGTGGACGGTTCAGGTTTACTTGCCGGAACAAGATATCAAGGATGGGGTGATCATCATCCAAGTCGTGCAGGCACGGCTGGGAAAAGTACTGATTGAAGGCGAGGTTCCCAAACCCGCCACCCCAGAGGGTCTTAAAGCACTCATTCAAGCCCATCAAGCCAGCGGCGAGTATTTGAGCGCCAAGGCCGTCGATCGGGCGTTGTTGATTGCCGATGATATTTCCGGTGTCTACGTCAATGGCAACCTGAAAGAAGGTCAAGCGCAGGCAGAAACCGACTTGGTGCTCCAGGCCATGCCCAAGCCCCGTTTTGAAGGCAATGCAACCACGGACAACACCGGCTCAAGAGGGACAGGCGTCAACCGGTTGCTGTTGAATTTGAATTTCAACAGCGTGATCAATGATGGCGATGTGATCAATACCAACTTCATCGAAACCAAAGCGAGTCGCTATGCACGCATGGGCTGGACTGTGCCTGTGGGCAACGATGGGTTGAAGGTCAGTGCCAATGCATCCCATCTCTCCTACAGCGTGTTGCA
Organism: Limnohabitans sp. JirII-29; assembly: GCF_003063395.1. NCBI lineage: Bacteria > Pseudomonadati > Pseudomonadota > Betaproteobacteria > Burkholderiales > Comamonadaceae > Limnohabitans > Limnohabitans sp. JirII-29. Next base: position 60,920 of record NZ_NESB01000012.1, read on the forward strand.
GTTTCAAGAGACGGTGGCGCCCACCGGAACAGCAGACACCACAGGCGTTGAAGTCAGCTACCCATTGCTGCGCTCTCGCACACAAAACATTTATGTCAGTTTTGCCATCGATGAGAAGCGGTTTCAAAACTACAGCGAGGGGCAAATTAAAAGCAATTACTCAAACCGCCCCAAGTCCTTGGGGGTGTACGGCAACAGCTTTGACGACTGGGCCGGTGGCGGCGCCAACACCGGCAGCTTGACCTTCGTCAATGGTTTCTTGAATTTGGATCAGTCGCCCAATGCACCTGAGATTGCGGTGACCACTCAAACAGCTGGCGCTTATCGAAAGATTCGTTACGCGCTGAGTCGACAACAGTTCTTGACTTCTGACTGGTCTTTGTACGGCTCGCTGTCCGGCCAAGTGTCACGGGCAGGCAAAAACCTCGACTCGTCGGAGAAGTTCTACCTTGGCGGAAGTTCTGGCGTGCGTGCCTACCCCAGCAGCGAAGCGGGTGGCGGCAAGGGCGTGATGGGCAATATCGAGTTGCGCTGGCAACCCGACGCTCGGCTCATGTTGGCTGGGTTTTACGACATCGGCCATGTGGTCATGTACCCAGCCAAGAACCTGCAAGATGTGACGGCGCTCAATCAGTACGCTCTCAAAGGGGCCGGGTTTTCCGCCGCATGGCAATTGGCCAATGGCGCTGCTTTGAAACTCATTTGGGCCCGACGAATCGGCAACAACCCAAGTGCCAACATCGAAACGGGCAAAGACTTGGACGGCTCGTTGGTCAGAACACGAATCTGGACATCCCTCAATCTGCCGTTTTGATTTTCAGGGGTTGGCTGTCAATCCGCCGTGATGCCCGCCTGCCGAATCAAGGCTTCATAGCGCGCCAATTGCGCGCGCAGGGCAGTGGCCAACTCTTCGGGGCTGCTGCCTCGCGGCGTTAAGCCTTGCGCCATGAGTTGCTCGCGCACACCAGCGTCACCCAAGGCTTTGACCACCTCCGACTGAACCCTTTGCACAATGGCTTTGGGCGTTCCTGCGGGCGCCATGATGGCAAACCACGAGTTGAACTCAAAGCCCGGCAAGCCAGACTCCGCCACCGTGGGCACCTCGGGAAACTGCGACAAGCGCTTGGGCGTGCTCACCGCCAACAAACGCAGCTTGCCCGCCTTCACCAAAGCATTGACGGTGGCAATGCCTTGAAACTCTGCGTCCACCTCGCGCCCGGCCAAACCCACGGCGGCTTGTGTCGCGCCCTTGTAAGGCACGTGGGTGAGTTGCAAACCGGCTTGCGACGCAAACAAGGCCATGGCCATGTGCTGTGGGCTGCCATTGCCGCCCGAACCGTAGTTGATCTTGCCCGGCGTTTTACGCGCCGCTGCGATCACATCGGCCACGGTGTGCCAAGCTGAGTCAGCCGGCACCACCAGGCCCCACTCGACCGTGGCCACCAACGACACGGGCTCAAAGTCACGCACGATGTCCCAAGGCAACTTGGCATTCAAGTTGGGCAGCATGGTCATGATGCTGTCGTTGAAGCCCCCCAGGGTGTACCCATCGGGGGCCGACTTGGCCACCCGGTCGGTACCAATCACGCCCGAGGCACCCGCTTGGTTTTCAATGGCGATCCCGGTGGCTAAACCGACCGAGGCTTTTTGCATCACGATGCGCGCCGCGTTGTCGACCGCGCTGCCTGCCGCCAACGGAACCACCATGCGAATGGGCTTGTTCGGGTAACCCGCTTGCGCCCAACTACCCCCCGCACTCAGCCCCATGGCACTGACCGCACTGGCTTGGGCCAAGCCTTGTTGAAGGAACACACGTCGTTGCATGGCTGTCTCCTGTTGTATTTTTTTGTATGTTGATTTAAACGGCTGTGTCCAGCAAGGCTGGCACGTTGAGTTGCGCTGACACGGTGTTGAGTTGTGTCAACAGCGCGGGGGCAATGGGAATGCCGTCGCGTTCATACGCGGTGCGTTTGGCTTCACTTTGTTCACCAGGCAACCAAATGCGCTCCACGCCGGGCATGCGTTCGCTGCCGCGCAACTCGCGCACCAGTTGGTCCACACGGGCTTTGAATTCACCCACATCGCCAAAGGCCGCCGGGTCAATCACCGCGATGGCTTGGCCGGTGTTGGTCACGCTGTGGTCGTCGTGGTTGAAGTCAATCACCGAGCGGCCCATGGCCGCACCATTCAAGGTGCCCGCCAAGATGCCCACCACCAAAGACAGCCCGTAGCCTTTGTAGCCACCGATGGGCATCAAGAAGCCTTCTTCGCTGCGCTTGGGGTCGAGCAGCGGTTGGCCTTGGCGGTCGATCATCCAGCCCTCGGGCATCATTTCGCCGCGCTGCGCTTTGGCTTTGACCTTGCCATAAGCCGCCACGGTGGTGGCCATGTCCAGCACGATGGGTGCTTCTTCTGCCGTTGGAATTGCAACCGCGATCGGGTTGGTCGACAACAACATGTCCAAGCCACCCCAAGGTGGCAAGTGGTTGGCATTGCCGACTGCAAAGTACAAGCCCAACATGTCATGCGCCAGCGGCATGCGCGCGTACAACGAGGCAGGGCCTGCGTGGTTGCTGAAGCGGCTGCCCACCCAGGCAATGCCGCAGGTGCGGGCTTTTTGAATCGCCAGTTCGGTGGCTTGCTGCATCACCAAGTGCCCCATGCCGTTGTCGCCATCGATCAAGGCCATGGCGGCGCGCTCTTGCACCACGCGGATGTTGGGTTTGACATTGACGCCACCTGCCAAGATGCGGCGGCTGTACTGCGGCAGACGAATCACGCCGTGGCCGTCAGACCCTTGCAGATCGGCTTGCGCCATCAGGCGGCCCACCGTGGCGGCATCGGCATCGGGGAGCCCCAGGGCTTGCATGGCGGTGGTGATGTAGCGCGACAGCTGCGCAACGGAGACTCGAATATCAGACATGGTGCATCGCAAGTTGCAGCGCCAAGACGGCGCAATCGGGACTGGACAACACGGGCACAGCGCTGTGACGCTGCGCCAACGGTTGGGCGGCTGCCATGGAGAACTGGGCCAACATCACCACGTCACAACGCGGCAACTGGGCCAAGGACTTGGCAATTTTTTGGTGGTGTAACTCGGCTTGGCCCGCAGCCAAATCGGCCATGGCTTCGGGCACAAACACGGTGTGCAAATCAATCGCCTGACCACGCGCTTGGGCCATGGCATGGAGCTCTTGCCCCATCGAAGCCAGCGAGGCTTCAAAGGTAGCCACCAGACCCAGCGACAAACGGCCATGGGCCGCAGGCGTTTGCAGCGCTTGCTCAAACATGGCTTCGTTGGGTTTCAAGGTGGGCAGTCCGGTGGCTTGGGCTGCGGCCTCAATGGCCGGGCCAAAGGCCGAACAGGTGAACAGCACGCCGGTGCAACCGGTGCCCTGCACGTAATGCGCCAGGTCCACAAAACGCTGCACCATGGCGGGTGTGAGGCTACCCGTCTGGGCCAAGTCACGCGACAGGCTGTCGTCGAGTACGTTCATGCATTGGGCTTGGGGCCACAGGCGTTGAAAGGCGTGTTGAATCGGCTCCATCGCCAAGGCCGTGGCGTGGATCAAGGCAATGCGCGATGTCATTGCTTGTCGATTTTGGCTTTGACAATCACGTCATGCCAGCGGTGAATGTCTGACGCCAACAGCTCCGCAGCTTGCTCGGGCGTACCGCCTTGGACGTTGACGTTCACATCGCTCAAGCGCTTTTTCACATCGGGCATTTGGAGGATGGTTTGAATTTCGCGGTTCAAACGCATCACCACCTCACGTGGTGTGCGAGCGGGCACAGCCAGGCCATTCCAAGAAGCAGCCTGGAACTTGGCCAAACTGCCGCCTGACTCGTGCACCGCTGGCACATCGGGCAGGTTGGGCGAACGCTTGTCCCCCAACACCGCCAAAGGACGCAAGGCGTTGGACTTGATTTGAGGCATCACTGGGCCCAAGATTTCAAGCATGGCGTCCAAGTTGCCACCACGCAAGGCTGTGATCACAGGCGGCGTGCCGTTGAAGGGCACGATCTGCGCCTGCAAACCCGATGCCGACAAGAACAACTCTGCGGCCAGTTGCTGCGTGGTGCCAATTTGCGGCGTGCCAATGTTGAGCTTGCCAGGGTTGGCTTTGGCATAGGCCAGCAAGTCGGCAAAGGTTTTGAAGCGGCTGCCTTCAGCCACGGCAATCACCAAGTCGAACGAGGCCAGCTTGGAGACGGGTGTGAAGTCTTTGATGGTGTCAAACGGCAAGCTCTTGAACAACGAAGCACTGACCGCCGTGCCGCTGGAGATCAGCAACAGGGTGTGACCATCGGGCTCCGAACGTGCCACCTGCTCGCCCGCCACGATGCCGCCCGCACTGGGTTTGTTTTCAATCACCACCGGTTGGCCCAAAGCCTCAGAGAGTTTTTGGGCCACGGTACGTGCCGTGATGTCAGCGGCACCACCCGCAGCATTGGGCACCAAAATTTTGAGCGGCTTGTTCGGAAACGCAGCGGTTTGGGCCAAGACACTGGTACACGCCAAGACGCCCAGCGAAAGCGCCAGAGCCAAGGAACGGAGGGGGTGTGTAAGATGTTTTTTCATAACACAGCACTTTACACAATTGCCATGCTCTTTAGATCACGCTTTCTTCTTGTTTTGACATGCGCCATGTGGTGCCTGAGCAGCCACGCCGAGGCCCCTGTCAGCAGCGTGGCGCAGGTGGACTTGGCACGCTATGTGGGCAAGTGGTTTGAGATTGCCAGCTTTCCCATGTTCTTTCAGCGCAAGTGCGTTGGCAACACCACCGCCGAATACGCCCGCAACACCGATGGCAGTGTGGCCGTGACCAACCGCTGCGACACCGCCGACGGTTCCACCCAAGCCCAAGGCAAAGCCACGGTGGTCGAAGGAACAGGCAATGCCCAGCTCAAGGTGTCATTCTTCTGGCCGTTTCGCGCGGACTATTGGGTGATTGCCTTAGACCCTGAGTACCGCTGGGCCGTGGTGGGCAACCCCAACCGCAAATACCTGTGGGTGTTGTCGCGCACACCCACGTTACAACCTGAGTTGATGGACGCTGCGCTGCTGAGCGCCAAGACGCAGGGCTTCGATTTATCGCAACTCAAGTACACACGCCAAGACTGAGTCGCCCGGGGCCAATGCATTCAGTAATGCGGAGGCAATTCGTCTCGCAAATTGCGCGACTGCCCGCCCCCGCCCTCTGGCATCTGTTGACGCAACTGCGACACCTCGCGTAACAAAGCATCGATGTGTTGCTGCTGCTGGTAAATCACTTGGTTGAGCTGCTCCACCAGGTCTTCGGTGAAGCTGGCCTTGATTTCCAAATCGGTCAGCCGTTGGTCGATGTCGTGAGGGGTCATGGTGTGGAGCTTGAGTCAGGGGTGCGAAGCGCAAGGTCGATCTTAGGCCTTGTCCAATCGGCACACAGCATACGGATGAATTCGGACGTGAAGCCACGCAGGTGTTGCTGGCGATGCAACCACACATAACTGGCGGACGGGGAAAACAAGTGGCGAGCTTGAATACTTTGGAGCCCCGTATCGCGCTTGGCATCAAAGGCAATCTCGGGCAAGGTGGCAATGCCCATGCCCGAGGCCACAAAGGCCTTGATCACATCGGCATCGGTGGCGCTGAGCACCACGTTGGGTTGAATTTTTTGGGCGTCGAACGCACTCATCACCGCCACGCCACCGGCAAACGATTTGTCGAGGTTGATCATGGGGTAATGCGACAAGTCCTTCAAGCTGATGCGTTTTTTTTGCAGCAAAGGGTGGCGCTCGGGCACCAACACGCAACGGCTGATTTGGTACCAAGGCAAGCGCGCCAACTCGGGCGTTGCGATGGTCGGTGCGGTGCACACGCCCATGTCAGCCTCACCGGCACTGACCCATTGCACGATTTGGTCGGGGTTGCCTTGGCGCAAACTCAAACGCACCTCGGGGTATTTGAGTTGGAAGCGTCGCACCACCGGAATCAGCAAATAGCGCGCATGCGCGTGGGTGGTGGCGATCACCAGGTTGCCCTGGGTTTCGTTGGCAGCATCCGCGCCCACACTGCGCAGGTTGTCGATGTCACGCAAGACGCGACGCGCAATCTCGAGCGCACTGCGCCCCGGCTCAGTGAGCGCAGCAATGCGATTGCCTTGGCGCACCAACAGGTCTACGCCCAGCTCTTCTTCTAACAAACGAATTTGCCGACTCACCCCGGGCTGCGAGGTGTGCAGCGATTGCGCCGCCTTGGTCAGGTTGAGGTCTTGCTCAACGATTTCCGTCAGGTAACGCAGTTGTTGCAGGTTCATGAGGCATCAGGATGGGTAGGCATGGCGCAGTGGCAGAAGCACTGTTGACTATGCGATTTGGTTATCGTAACCCAAGCAACAATTATTATTCGACATGCTTGATTTTCCCTACACTGCGCCCACAACAAGGGAGACCAAGCGATGAAACGCAAACGCCTCGGTGCATCCAGCCTAGAGGTTTCGGCCATGGGCTTAGGCCACAGCATGGGCTTTCAAGACTTCAGCGAACACGGCCTGAACGAATTCAAGCAACTGGTCCATCGGGCGCTGGAGCTAGGCATGAATTTCTTCGACAGCTCTGACGCCTACTGGGATGGGCTGCACGAAGAATGGCTGCGCCAGGCCTTGGGCGCCCAACGCCACCAAGCCGTGGTGGCCAGCAAGTTTGGCAACATCACCCTGCCCGACGGCAGCAAAGCCACCAACGCCCGCCCCGAATACGTGGCGTCATGCTGCGAAGCCAGCTTGAAGCGACTGGGTACCGACTGTATTGACCTGTACTACCTGCACCGCGTGGACCCCAACACACCGATTGAAGACACCGTAGGCGCCATGTCGCGCTTGGTCGAGCAAGGCAAGGTGCGCTACTTAGGGATCTGCGAAGCAGGCGTGGACACCCTCCAGCGCGCCCACCGTGTGCACCCCATGACCGCGCTGCAAACCGAGTTCTCGCTGTGGTATCGCGACACCGAGATCGAGATGATTGAGCTGTGCCGCCAACTCAATATCGCGTTTGTGGGGTACTCGCCTTTGGGGCGTGGTTTGTTGACAGGCGGCATCCAAAGCTTTGACGACTTAGACCCCAAAGACCGACGCCGCATTCACCCGCGCTTTCATGGCGACAACCTGGCCCACAACCTCACGCTGGTGGCGCGCATGCAAACCATTGCCGACCGCTTGGGGCTGACCACCGCGCAACTGGCCATGGCCTGGACAGTGGCGCAAGGTGACGACATCGTGCCCATCACCGGCACTCAGCGCGTGACGTACTTGGAACAAAGCGTGGCTGCGGCGGGCTTCACCTTGAGCGCCGACGACAGCGCAGAGTTGGAAGCCATCTTCACCCCCGAGTCGCGGGCTGGCGAGCGTTACCCACGCGCCATGCTGGCGGGCTTGGGTATTTGAGTTTTTTCTTTCATCACACCTACTTTTTACAGAGGCACCATGAGCAAAGATCCCCGCGTTGAATCGGCCATTTCACATTGGGCCCCCCGGTTTGTGTCGAACGGCGTGTTGCTGACCGACTTTCAAGAAGTCACCCGTGGCATTGAGCGCTGGGAAGACTGGACCAGCGCCTGGTGCAAACGCGCCGAAGTGCACGAAGCTCTGGGCCACGAGGCGTTGGCCGATGGCTACAAACTCAGCGCCAGCGAACACCTGTCGCGTGCCGCGGTCTACTACCACTTTGCCAAGTTTGTGTCGGTGCATGACATTGACGAAATGCGCGCCGCCCACATGAAGGCCGTGGCCTGCAAGCAGTTGGCGCTGCCGCACATGCGTCCACCCGCTAAGCGCGTGGAGATTCCGTATGAGACCGGCCATTTGGCGGGCTTCTTGAGGTTGCCTGCGGGCGCCGTCAAACCACCGGTGTTGATCATGGTGCCGGGCCTGGACTCGGCCAAAGAAGAACTCGAAGCCTATGAGCAACCGTTTCTCGCGCGCGGCATCGCCACCTTGATGGTGGACGGCCCTGGCCAAGGCGAGGCCGAATACGACTTCCCGATCCGTGGTGACTACGAGGTGCCCGTCAAAGCCATGGTCGACTGGGTGCTCACCTGCCCCGAGGTGGACAGCACCCGCATTGGCCTGTGGGGCGTGAGCCTGGGCGGGTATTACGCACCGCGTGCAGCGGCGTTTGAAAAACGCCTCAAGGCCTGCATTGGCTTGGCCGGTCCGTATGACTTCAGCGACACCTGGGATGCTTTGCCAGACCTCACCCGCGAAGCCTTTCGCGTGCGCAGCCACTTGGCCACGCAGGCTGAGGCGAAGGAATACAGCCGCAACTTGACCATGAAAAACGGCGTGGCCCAGCAGATTGAATGCCCGCTGTTTTTGGTGACCGGCAAGTTGGACCGCATCATCCCTTGGCAAGACACGCAGCGCATGGCGCAAGAAGCCTCGGGGCCGGTGGAGTTGCTGATCGTCGAAGACGGCAACCACATCGCCAACAACCGCCCCTACCGCTACCGCCACCGCACGGCCGATTGGATGGCCGAGCAACTGGGCATGCCACGCATTTGAGCCACGCACACACATCACAAACCCACACACATCAGGAGCCACCATGCCCACAGCCAAGACCTCGTTGAAGTCCACTGCCTTGCAGCGCCCCTTGGGGGCCCACGCATCGACCACGCGACGCGCCGCATTGGCGGTGTTGAGCGCGGCCTGTTTGGCGCCTCTTGGGGCACAGGCACAGGCCTACCCCAGTCGTCCCATCAAACTCATCTCAGGCGCCACGGCAGGCAGTGCCTCAGACATCGTGGCGCGCTCGGTGGCCGAACGGTTGCAAACCGAGTTGGGCGTGTCGGTGGTGGTGGAAAACAAAGCCGGTGCGGCTGGCACCCTGGGCATTCAAGCGCTGCTAGGCGCACCTGCCGATGGCCACACGGTGCTGGTCTACACCAGTGCGCACACGGTGCTGCCCTTGATCAACAAGGTGACGTACGACCCCTTGAAAGATTTCTCGGCCATCACCCCCCTGGCCATCGTGCCCAATGTGATGGTGGTCTCGCCCGCCAAGGGCTACAAGAGCGTGCAAGACGTGATCAACGCTGCCAAAGACAAACCCGGCCAACTCAACTACGCCTCGGTGGGCTTGGGCAGCGCCACCTACATGAGCGCTGAAAAGTTCAAGTTGGCCACCGGCATTGACGCCGTGCACGTGCCCTACAAAGGCTCGCCCGAAGCCATCACCGAAACCATGACCGGGCGCGTGGACTACTTCTTTGCGCCCTTGGTGTCGGCGCTGCCCATGATCAAAGCCGGCAAATTGCAAGCCTTGGCAGTAGGCACGCCCAAGCGCTCAGCCCAGTTGCCCGATGTGCCCACGCTGGCCGAGTCAGGTGTGGCCAAGGCCGACTATCTGTTCTGGACCGGCATGTTGGTGCCCGCCAAAACACCGCGTGATGTGGTGCAACGGCTCAACCAGCTGTCGCTCAAAGCCTTGCAGTCCAACGAAGTCAAAGAGCGTTTGGCCAGCCTGGGCGCCGAGCCTTTGCCCATGAGCCCCGAGCAGTTTGACGCCATGATCCGCGAAGAGATGGTCGCCAATGCGGCCATCATCAAGGCGGCGGGCATCAAGTCGGAGTGATCAGAGCGTCGCGAGACGACGTTGTTGCCGCTCAGTCAAGCGCGCAATATCGGCCACATCGGCCGCAGAGAGTTTGGGCCCAGGCTTGCGCACCGCCGCTGAGGCAATGATGCCGCGCTGCGCAAAGATGTGTTTGCGCACCGCCAGGCCCACACCCGCTTGTTGCTCGTAGCGGGCCAGTGGCAGATAGGCGTCAAAGAGGTCGTGTGCGCGCTCCACATCGCCGCTGGCGTGCGCACGACACACATCCACCATCATCTCGGGATAGGCAAAGCCGGTCATCGCGCCATCGGCACCGCGCGTGAGCTCTTCGGGCAAGAACAAGCCGCCGCCATTGCCGGTGAGGATGGACACGCGCTCCAGCTCACCCCGATCACTCGCCGCACGGATGGCCGAGAGCTTGGCCAAGCCGGGGCAGTCTTCGTGTTTGAGCATCACGCACTGGGGCGAGTTCTTGAGGATTTTCAAAATCACATCGGGCGACATTTGCACGCCCGTGGCTACCGGGTGGTCTTGCAGCACCCAAGGCACCTTGGAGCCTAAGGTTTCGTTGACCATGTCGAAGTACGCCACGATCTGCTCGTTGGTTTTGACCGTGCCGGGTGGCGCCACCATAACGCCTGCTGCGCCCATGTCCATCACGCTTTCGGTCAGTTCACGCATGGGCGCAAAACCGGCAGCCGATGCGCCCACCACCACGGGCACACGCCCTGCCACACGGGCCAAAACCTGCTTGACGAAGATGCGCGACTCTTGCGCCGTGAGCTTGGGCGCTTCGCCCATGATGCCCAACACCGTCAGGCCCGTCACACCTGTTTCCAACAAAAAGTCCACCATGCGGTCGGTGCTGACCAAGTCCAGCTCACCGCTGTCGGTGAAGGGGGTCACGGTGATCAGGTACACGCCGGTGGCGGATCGGTTCAATGCATGCATGGCAGGTTCACTCCTTAAAAGGATGCTCGCACCCTCTGGGCTTTTGAGCAGGTCATTCATGCGACACTTTTCGCACTTCGCACTTCGCACTCGCCTTTCAAGGAGCCTTCATGCCCGTCATCTCTGTCACCCTGCTGCCCGGCTACGCACCTGAGGTGCAACACCGTTTGGTGCAACGCTTAGCTGTGACCGCGCGTTCGGTGATTGCCGCAGCGGACGCAGGCACCACCGTGTTCATTCAAGAGGTCAGCACCTACCAGCGCGACGGCAAGGTGTTCACCGGCGGGGGTGCAGCACGCCCTGTGGCCAGCGAGGTGGTGATGGCGTTTTTGAATGCCCTGGGCGAGCGCAACTTGGACTTGGCCGCCACCCACCTGAGCGCCAACTTTGCCATGACGTTTCCCGACAAGGTGCAGATGCACACCTTGCAAGAGTTGGTCGCGTGGTCACGCCCGCGCTACCAATCGATCACCAAAACCGTTGAACACCTCGACGAGTCGTGGCGCGGCGACGGTGCGGTGGTGTACGCCAGCGGCTGCTTGAGCGGCGTGTTCCACAACGGCGACACCTTTGAAGGCATTCGCTTCATCGACCGCTTCGAGGTGGTCGACGGCAGGATTGAGCGGCAAGACGTGTGGAACGATTTAGAGGCGTATAAAATGATTCATGCGGCATGAATGCATGCCCAGGAGTTCAAACATGGAAAACTCAGTCGCTGAACAGCAAATCATCAAATCCATTGGCACCAGCGGCCAAATATCGCTAGGCAAGGAATACGCCGGGCGCAAGGTGTTGGTGGAAAGCCCCGAGCAAGGTGTCTGGGTTATTCGCACGGTCACCATCGTGCCGGACAACGAACGATGGCTGCACGAGCCCACCACCAAAGAAAGTGTGACCAAGGCCTTGGTTTGGGCCAAAAAGAATGCCCCCAAAGCGTCAAACCCCGATCAATTGCCCAGCGTGAAACCCCATGTCGTCAAACGCAAAGCACGTTCCACTTGACACGCTCTAAACCTTTCGGGTCAGCAAGTCGACCCGAGGCGTCGGCTTTCGTGACGGCAATTTTCTGCGGGTACTCTTGATCCAGCCCGATCACGATGCCACCTACGGAAAGAAATAAACACGCCATGCCCCACCCCACCGGCTTCATGGTGCTGCACAGCAACCAGTTGGAAGGCCTGCGCGATGTGATGGTGCAGTTCATCCAGAACAACCCCTTGCCGCCGCTCGCGCCCGAGGTGTTGCTGGTGCAAAGCAACGGCATGAAGCACTGGCTGGAGCTGGCCCTGGCGCGCGACAACGCCTTGGGCATTTGTGCCGCCACACAGATTGAGTTGCCCTCGGCCCAGCTGTGGCAGATCTACCGTGCAGTGTTGGGCCAAGACGTGGTGCCCGCACACATGCCGCTCGACAAGTCACCCCTGGTGTGGCGTTTGATGCGCCGCTTGCCCGCCTTGTTGACGCAACCCGTGTTCGAGCCGTTGGCCCAGTACCTGGGACAGCCCACACACAACGACGCGCAAGAAGCTCCCCAAGAAGCGCCCTATGGCCGCCGCGCCTACCAACTGGCGCTGCAACTGGCCGATGTGCTGGACGGCTACCAAAACTACCGCGCCGACTGGCTCGACGACTGGGCCGCCACACGCGACCGTTTGAACACCGCCCACGGCACCCCCATCGCCGTGCCCGACGCACAGCAGTGGCAGCCTGCGCTGTGGCGCGATTTGCTGCAAGACCTGGCCCAAGACACCCCCGCAGACCTGCGCTTTCGCTCGCGTGCCGACGTACATGAGGCGTTTGTCAAAGCGCTGCAACAACTGCCCGACGGCGTGCGCCCGGCCGGTGTGCCGCAGCGCCTGGTGGTGTTTGGCGTCACCTCATTGCCCATGCAAACCGTGCAGGCCCTGGCGGCCTTGGGCCGGGTGTGTCAGGTGTTGATGCTGGTGCAAAACCCGTGTCAATATTTTTGGGGCCATGTGGTGGAAAGCCGTCGGCCTTTGGCAACTTGGAGCCAGCACAGACAAGCACACAAACCCCACCTGCCCTTGCCCAGCGACAGCTTCACGCCAGCCGAGCAATACCAGTTGCACACCGACAGCAACCCCTTGCTCGCCGCTTGGGGCAAGCACGGGCGCGACTACCTGCACCTGCTCGATGGCTTTGACGATGTGGCGCGTTACCGCCACCAGTTTCAGCGCATCGATGTATTTGTCGACCCGGTCACCACGGCCCACGAACAGCAGCGCCCCGCCACCGTGTTGGAGCGCTTGCAGTCCGACCTGCTCAACCTCAACCCTGCGCCCACCACGCCTGAACCACTGCCGCCCGGCGACCAGAGCGTGACGTTTGTGCAAACCCATTCGGCACAACGCGAGGTCGAGGTGCTGCACGACCGCATCTTGGCCTGGCTCGATGCGCAGCCGCAGTTGCAACCGGGCGACATCATGGTGATGGTGCCCGACATGGCCGCGTTTGCACCCCACATCCACGCGGTGTTTGGGCGCTTTGCGGCGCACACACCACGCCACATTCCCTATTCCGTGGCCGACACCACGCCGCGCACCGAACCGCTGGTGCAAGCACTCGATGTGTTGCTGCAACTGCCGCAATTGCGCATCACCCGCGTCGAGTGGATGAGCCTGTTTGAAGTGGCCGCCGTGCGCGCGCGTTTTGGCCTGGACGAAGCCGATGTGGCGCAACTCGACGACTGGCTGCAACAGGCCGGGGTGCGCTGGGGCCTGGACGCGCCACACCGCCAGACCTGGGGCATGGATGCCGACTTGGCAGATGCGGCGCAAAACAGCTGGTTGTTTGGTGTGCAGCGCTTGTTGCTGGGCTACGCCATGGGTACGCCCGATGCCCACGCGGCGCACACGCCCGCCTGGCAAGACACTTGGCCGATGGCTGGCGTGGGTGGCCTGGACACGCGTGTGGTGGATGGTCTGCTGCAATGGTTGCGCGGCATCGAATGGGCCTTGAACCAGCTGCGCCAGGCGCACACGCCCGAGCAATGGGTGACGCTGCTGCAAACCCTGGTGGCGCAGTTTTTCAAGGCCAGCACCGATGCCGAGGTGCGCTTGATGGAACGCGTGATGGCACCGCTGGAAACCTGGCTGGCCGAATGCCAACTGGCACGCTTGGACGCGCCCCTGCCCTTGGTGGTGGTGCGCGAACACTGGTTGGGCCAGTTGCAGCAACCCGCCATGCACCGACGCTTCTTTGGCGGTGGCGTGCAGTTCGCCACGCTCATGCCCATGCGCTCCATCCCGTTTCAGGTGGTGTGTTTGCTGGGCATGAACGATGGCGACTACCCACGCAGCCAAACCCCGCGTGACTTCGACCTGATGGGCCAGGCACAGCTGTGGCGCGCAGGCGACCGCTCACGCCGCGAAGACGACCGTTATTTGTTTTTAGAGGCTCTGCTGTCTGCGCGCCAGCGCCTCTACATCAGTTGGCAAGGCCAACGCGCCACCGACCACCAAGACCAACCCCCGTCGGTGCTGGTGGCACAGCTCATGGACTACCTCAACGCGAGTTGGACTTTGGAAGCGGACACCGTCTCATCCTCCACCCTCTCACCCTCCTCGACCTCCGCCAAGCCCACACGCGCCGCGTTTGAAGCGCCCTTGCAACCGCTGCACGCGTTTTCACCCAGCTACTTTCAAGCCGACAGCGGCTGGGTCACCTACGCCACCGATTGGCAGCAGGCGCACAGCCCCGATGCAGCCGCGCTTGCCAACTCACCTTCGCACGTGCTGGCAACACAGACCCTCGCGACGGCCTCGACAGCGCGCCCTGCGCCAGCCGCAACCGCGCTACCCACCGACATCAGCCTGCGCCAACTCGCTCGCCTGCTGCGCCAACCCGTAGACGTGTTCGTGCGCGAACGCCTGCGGGTGCAGTTGGACACGCCCGACGAAGCCGCCCCCGAAGAAGAGCCGTTTGCACTGGATGGCCTGGACACCTACTTGTTCAGCCAAACCCTGGCCCGCGCCCCGGACCCCGAGCGTGCCTTGCAGCAATTGCATGGCAGTGGCCGCTTGGCGCTGGCGGGTTTCGGCCAAGCGCAACAAGCGCTGCTGCGCCAACAGCGCGAAGCCTTGTGGGCACGCTTGACACCCCGCTTGGCCGACTGGCCGCACGACCTGCCCGCGCAGTCGCTGGACCTGTCATTCACGCTGGCTTCAGGGGACATGCACCTGCACGCCGAGTGGCAGCCCGAGCCCCAGCTTTGGAAAACCAATGCACAGCGCAACGCCTGGTTGCAAGTGGATGTGCGACCCGGCTCGGTGCTGCAAGGCAAGCGAAAAACCGACAGCCAGCGCCCACGTGCCGAAACCCTCACCGAGGTGTGGCTGCAACACCTCGTGGCCTGTGCCAGTGGCACACCCACCACCAGCGCGCAAGTGGGCTTGGACGGCTGGGTGCAGTTCAACCCCCTCTCAGCCGACAACGCCAAAGCACAGTTGCACCACTTGGTGGATGCCTACGCACAGGCCTGGCAAGCGCCCTTGCCCGTGGCGCGCAAAACCGCGTGTGCCTGGCTCAATGCCCAACGCAGCCAAGACCCCCTGCCCTTGCAAGCGGCGCGCAGCAAGTTTGAAGGCGGGCACATGCAAAGCGGCGAATTCCCCGAGTCCACCACCTTGCAGCGGGTGTTTAACAGCTTCGACGATCTGGCCCCCCACCTGCCCGACTGGGCAGAGCGCTTGTATGGTCCCATGGTTGATGCGGCGGTGTTGCTGCCCAGCGGCGATGCCGCGCACAGCGAGGACACGCCATGACCGAGTTGCAGCCGCTCACCCTGCCCCTGAGTGGGCGCCAGGTGATTGAAGCCAGCGCCGGCACGGGCAAAACCTGGACGCTGGCCGCGCTCTACCTGCGCCTGGTGCTGGGCCATGGCCGTCAAGGCGCGGATGGCGAGCCCCAGGCTGGCTTGTTGCCACCGCAGATCTTGGTGATGACCTTCACCGAAGCGGCCACCGCCGAATTGCGTGAGCGCATTCGCCAACGCTTGCATGACGCGGCCGTGCTGTTTGACAGCAGTGCGCAACAGCGCCCGCTGCCGCAAGGCTTTGAGGCCGACACCTTTTTGACCGACCTGCGCGACAGTTATGACGAAGCGCTGTGGCCGCGCTGCGCCTTGCAGTTGAGTGCTGCGGCCGACTGGATGGACGACGCCGCGATCTACACCATCCACGGCTGGTCGCGTCGCATGCTGAGCCAACACGCGCTCGACAGCCGCCACCTGTTTGAACAAACCCGCTTGGACAACGCGCAAGCCCTGCAACGCCAGTTGGTGCAAGACTATTGGCGCACTT
The DNA here is from genome assembly GCF_003063395.1 of Limnohabitans sp. JirII-29. Lineage (NCBI taxonomy): Bacteria > Pseudomonadati > Pseudomonadota > Betaproteobacteria > Burkholderiales > Comamonadaceae > Limnohabitans > Limnohabitans sp. JirII-29. The sequence continues at coordinate 76,786 of NZ_NESB01000012.1, forward strand.
GGTTTTACCCCCAAGCCGCCGAGGTGCTGCAACAGGTGCAGCCGAGCATCGGGCGCTCGCCCGACGACTTGCTGAGCAAACTGCAACTGCTGTGGCGTGAACAAGACCGCACACCCCGTGCGCCCCAAGACCCCGCGTTCACGCCCAGCCAAGCCATCGCCGCCCACATGCAATGGCGCACGCAGTGCCACACCACCGCACAGGCTGCACGCCAAGCCTGGACCCCCGAGGTGCTGCAAGCCCTGCAAGCCAAGCGCCTCAAAGGGGCCTCTGAAAAAAATTACGCCAAGTGGCTGGAAGGTCTGCAAGCCTGGGTTGAGCACGCCGCCCCACTCAAGCCCGACACCCTGGCGCGTTTCACCCTCACCGCTTTGCACGACAAAGCTTGGCCCGAGCCCGAGCGCTTTGCATTTTTTGCCGCGCTCGAGGCGCATATGACGGTGGTTGCCGAGGCACCCGACACCGCGGCACGCATCACCCAGCATGCGGCACACGCCGTGGGTTTGGCCTACCAAGCCGCCAAAACACAGCGCGCGGCGTTTGACTTTTCGGACCTGCTGCAAAACCTCTACCGCGCCGTGATGGCCGAAGACGGCCGTTTGGCCGAGGCCATTCGTCAGCAATACCCGGTGGCTTTGGTGGACGAATTCCAAGACACCGACCCTTGGCAGTACGGCAGCCTGCACCGTATTTACGACCTTGCAACTGTCACAGCCGATAACGCCCTGGTGATGATTGGCGACCCCAAGCAGGCCATCTACAGTTTTCGCGGCGCCGACCTCAGCACCTATTTGCAAGCCCGTGGCCAAGCCCTGGCACACAACCCGCACGCCCTGCACACCCTGAGTGGCAACCGCCGCTCCAGCGCAGGTCTGGTGCGTGCCATCAACCATGTGTTCACACAAATCGATGCGCCGTTTTCGCCGGAGCACGCCAGCAGCAACGCAGGGGCCAGCGACATCGCGTTTGTCGAGGTCACGCCCGAGGGTGACGTGGCCGCACTGCCGCTGGGCAACGGTCACGTGCAACCCGGCCTCACCGTGTGGCAGTTGCAAGGTGACGAGCCGGTGGTCAAAGCCGGCGACCACCTGCACCACATGGCGGCGGTGTTTGCCGATCAGATGGCGCTGCTGCTCAACCAGCGCGTGGCCACGCCGGGCGACATGGCGGTGCTGGTGCGCAGCCAGTCACAGGCCGACGCCGTGCGTGAGGCCTTGCGCCAGCGCGCTGTGGCCAGCGTGTACCTGTCGGACCATGCCAGTGTGTTTGAAAGCCCCGAGGCCTTGGACCTGTGGCGCTTGTTGCGCGCTGTGGCGTCACCGCGCCAAACCCGCTGGGTGCGTGCAGCCTTGGGCAGCCCGCTGTGGGCGTTATCGCTCGACGAGGTGCTGGCCATCACCCAAGACGAAACCGCGTGGGAAGCTTTGCTCGACCAGTTCCACCACTGGCAACACCTGTGGCAACAACACGGTGTGTTGCCCATGCTGCACCAGTGGCTGCACAGCGGTGAGCGTGCCCAGCGCCTGGTGCGAGGGCACGACGGCGAGCGCCGCCTGAGCAACCTGTTGCACCTGGGCGAGCTGCTGCAACACGCCGCACAAAGCCTGCAAGGCGAACATGCGCTGGTGCGCCACCTGGGTCAGCAAATTCAGCAACCCAGCGAGAGCAGCGACGCCCACGCCATGCGGCTGGAAACCGATGCGCAGTGCGTGCAGGTCATCACGTACCACAAGAGCAAAGGCTTGCAGTACCCGCTGGTGTTTGTGCCGTTCGCGGGCAGTTTTGCGGTTGAAAAAACCACCGCAGCTCACCCTGCGCCAGACGACGAGGACGCCGACAGTGCCAGCGACACCGCCTCGTCCACCGACGAAGACATGCGCCTGCTGTATGTGGCCCTCACACGTGCCCAGCGTGCGCTGTGGCTGGGCGTGGCCGAGACCGCACGCGACCTCTCGGGCGACGCCGCCAAAGGCACGCTCAAGCGCAGCGCCTTGTCGCGCCTGCTCAATCGCCGTGAACGCGGTGATTTGCAAACGCAGTTGCACGCGCTGTGGGCCACCTGTAGCGACATCGCCGTGGCCCCCTTGCCCGCCTTGCAACAGGTGGCGTACCAGCCACCGGTGCAAACCACACAGCACCAAGCGGCACGCACGCCACAGCGCCAACACCACAGCCTGTGGTGGACGGCCAGCTTCAGCACGCTCACGCGGGGCCTGAGTTCTGACTCGCTGCGCGACGAGGCGGTGGCCGACGCCATCACCGATGCCGACACCAGCGACAGCGACGCATCGGACAGCACATCCGGTCACACGCTCGTCAGCCGCTGGCAAAGCTTTCCGGCCGGGGCGAGCTACGGCACCTTGCTGCACGACCTGCTGGAGTGGCAGTCGCTGCACCAATGGCCCGCCGCGCGTGACGAGGCTCCGGCGTGGGCACACGCCGAGTGGCACAGCTTGCTGCAACGCAAAGCGCGTTGGCTGCAATTGGACGATGCGGCCCAGGCGCTGCTGCCGCCGTGGATCGCCGCCTTGCTGAACAACACGCTGCCGCTGCAAGGCCTGGGTGCCGACTTGGTGCTGAGCCAGTTGCCACGCGAGGCCTTGTGGGCCGAAATGGAATTCAGCTTCGAGGCGCATGGCGTGTCTGCGGCCACCCTGGACCACTTGATCGGGCAACACCTGTTGCCGGGCGTGCCCCGCCCCGCGCTGCAAGCGCGTGTGCTGCAAGGCATGTTGACTGGCTTCATGGACTTGGTGGTGGCGCACGACGGGCGCTACTGGGTGGTGGACTACAAGTCCAACAAACTCGCCGACTACGGCAGCGCGTCGCTGCAAGACGCGGTGCTGCACAAACGCTACGACGTGCAGTACGTGCTCTACACCCTGGCCCTGCACCGCTTGCTGAAAGTGCGTTTGGCCGACTACGACTACGACCTGCACATGGGCGGCGCGGTGTACCTGTTCTTGCGTGGCATTGATCAGCCCGGTGCCGGCGTGCATGTGCAGCGCCCACCCCGCGCTTTGGTGGAAGCACTGGACGCCGCGTTTGCGGGAGGTGCAGCATGAAGCGCTTGCATGATCTGTTGCAGCCGCCCTGGCCCCATGCCGCACGCACGCCCTTGAGTGGGCTGGACTTGGCACTTGCCAACTTGCTGCAAAGCAAGCAAGCCAGCGACGACCCACGCCATCTGTGGCTGGCGGCACTCACCAGCCACCAATGGAGCCGAGGCCATGCGTGCCTGGACTTGGGGCTCTTGCGCAGCCAAGCCGCGCAGTTGCTGGGCTGGTCCAACGAGCAAGCTGCCGCACTGCCCGACACGCTGCACGCCGCCGCTGCCTCGCTGCCCTGGGCTGAAGTGATCCAGCCCAGCGCCAACGCCCACACCCCGGACTTGTTTGACGCCCCCAGCGGCAGCCAGCCTTTGGTGCTGCACTGCACGCCCGCGCACCCGCAAGGCAAGCTCTACCTGCGCCGCGCCTGGGCAGCCGAACAAACCATTCGCCAGCAACTCAGCGCACGCTTGACGCCCACCGCCGCGCCCGCCGATTTGCCACAACGCCTGGATGCCTTGTTCCCGGCGCCAGCGGACCCGACACACGCAGACATGCAACGGCGTGCCTGCGAGGTAGCAGCCACCCACCGCATCACCCTCATCACCGGCGGCCCGGGCACGGGCAAAACCACCACCGTGGTGCGCTTGCTCAGCACCTTGGTGGGCGCAGCCACGCCTGAGCAGCCGCTGCGCATTCACCTGGCAGCGCCCACCGGCAAAGCAGCGGCGCGTTTGACCGAGTCGATCACCCAAGCCTTGGGCAAGATGCCTGAGGCGGTGCGTGGCCTGATTTCTCCCCAAGCCCACACCTTGCACCGCTTGCTGCAACTGCATGGCACCCCCAGCAACGACACCCGCGAGCACCAGCTGGCCACCGATGTGGTGGTGGTGGACGAAGCCTCGATGGTCGATTTGGAAATGATGGCGCGCTTGCTCAAGGCCGTGCCGCTGCATGCGCGCTTGATCTTGCTGGGTGACAAAGACCAATTGGCCTCGGTGGAAGCCGGTGCGGTGATGTCGCAGCTGTGCACGGGCCCCCTGTTGCGCGACCTCACGGTCACGCTCACCCACAGCCACCGCTTTGACGCCCACAGCGGCATTGGCCAGTGGGCACGTGCCGTCAACAGCGACGACACCCACAACCGCACCCAGCTGCAAGCCCTCTGGCACGCCGCACCCGACTGGGTGGAGGCAGCAGACAGCACACACGACGTGACCCGCTTGCAACTGCCCCACGCAGCAGACCCGCGACTGGGCGGCGCACTGCGCCACGGCTGGCGTGTATGGCTGGCCTTGTTGGCTCCGCACCGTGACGGCCATGCGTGCAGCGACGCACAAGCTTTGGCCCTGTTGCACCAACTGGCGCAGTTTTGCGTGCTGTGCGCGGTGCGCGACGGTCCCTTGGGTGTGACGCAACTCAATGCCCAGATTGAGCGTGCGCTGGGTCTGGGCCAGGGCACACAACCCTGGTACGCCGGTCGCCCGGTGATGGTGACACGCAACGACTATGCGCTGGGCCTGATGAACGGCGACGTGGGTCTGTGTCTGCCCGGCCCTGACGGGGTGTTGCGGGTGGCATTCATCGACACAGCCGGTGATGGCACCCACGCCACGCCCCAAAGCGCACCCAGCGCAGGCGCGGTGCGTTGGGTGGCGCCTTCGCGGCTAGACGCCGTGGACACCGTGTTTGCCATGACCGTGCACAAATCGCAGGGCTCGGAGTTTGAGCACGTGTTGTTGGTGCTGCCAGCGCAAGACGTGCCGGTGCTCTCGCGCGAGTTGGTCTACACCGGCCTCACCCGCGCACGCACCAGGCTCACCCTCTGGGCACCCAACACCCAAGTGCTGTGGGACGCGTGCGCACGGCGCGTGTTGCGCAGCGGGGGCTTGGCCGACTAGGGCCACACAGCGCTAGGGAAAATACCCCCAAATTCAAGCGTGGGCGCATGGTCAGATCCAGCCCATGAACACACGCCGCAACTTCCTCAAAAACACCGTCTTTTCGGGCATCACGTTTTGCTCGTGCAGCCTGCTCGACAACGCCTTGGCCCAAGGTGCGCCCGCAGGCCCCGACAACAACGACTGGGGCAACCAGCCCGCTTTGAACTACCGCCACCCCAAGATGGGCAGCAAGCATGCGCCCGTGGTGATCGACGGCCAACGTGTGCGCGTGATCGACGTGCATGCCCATTGCTTCTTCCCAGAAGCCGTGGCGCTGGCTGGCAAGGGCGTGAGTGTGAACGGTGCCGTCAAGGGCGGGCCACAGCACTACATCCCGGTGACCGACAAAGAGGCGGTGCAAGTGCGCTTGGACAGCATGGACGCCATGGGGGTGGACATGCAGGTGCTCTCGAGCAATGTGTTTTGGTACGGCAAAGACGCCGCCTTGGCCCAAGAGATTTGCCGCATCAACAACGACAACTTGGCCAAGCTGTGCGCGGCACACCCCACGCGCTTTTCGGCCTTTGCGTCGATTGCGCTGCAACACCCCGAGTTGGCGGTGCAGCAGCTGGAAGCGGTCATGAAAATACCAGGGTTTCGAGGTGCCGCCATTCAGGCCAATGTGCAAGGCATGGAGTTTTCCAACCCCAAGTTCGACCCGGTGTGGGCCAAGGCCGAAGCGCTGGGTGCGGTGCTGTTCATCCACCCGCAAAGCACGCCCGAATTGGCCAAGCGCTTCAGAGGCAACGGTTGGTTGGGCAACACCATTGGCAACCCACTGGACACCACCATCGCCTTGCAGCATTTGATTTTTGATGGCACTTTGGACAAATTCCCCAAGCTCAAAATTCTGTCGGCCCATGGCGGCGGCTTCTTGGGTTCGTACGCGCCGCGCATGGACCACGGCTGCTTTGTGTCGCCCAGCAACTGCGACCCAACGGTGGTGCTGAAGAAAAAACCCACCGAGTACCTCAACCAGATGTACTTCGACTCGCTGGTGTTCACGCCTGAAGCCTTGCGCCACTTGGTGGCCCAAGTGGGGGCGAGCCAAGTGATGGTGGGCACCGACCAGCCGATTCCCTGGAACGAAGCCCCGGTGGAACATGTGCTGGCCACGCCTTTGTCCAACCAAGACAAGGTGGCCATCTTGGGCCGCACCGCCGCGCAGGTGTTGAACATTCCCAACTTCTGACACATCGCCTGAGCACCAAGCGGAATTGCGGACAATAGCCGCATGCCCCTGAACCCCTACCTGGCCCAGCTGCAACAGCTGGCCATCCCTCTGGCGATTGCCGCCGTCATTGTTGTTTTCTCACTGCTGAGCTTTGGCATCTGGGCTTTGCGCATACGCGGTGTGCGCCAAGCCGTGCGACAACTTCACCACACCCTCTCGCGCAGCACAGACAGCAGCCGCGTGGCGCTGCACCAAGCCCAAGACACAACGCCAGACCCGGAGCTGAAATTTTTGTTGCGCGAAACCGAAGCCGGTTTGATCGACCTGCCCGCCGCGCAAGGCAGTGGTTTGCAAAGCTACAGCTTTCGCAGCCATGCCGACACCTGGAATGTGCGCAGCGTGTTGGGCGGACGCTTGAACTTGGCCTTGTTTGAGACCATGCCCAATTTGCTGATTGGCTTTGGCCTGATGTGTACCTTTATCTTTTTGGCCGTGGCCTTGCAACAAGCTGGCTTGGCCTTGAACGCGCTGGATGTGTCGGTACGCCAACAAGACCAGGCTTTGCAGTCGCTGATTGCCACGGCAGGCGGCAAGTTCATCACCTCCATCGCGGGCTTGTTGTGTTCGCTGCTGTGGAACTGGCGTGCCAAGGTGGCGTTGGAGAACTTGCAAGCGGAGGTGGATGTGTTGTGCCACATCTTGCGCAGCCAAGTGCCTGACAACGCGGCCGAGGCCAGCATGCGCGTGCAGCTGAGCCTGTTCCAAGACATGTTGGAGCAAAACCGGGCCCAGGTGCGCCAGCTGGGACGCTTTGAGGGCGACTTTGCCAACGCCATTGGCGAAGCCATGTCGCGCCACATGCAGCCCACCTTTGACAAGCTCAGTGGCTTGGCCGACAGCATCCAGGTCTCGAGCCAAAGCTTTGGCCATGCGGGCAGTCAGGCCGCCGACGAATTGGGCAAAGCCGGTGCGGTGTTGACGCAAGGCATTGAAAGCGGCCTGAACACCTTCCACGAGGCTGTGGCAGCGCTGAGCCAGACCATTGGCACCACGCGCAGCACAGTGGCAGAGTTGGATGGCGCACTGGCCCGTGCCAGTGCCGCAGGCACGCAAGGCAGCGCGCAACTCACCACCCTGCTCGGCAGCTTTGGCGACACGCTCACACAGGTGCAAAGTGCCACCGGCGAGTTGCACACCACCGTGGGCCTGATTCGGCGCACCGCAGAGAGTTTCAAAGACAGCGCCAGCGCGATGGAGCGTTCGGTCACGCTGCAACGCGCGGCTGCCAACGATTTCAAAGACACCTTGCTGCCCATGAACCAGGCCTTGGGCCAGACCGTGACCACGCTCAAAGAAAGCGCGCAAACGGCAGAGACCGCACTGGGCCATGTGCGCACCCATTTGCAAGAGGCCCAACAAGCCCTCAGCGGCACGGTGGATGCGCTCACCCAAGGCGTGTCGGGCTACAGCAGCCAAATTGCCGAACTGCACACCAAGATGGACCAGCACTTGGCCAGTGCGGTGAACCAACTCAGTGGCAGCATCACCAACTTGGAAGAGGTGTTGGACGAGTTCATCGAGTCCCTGCCTGCCAAGCGCTAAATCGCCATGCTGATTCAACGCCGCCGCACCCCTGCTGCCAACGAACAAGTGGAAGAGTCAGGTTACATGGCCTCGGCCAGTGACCTGATGATTGGCCTGCTGTTCATCTTCATCGTGATGGTGATGGTGCTGTTGGCCCGCAAACCCGAACCGCCCAGCGCGCCACCGCCCGACCCCCTGGCGGTGGTGGTGCAAACCATTGGCAGCCGCTTGCAAAACGCAGGTGTGCCCGTGACCATCAACCAAGCCTCAGGCGTGATCACGCTGCCCGCAGACACCTTGTTTGCCCTGGGCCAGCCCGAGTTGCAAGCCGAGGGCGTGCAGACCTTGCGCCAGTCGGCCCAGCAGCTGCAACAGGTGTTGCCGTGCTACATCTATTCGCAACGCCGCCAGTTGCCCGCTGACTGCCCGCCCAACCCGCAACAGGTGGAGATTGAAACCATTCTGATTGAGGGCCACACCGACTCGGCCCCCCTCAAGCGCGGCGATTACAGCAACTGGCATTTGGGACTAGACCGTGCCCGCGCCGTCTACAAAGTGCTCAGCGCAGGCGGGCTGCAAGACCTTCGTAACGAGCGTGAGCAGCCGGTGTTTGGCATCAGCTCGTATGCCGATGAACGCCCCAGTGACAAAGACGATGCGGCCAAGAACCGCCGTGTCGAGCTGCGCTTTGTGCTGGCGTTTCAGCCCAGCGACAACGCCGCCACCCAAGGCCCCAGCAGTGCCTTGAAACGCATGCAAGAGACGGTACGCTGAAGCCATGAACGCCGGTGCTGATTTTTTCAAGCCGCTGCCACAGGACTTTGACCAACTGGCCCACGCGGTGCGCCAGCGACGCGGCACGGGACTCGGGCCCGAACTGGATCTGCGCAGCGTGGGCGAACGCACCTACAGCGCGTTTGAGGCAGTGTCTTTCTCGCCCCAGCCGCCAGCGAACGCGGCCTATGCGCCACGCCCACGCGACTGGCGCCATTTGCCCTACGCCTTGTGGCTGCAGGCCGATCGCGGCTTGCACCTGCACCTAGAGTTGACCCAGCACTATTGGCACACGGCATTGCCGCACGCGTTGACCACACGCCGCCCCCTCAAGTGGGCGCGCGCCTTGTTGCACACCTACTTGCAGCATTTCGCCCCTGACGACGCGGTGTTTGTGCAACTGGCCCAGAGCGCACAGCTGTTCTTTGCCGATGCGCGGGTGATGCAGTCGCTCAGCGAGACCGAGGCGTTCGGTCTGCAACGCTTGATCGAGCGCCTGGGTTTGCTGGACCCACACCTTGGCCCCGCCCAGGTGGCACACGACATCTTGGCATTGCCCCCGGAGACGCGGCTGACACAGTGGCAAGCGCAACACGCGCTGACCGATGGTTTTTGGCTCAACCCGTTTGCACGGCAGGCGTTTTTAGAAGCCTTGAAAGCACCCGAGGAAGTGCGCAGCACCTTGCCCTACATCCAACGCATGTGCGAGTGGGCGCTGCACGCACCGGGCACGCCGCAGCAGCGCTTTCGTTACCCGATTTGCCGTGACGAGTTTGCCTACAGCTTGCTCTCACCCTGGTTCCAGCGTACACCGCCCGCCGAGGTGCAGCACGCGTTGATGTCTGAGCTGCTGCGCACCTTGGGCGACCCGCGCCATGACCATGCCGGTTGGCTGGGTGTGCGCCAAGAGGCCATGGCCACAGTGAGCCGCTGGCTCACCGCCCGAACGTTGGATGCATTTTTTGAAATCCTGCAACACACCGAAGACGACATTGGTCCCTACCGGCGTCGGTTTTGGGAGGCCTATTTCCATGCCGGTCACATCTTGGAAGCTTGGGTGGCGTTGGGAGAAGAAGCCTCAGCCGCCTTGCGCACCATCGACCCCACGGGCGAGCTGGCCCACGGCAAAATTTTGGGAAAGATCGCGCCCAAGCAGTGTGTGCTGATGGTGCGCATGGGCCATCTGCTGTTTTGTGACTGGAGCCATGACGGTCGCTTGCGTGCGATTGATGTGCACAGCCGACAAGCGCCCAAGCTCTACCAAGCACAGTACGAACTGCACGAACTGCGCTTTGCCACGCCCTTGAACTTCAACCAGGGCTTGTCAGACGATCCGGGTTTACGCCACCTGCAGTCCCACCTTGGAGGCTGGCAAACTCTCGCCCGTGACTTTTTGGCGCAACATTTGGGCATCACACTCTCGATCGACGATTTGATGCCCAGCACTTCCATTTAAAACAACGAACCTTCAGGAGAGAAACATGAGCGAAATGCCAGAAACAGAACTGCCCGAGCACGGCAACAACGACCCCTTCCGCACCCGTTGCGCCATGCTGGTGTCCACCTTGGCGATGGTGTTGGCCATTGCCAGCTTGGGTGGCAACAACGCGGCCAAAGAAACCATGGTGCACAACGTGTTGGCGGCCAATGCTTTTGCGTTCTACCAAGCCAAGAACATCCGCCAGACCGATTACAAAATTGCGGCCGATGACATCCAGGTGCAACTGGCTCAAGACAAGATCAGCCCCGCCGCCAAAGAGCTGCTGGAGAAAAAACTGGCCGACTACCAAAAGAACATCGCCCGCTACGAGTCTGAACCTGAAACCGGCGACGGCAAAAAAGAACTGATGGCCAAAGCCAAAGAACACGAGCACGAACGCGACCACGCCATGGCCCAGGACCCCTGGTTTGACTACGCCGAAGCGCTGCTGCAAATCGCCATTGTGTTGACCTCGGTGGCCATTTTGACCGGCGTGCGCACCTTGTTTTGGGTGCCGTGTGGCTTGGGGTTGCTGGGCATCTTCGCCACCCTCAACGGCTTCATGCTGTGGATTTGATTTAACGCAAACATCACGCAGAGGGTGTTTGTCAGACTCCACTCAGTCAGACCCTTGTAAGAGCCCCCCGCCACAGTTGCGGGGTTTCACGCCAGTGCCGTCTAAAAATTAGGAGACCGTTTTCATGAGCGACATCACCATCCACCAGCCCTCTGCTGAGTTTGTCAAAAATGCCACCATCTCGGGCATGCCAGCCTACGAGGCGCTGTGCAAAAAAGCAGAGACCGACTACGAAGGTTTCTGGGCCGAACAAGCCCGCGACTTGTTGAGCTGGAAAACCCCTTTCACCAAAACGCTCGACGAGAGCAACGCCCCCTTCTTCAAGTGGTTCGAAGACGGCACGCTGAATGCCTCGTACAACTGCCTCGACCGCAACGTCGAGAAAGGTTTGGGCGATAAAACCGCCATCATTTTTGAAGCCGACGGCGGCGAAGTCACCAAGATCACCTACAGCCAGTTGCTGGCCAAGACCTGCCAATATGCCAACGCCTTGAAATCGATTGGCGTCAAAAAAGGCGACCGCGTGATGATCTACATCTCGATGTCGATCGAAGGCGTGGCAGCCATGCAGGCCTGTGCGCGCATTGGTGCCACCCACTCGGTGGTGTTTGGTGGTTTCTCGGCCCAGTCGCTGCGTGACCGCATTGAAGACACCGGTGCCGTGGCTGTGATCACCGCTGACCAACAAGTGCGCGGCGGCAAACACCTGCCCTTGAAAGCCATCGTCGACGAAGCCATTGCCTTGGGCGGTTGCGATTCGGTGAAGAACGTGTTGGTGGTCAAGCGTACCGGTGGCGACATTGCCATGACCGCAGGCCGCGACCAATGGTTGGCCGAGTTGGCTGACAAGCAAGCCACCACCTGCGAACCCGAATGGGTGGGTGCTGAGCACCCCTTGTTCTTGCTCTATACCTCGGGCTCCACCGGCAAACCCAAAGGCGTGCAACACAGCACCGGCGGTTATTTGCTGCATGCCGCACTGACCACCAAGTGGACGTTCGATCTGAAAGACAACGACGTGTTCTGGTGTACCGCCGACATCGGCTGGGTCACGGGCCACACCTACATCACCTACGGCCCCTTGGCCTTGGGCGGTACCGAAATCGTGTTTGAGGGCGTGCCTACTTACCCCGATGCAGGGCGCTTCTGGAAGATGATTCAAGACCACAAAGTGTCCATCTTCTACACCGCACCCACCGCCATTCGCTCGCTCATCAAGGCCGCTGAAGCCAACGATGCCGTGCACCCCAAGAGCTTTGATTTGTCGAGCCTGCGTTTGCTGGGTTCGGTGGGCGAGCCCATCAACCCTGCGGCTTGGGAGTGGTACTACAAGCACGTGGGCGGCAGCCGCTGCCCGATCGTGGACACCTTCTGGCAAACCGAAACTGGTGGCCACATGATCACGCCGCTGCCCGGTGTGACACCCATGGTGCCCGGCTCGTGCACCCTGCCCTTCCCCGGCATTCAAGCGGCCGTGGTGGACGAGGCGGGCCACGACATGCCCAACGGCCAAGGCGGCATCTTGGTGGTCAAGCGCCCCTGGCCGTCGATGATTCGCACCATCTGGGGCGACCCCGACCGCTTTGTGAAGAGCTACTACCCCGAAGAGTTCAAGGGCAAGTACTACCTGGCTGGCGACGGTGCCATCCGCGACGAGAAGACCGGTTACTTCACCATCACCGGACGCATCGACGACGTGTTGAACGTGTCGGGCCACCGCATGGGCACCATGGAAATTGAATCGGCTTTGGTGAGCTGCACCGAGCTGGTGGCCGAAGCCGCTGTGGTGGGTCGTCCTGACGACACCACCGGTGAAGCCATCTGCGCGTTTGTGGTGTTGAAGCGCCCCCGCCCTGTGGGTGACGAAGCCAAAGCGATTGCCAAAATCTTGCGCGACCACGTGGGCAAAGAAATTGGCCCCATCGCCAAGCCCAAAGACATCCGCTTCGGTGACAACCTGCCCAAGACCCGCTCCGGCAAGATCATGCGCCGCCTGCTGCGCAGCTTGGCCAAGAACGAGGCGATCACCCAAGACACCTCGACCTTGGAAAACCCAGCGATTCTTGACCAGTTGACCGACAACCACTGATCGGTCAAACGCCTCTTGACAGAGGCTGGCCCCACACATCCCGCTGCGCCTTGTGCTCAGCGGGATTTTTCATGCCCGCGTGACGAGATACCGGTGTCTGCTCAAGCCGGTGCGAGCAAGGTGATGCGCTTGAAATGGAGATGGTGCATTAGCTCGCGCAAGACCACCAACGTGGCAGCAAAGCGCGGATCGGACGGCACACCGGCCACAGAGGCTGGCCGTCCTTGGGCATGGGCGACCAGCAGGTTGAACCCCTCTTCCAGCGTCGCCAAAGACAGCTCTTGGTCGACATCCACGCACCAGCCCATGGCCTGGGCCCATTGCCACAGACACGCATCTTGCGTCACGAGTGCCGCATCAGGAGGCAAGGCGGTGTGCGCAGGCATGACCTGTTCTTCCACCGTTTCAATGGCGAGCTCCAATTGCAAGGGCGTGGGTGGGGTGTGCGTCAACACCTCTGCTACCAGTTGGCGCAGGCCCAAAGAAAACGTCAGCACCACCTCTGCCTGATCCGAACGGCCACTGGCCAAAGCCATCACGTCATCTCCCAGATGCAGCACGGCGATGGGGCCGTGCTGCGCCCAGCGCTCACGCACGCTGCGGTAGAGCGTGTGCATGTCCACCTCAACCGCCCTTCAAGACAGGCTGCACCCAGCCCAAAAAATCGGCTTGCATGGCAGCGCTGATGCTGTGTCCTATCGGGTAACGCAAGTTGGTTTGCGTCACACCCAGTTGCTTGAGCCATTGCTCAGAGCGCTCCGCCCATGTGACGGGCAAGGTGCCATCTAGCGCACCGTGGGCCACGAGGGCTTGCAGGTGCTGCAAACGCGCGCCGTCGGCCACGAACGGGGCCAGCTCTGGCAAGATGCGGCCCGACAAAATGCCAAAGCCCGCCACCCGTTCGGGCGCACTCAACGCCACGCTGGCACTCATGATGCCGCCTTGACTAAAGCCTGCCACCACCGTGTGCTCTGGCGCGATGTGGTGTTGGGTCTGCAGTTGTGTGATGAACCGGATCAAGGTGTGACGCGCTTGCTCCGCCTCGCGCTCCACAATCTGTGGCCCGTTGGCTGTGAACGCCACGCGAAACCAGGCGCATTGGTTAGGGCCCAACGCCAAAGGGCCACGGGGCAAGACCACCAAGGTGTGAGGATCGATGCCTGCGGCCAGATCACTCAGACTCAGCTCAGAGCTTCCCACGCCATGCAGAAGCACCAACAAGGCCTTGGGTTGCACAGGCTGTGGTTGCTGGATACGGAATGCCAGCTCGAAATTTGGGTCTTGCTGCAAAGCACTGACGGTGTGTTGTGGTGTGTTCATGCGACGCCCCAAGCATAGGATTCCATCGAGAGTACACGGTGATCCACGCCACCGTTGAGCACTTGAACGGGCTCATCGGCAGACACCGCGCCCAAGGCCACCAGCAAAGGCAAGAAATGCTCTTCGGTGGGGTGCGCACGCTGCGCGTGAGGTGCCAGTCGACGGTAGTCGATCAGGTAATCCGTGTCGTGGCTGCGCACCTTGTCGCGAACCCATTGGGTGAACTCGATCGCATAGTCTTCAGCGGCCGCACCCAACTGGCGGAATTCGTAAAGGTTGTGCGTCATGCTGCCCGACGCCAACACCAGCACGCCCTGGGCACGCATGGCAGACAAGGCGCGGCCCAGTTGCAATGCCGAGGCGGGATTTAAGTTGTAGGGCATCGACACTTGAAACACGGGCACGTCAGCCTGGGGCAAGAGGTGCATCAACGGCACCCAGGCGCCGTGGTCGAGGCCACGTTGCGTGTCGTGCGTCACAGGCCAGCCGGCTTCGGTCAGCAGCTGGGCCACTTCTTCGGCCAATTGAGGTTGCCCATGCGCGGGGTATTGCAGTTGGTACAACGCGGCGGGGAAACCGCCAAAGTCATGCACAGTGACCGGGGTGGCGGTGGTCATGACTTCTACACCGCGGGTTTGCCAGTGGGGCGACACGACTAACACCGCCCGCACGTCATGCAGCTGCTGACCCAAGTTGCGCAGCAACGGGCCCAAGGTGGCAGGTTCGGTGGCAAAGGTAGGTGCGCCGTGGGAGATGAACAGCACAGGGGCGGGGGCAAACGAAGACATGGTTTCTTTCTCAAACATCAGATGCCCACACTGTATTGAATACAATATTTAAGATAAATAGAGTTATTTGATATTTATTATTTCGATCGATGGAACAATGGACCGATTCTTGGAAATGCAGACCTTCAATGCCGTGGTGGAAGCTGGCAGCTTTGTCAAAGCCGCCGATGCCCTGCAACTGTCCAAAGCCGCTGTGTCGCGCCATGTGGTGGAGATGGAAACCCGCTTGGGCGTGCGTTTGCTCCACCGCACGACACGACGTTTGTCATTGACCGAAGAAGGCCATGTGTTCTACGCCCGCAGCAAAGAGTTGCTTGAAGGGCTGGCCAATGCAGAGTCAGAAGTCACCTCGCGCAGCGAAGCTGCCAGTGGCTTGCTACGCATCAATGCACCGTTCACCTTTGGCATCTTGCACTTGGCGCCACTGTGGGGGGTGTTCATGGCAGAGAACCCCAAAGTGACGCTGGACATCACGCTGTCAGACCGGTTGGTCGACTTGGTGGAAGACGGCTACGACCTCGCGATTCGCATTGCCAAGCTGGAAGACTCCACCTTGGTCAGCAAGCTGTTGGCCACCACACGCATGGTGTTGTGTGCGTCGCCGAAGTACCTGAAAACACATGGCACACCCAAGCACCCCAGCGAGCTGGCGGCCCATTCGGTGATTGCCTACAGCTACTGGTCCACCAAAGACGAATGGGAGTTCACCAGCCCCAAGGGCAAGGTGCGTGTGAAGACCCAACCCACCATCCACACCAACAGTGGCGACACCTGCCGTGCTGCGGCGCTGGCACACCAGGGTGTGATCTTGCAACCCACGTTTTTGGTGGGCCCCGATCTGGCAGCAGGCACGTTGGTGGAGTTGATGCCCGAATTTCAGTCGCTGGAGCTAGGCATTTACGCGGTCTACCCCACTCGCAAACACCTGTCGGCCAAGGTGCGCATGTTGCTTGATTTTTTGACGGCGCATTTTGCGCCGAAGGGTCACTTGGCAGTCAAAGGAAAGCCAACCAAATCCCGAGCGGCAAAAACGCCAAGCTGGTGACGTGTGCAACGATGACCATCGAGGCCACTTGGTTGGGCTGCTGGTTGAAGCGGTCGGCCAGCATGTCTAGTAACCCGCCATGCTCTGATTGACTTTGGCAGGATTTTTTTGAGTGTGTGCGATGTAGACGACTATTGCCAACGTCTTTTAGCGCTTTTTTCCAGAACTTGATGGGGCACGTAACGTCTTCCCGAACTACTGTAATGCAGCGATAGCGGCTAGCCGAACTGAGGTGCTTGGTTCATATTGCTCGGTAAAAGCCGTCAATGACTCACTGAGCATTGCGGTGACATGAACGACTGGTATCGAAGGAACTGCAGTCGTCTTGCTTGGCTGGTTAGCCGACCGCACCGAAAGCGCGTGGCTGAAAGTCGTGAGCGTCCGGTCTTCCCACCTATTTTGTGGGCGAGTGTTCACACGGTCGGACTTGCGGGCTTCCAGCAGTGCGGAAGTAACTCTTCGATGCGGGCATTTGGGTGGCTGTGGATGCGAGCCAACAC
>NZ_NESB01000013.1:0-93092 GCF_003063395.1 Limnohabitans sp. JirII-29
AGCTTGAGCGTGAACGCCACCACCAACAACAAGACCTACGACGGCACCACCGCTGCCAGCGGGACCATCATCGTGGGCTCCTTGGCAGGAGCCGGTGCAGGCGAGAGCGTGAACCAAACGGCCAGCCTGGCCTTTGCGAACAAGAACGTGGGCACAGGCAAGAGCGTCACGGCCAGTGGCCTGACCATCAAAGACAGCAGTGAGGCAGACGTCACCGACAACTACACCATCACCTACAGTGCCAGCAGTGCTGACATCAGCAAAGCCAGCTTGAGCGTGAACGCCACCACCAACAACAAGACCTACGACGGCACCACCGCTGCCAGCGGGACCATCATCGTGGGCTCCTTGGCAGGAGCCGGTGCAGGCGAGAGCGTGAACCAAACGGCCAGCCTGGCCTTTGCGAACAAGAACGTGGGCACAGGCAAGAGCGTCACGGCCAGTGGCCTGACCATCAAAGACAGCAGTGAGGCAGACGTCACCGACAACTACACCATCACCTACAGTGCCAGCAGTGCTGACATCAGCAAAGCCAGCTACAGCGGCAGCATCACGGGCAGCAAGACCTACGACGGTACCATCGCCTTTGGCAGCGCTGTATTGAGCGCTAGCGTGCAAGGTGTGACGGTGAATGGGGTCACGGAGACCTTCGCACTCAGCGATCTCTCGGCCACGACAGCGAGCAAGAACGCAGGCTCGAGCAAGTTCAACAGCGTGAGCGCCACAGTCAGCAGTGACACGTACGATGTCAACAACTACAACAGCCTGTCGGTGGGCAACTTCACGACCAACACGGCGACCATCAGCGCACGTGCTATCAGCGTGAGTGCCAACAACCAAACCCGAACCTATGGTGATGCCAATTCGACCCTGAGCTACAGCGTGGCACGCGACGGGATAGGCACCAGTCGGGGTCTGGTGGATGGTGAGAGTCTGAGCGGCAGTTTGACCACAAGCGCAACGACCAAGAGCAATGTGGGCAATTACGCCATTACGCAAGGCAGCTTGACCAACGTCAACAACGCCAACTACGCCATCACCTACACGGCGGGCAGTTTGGCAGTTGTTCAACGAGCCATCAATTTGACCGGTAGCCGTGCATACGACGGCAGTACCTTGATGTCTGGCAGCATCTTTAGTTTAGGCAATGTGTTGTCGGGTGATGCATTGAGCTTAACTGGTACGGGGTCTGTTGCCAGTAGTCTTCCTTCAACGGATGCTCAAGTAGTGAGTTTGGGCAGTCTAACTTTGGGCAGTGGGAACGAGAGCACCTTGGCAAGCAATTACAGCTTGCTAGGGGGCACACACACCGCCACCATCACAGGTGTCGCGGCTTCTGGAGCGCTACAAAGTGCGGTAGATGCAGTGCAAGTGCTGACAGTCGCACCAACTGTTGTGCAACCAAAAATAGCGGCTTTGGTTGTGGCCCCGGTCGTTACGACAACGACTGTTTCAAACAGTGTGGTTGACAACTCATTCACGGTGGGCGGTTTGACTTTTGTCACAGGTAAACCCAGCGTCGAAGTCGCGTCTTTCAGCACTGCGGCATCCAGTAACAGCGCCGTAGGTGTTGATGCAGCGGGCTTCATGCGTGTCCAGGTGGTCGGTGGTGGTCTGCGTGGCCCGTCGACCTCCAATAATCAAGACAACTCTCCCTCTAACTGACCCCAACCATGTGCCTTGTGCCATTCAACACAGTGGATATCTCATGATCAATGTGTACACGTTTCCCTACAAGTCTTCAAGTCTGGCTGTTTTGCTTGTGTGCTTGGGATTTTCTCAACAGACGCAGGCCCAAACCCGACCAGATGCCGGTCAAACACTCCAACAGGTTCTACCTCAACGTTTGGAGTTGCCTGCGACCTCCTCCATGCCTATTGAGCTAAGACCGCCACCCAATGCAGCTAATATCATGCCCGGTGGTGCCGTGGTGCAATTGGTGGAGGTGCGCTTCACGGGCAATACGGTGTTCGACAGTGCCGTGCTCGAAGAAGTGTTGGGACCGTACAAGGGGAAAAGCTTTGATTTGGCAGGCTTGAATGTGCTGGCCAATCAGGTCAGTAGCTTTTACCGTGCGTTTGGTTACCCCTTCGCCAGCGTGTTTGTGCCAGCCCAGCGCGTAGTGGATGGGGTTGTTCAGATGGATGTGGTGGAAGGCCGCTACGGACAAGTGCAAGCCTTGAGTGATGAGCCGCAATGGGCGGAGCAAGCGGAGGTTTTTTTGCGTGATTTGGAACCTGGCCAAGTGATCGAGAGCAGCGTGTTGGAGCGTGCCACGCTGATCTTAGATGACTTGCCTGGCGTGCGTGTGAATCCCATCATTCGACCAGGACAAAAGGCCCAAACAGCTGATTTGGACATCACGCTTTTGCGTGATCCTGCTGTGACCGGTGATGTGGGTTTGGACAACTACGGCAACCGCTATACCGGAGAAATTCGCAGCCGTGCCAACATCAATATCAACAGTCCTTTCATGCTGGGCGACCAGATCAAGGTGTCGGCGCTGTACACACAAGAAAAGTTGTGGTTTGCCAATGTGGGCTATAGCTTGCCTGTTGGGGGGAGTGGTTTTACCGCGCAAGTGGGCTATGCGCAGACCAGTTACCAACTGGGTAGGGAGTTTGCTAGTTTGCAGTCGTATGGCACAGCCAAGGTTAGCAGTGTCGGTTTGAGTTACCCCGTGGTGCGTTCGCAAGAGGCCAACTTGAGCCTGAGTACGGTTTACCAACACAAGCTACTCAACGACAACACCGACAGCACCATCACGCGCAATCACAAGAGCAGCAACAGTTTGCCTGTGAACTTGCAATTTGATGTGCGTGATGGCTGGGGGGGCGGTGGCTTGAGCTATGGTGTGATGAGCTGGACGCTGGGGCAGTTGGATTTGGATGCCAATCTGCTCAGTGCAGATACTGGTCAAACACGGGGCAGTTTTCAAAAGCTCAATTTTGATTTGGCACGCGTGCAAAATCTGTGGGCACCTCTGAGTCTGTATGGGCGTTTTGCCGGACAGCGTGCTAACAAAAATCTCGACTCCTCTGAAGGATTCAGTTTAGGGGGTGCAAACGGAGTGCGCGCTTATCCCACAGGCGAGGCCTCGGGTGACGAAGGCTGGTTGGTCCAGTTGGAGCTGCGCTATAGCGCAGGGTTTTACAGCCCATATGTTTTTCATGATGCTGGTTATTTAAAAGTCGACGCGCGCTCCAATGGCTTGGCGAATTCTTCGCCCGATCAAAGACGTGCAGGTGCTGGTTTTGGTGTGCGCTACAACGCTGGGCCTTGGCGCCTGGATGGCAGCCTGGCATGGCGCACGCGTGGAGGACCACCACAAGCCGACACCAGCTCTGACCCCAATCCAAGGGTTTGGTTAAGCCTAGGCTACCTGATCTGATGTGTCACGGTCCTGTCACATGAGGCTGAAACACTACAGGTTGTTAAATGAACACCTGGGTATGTCTTCTCCTAAGCTTCTCGCACAATTGACAGATCACCTCACTGCTTCTCACTGGCTAGACCGTGACTTGAGTCTCTTGGCCTTCAATGCCCGCGTCTTGGATTGGGCCAAGCGTCCCGAGGTACCGTTGTTGGAGCGCTTGCGTTACTTATGCATCGTGTCTTCCAACCTCGATGAGTTTTTCGAAGTGCGTGCTGCCTTGCACCACAGCGTGGCAAACCCCAAAGCCGCGCCCGATGCGGCAGGGGCGTATGCGATGCATTCGTTGAGCAAGTTGGCCCACGAGTTGGTGGACGAGCAGTACGCGCTCTACAACGATGTATTGATGCCTGCCTTTGCCAAAGAAGGGGTACGCATCTTGTCGCAGGGCGAGCGCACCTTGGCACAGCACCGTTGGGTCAAAACCTTTTTTGAACGCGAAGTGCGGCCTTTGTTGCTGCCCGTGGGTTTAGATCCCGCGCACCCATTTCCTCAAGTGGCCAACAAATCGCTCAACTTCATTGTGCGTTTGTCGGGCAGTGATGCCTTTGGTCGTGACAACGAAATTGCCATTGTCAAAGTGCCACGCAGTCTGCCGCGGTTGATTCGTTTGCCAGACAAGTTGTCTGGCAAACGCATGCTGTTTGTCTCGATCTCCAGCGTCATCCGCGCGCACCTGAAAGACTTGTTCCCTGGTCGAGAGGTTGGGCAGTTTTCGCAGTTTCGGGTCACCCGTCACTCTGACTTGGCGGTGGACGAAGAGGATGTGAAGAACCTGCGTACCGCTCTGCGCCAAGGCTTGGTACACCGCAACTACGGCCAAGCGGTGCGCTTGGAAGTGTCGGCTGGTTGTTCCGAGTATTTGTCAGACTTCTTGTTGCATCAGTTCGAATTGCCGCCCTCTGCGCTGTATCGCGTGCATGGCCCGGTGAATCTCGTGCGTCTGAACCAGCTGATCGATCTGGTGGACAACCCCGCTTTGCTGTTTCCCGCCTATCACGCCAGTTACCCCCACCAACTGTCGACCACCACCTCAATTTTTGACCAGCTTCAAGCAGGCGATGTGTTGATTCATCAACCGTATGAGAGTTTTGACGGTGTGTTGGCTTTTCTGCGTGAGGCCGTGCGCGACCCCGATGTGCTGGCCATCAAACAAACCATCTACCGAACCGGTGCCGACTCTGCCTTGATGGAGTTGCTGCGTGAAGCCGTGCAACGCGGCAAAGAGGTGACGGTGGTGGTGGAACTCAAAGCACGTTTTGACGAAGAGGCCAACATCAACTGGGCCGAGAAGCTCGAATACATCGGGGCGCAAGTCGTGTACGGTGTGGTGGGGCTGAAAACCCACGCCAAGATGCTGTTGGTGTCTCGCCGCGAGGCACGCAGCATCCGCCGCTACGCGCATTTGTCCACTGGCAACTACAACCCCAGAACGGCTAAGCTCTACACCGACTTGAGCCATTTGACCTGCGACCCCAAGCTGACCCAAGACATCGAAAACGTCTTCAACTTGTTGGCCAACCAAAGCAAAATTCCGCGCTTGAACAAACTTTGGCTGGCACCGTTTTATTTGCAGCGCAACCTCATCGACATGGTGGACAAAACTGCACAAGCGGCAGCGGGTGGTTTGCCATGCCGCATTGTGCTGAAGATGAACACCCTCACCGACGAAAAACTTATGGAGTCTTTGCTGCGTGCGGGACTGGCCGGTGTCGACATTGACCTGATCGTGCGTGGCGCTTGCATGCTGCCTGCACAGCGCCCTGGCGTGAGCGAGAACATCCGTGTGCGCTCCATCATTGGCCGTTTCTTGGAGCATTCGCGTGTGTTTTATTTCCGCAGCGGCGAGGTGGAGTCCTTGTATTTGTCCAGTGCTGACTGGATGAACCGCAACATGCTGCGCCGTGTCGAGCTGGCCTGGCCCGTGGAAGACCCCGCATTGCGCCAACGCATTGTGGATGAGTGCTTGGTGGCCTACTTGCAAGACAACGTCGATGCCTGGACGCTCAATGCCGATGGTCACTACACCCGAGTGGTCGCGCCCAAGTCGCGGGCAGCCAAACCCAAACCCTTGCATGGTGCACAGGCGGCATTGATGGATCTGTACTCAGCCAAACCCTAAGGAGAGTCCGCGATGGATTTGATTTTGTGGCGTCATGCAGAAGCCGAAGTGGCTGCTGAGGGAGGCGACGATCTGTCGCGTCAACTCACCCCCAAAGGCGAGCGTCAGGCCACACGCATGGCGGTGTGGTTAGACCGCCATTTGCCTGAGGGCACGCGTGTGTTGGTCAGCCCAGCCAGACGCACCGAGCAAACAGCGCAAGCCCTGGGCCGTAAGTACAAGTTACGTGACGAGTTGGTGCCAGAGAGCACACCGGAAGACGTGTTGGACTTGGTGAAGTGGCACCCCGACACAGGCCCGCAGGGCAAAGGCTCGGTGTTGGTGGTGGGCCATCAGCCCTACTTGGGACAGATTGTGTCTCGTTTGCTAGGCATGAACGAGGCCGTTTGTCCTGTGCGCAAGGGCGCCGTCTGGTGGTTGCGCGCTCGCATGCGCGAGGAGCAGCTGCAAACGGTGCTGATGACCATGGCCAGTCCTGACCTTATTTCGCGTGCGTGGGACGACCGGTCTTGATGGTCGGCACATTGCTCAGCGCCGCTTTGAACTGAATGTCACTCATGGCAGCCAGTGCCTTGATGCCAGCACGCAGCAACTCGCTTTTTTTGACCGATTGACCCAGCTTGCCGCTGCGCACTTTCAAGCTGTCGATTACCACGTATTCGTCTTTGGGCATGGTGAAGCTGTCACGCACCATTTTTGGCTTTTTCACTTTGGCAGGTTTGACGGGCTTGACCGCTTGAGGTGCCACAGCCGCTTGTTGGGTCACGACGGGTTTCTTAGCCGTCACAGGCTTGGCGGCTTTGCGGGGTGCCGCTTGAGGCGCTGGTGTGACTGCTGCTTTTTTCAGAGCCACTTTTTTGACGGCTGTGCGTGCAGTTTTTGTTGCGGTTTTTTGAGTCGTTGCCATGTTCAGAGTCTTTGCTGAGTTAAAGATGTAAACAGTATAAATCGTTTATATCTTTATGTCTGTCATCAAACCGTCGTCAAGTTGTCACGAAATCAAATGACCAAGATGTTTTTTGCCAAGCGGCAGACTCTTGTCGCAACAGATGTGCCGATTGCGGGTGCTGCACTGCCCAAGCAGCACTGGCATGTAGGCTGAAGTTTCGCTTGCCCTCATGGCAGCTCAAGGCCAGACCTTGCAGCTCAGGGTCTTTGCGGGCGTGGCACAAGATGATGGCCAGCCGTAACACCAACAGCAGTTTCGAGAACTCGGGTGACTCAATTTCGATATCGAGTTTTTTCAACTTGCCGCGTTGCCCCAGCACCAACAGTCCTAAGCGGTGAAGCTCTGGCATGCTAAAGCCCAACATGTCGGCATTGTCCAAAATGTAAGCGCCATGCTTGTGGTAGTCGCTGTGCGAGATGGCGATACCCACTTCATGCAACGTGGCGGCCCAGCTCAATTTGCGCAGCGCGGGCGACGGCAGAGAGCCTGCCACGGGGTCGATCTTGCGAAACAGGTGGGCCGATACCTGCCTCACCCGTTGGCCTTGCGCTGCATCCACCACAAACTTCTGCGCCAGGCGTTGCACAGACACATCGCGTGCATCAGACGTTTCGTCTTCACGCTCCACCATGTCAAACAACACACCATGCCGCAAGGCACCCTGCGCCACATGCAGGGTGCTGATCTTGAGTAACTCCATCAAGGCCCGCAGCACACTCACACCGCCACCAATCACGGCGCGGCGGTCTTCTTTCAGGCCTTCCAGACGCACGCGGTCGACTTGGCCCGCACGCAGCAAACACTTGACCAACCAGTTCAAGCCTTCCCTGCTGATTTGCCCGTCAGGCCAGCCGGCAATTCGCAAAATATCTGCCACAGCGCCCACGGTGCCTGAAGCGCCATAGGCGGTGTCCCATTGGTTGCGCGGGTATTGGTTCAGGGCTTCTTCCAGCACAGCTTGTGCTGCAATTTCGGCACGGTAGAACGTTTGTTCTGTGAACTCGCCGTTCGGGAAATACGCCATCGACCAAGCCACACTGCCCACATGAAACGACGCGGTTTCGGTGGCTTGTGTGCCTGCACCCAAAATAATTTCGGTCGAGCGCCCCCCAATGTCCACCACCAGGCGTCGCTCCTGGCTGTGTGGCAGCAAGTGCGACACGCCCTGGTAAATCAAGCGCGCCTCTTCGGTGCCGGCAATCACCTCAATCGGAAAACCCAAAATCTCGCAGCCCCGTTTGAGGAACACATCGCGGTTCTTGGCCTCACGCAGCGTTTGCGTGGCCACAGCACGGACTTGGGATTTTTTGAAACCCGACAAGCGCTCGGCGAAGCGGGCCAAGCAGTCCCAGCCTCTTTGCATGGCTTCTTGCGTCAAGTTGCGTTCTTCGTCCAGGCCATTGCCCTGGCGCACGGTTTCTTTGAGGTATTCAATGCGGTCGATTTGACCGTGGTCGTAGCGTCCAATCTCAAGTCGAAAACTGTTCGAGCCCAAGTCAATGGCTGCAAGAAGGGTGCCGTGGTTCATGAAGAACGATCCTAGGTAATTTATGTGACACATTCATGTCATGGGACTGTCATATCGCAACCCTACATTGGCGAATTCTCCTCCAGAAAAAAACAGCCATGAACATCTTTGACCTGAACGATCAAGCCAACCATCCCCGTGCAACAGACAGTGACTTCGCCAAGTTGACCGACTCACTCATGGCACGCCGACAGTTCTTAGGTGCTTCGGCGGGCTTGGGCTTGGGTGCGTTTTTGGCAGGCGCGGCACACGCTCAGGGTACGGCCACACAGACAGCCCAAGGCCCACGCATTGGCTTCAAACCCATCGCGGCCAACTCGGCAGACACCGTGACCGTGCCAGAGGGTTACCAATGGCGCGTGCTCACATCTTGGGGCGACCCCTTGTTGCCTAGTGGCACCAGCTTTGACCACGCCACCCGTGGCAGCGCCTTGAGCCAGAGCCTGGCCATGGGGGACAACAACGATGGCATGAGCTTTTTCAGCCTCGGCAAAGACCATGGCGTGATTGCCGTCAACAACGAATACACCAACTACGAGCACCTGTTTCCTCACGGGCGCTGTGCCAGCATTGACGACGCGCGCAAAGCGCAAGCCGCGCATGGCGTGACCGTGTTTGAAGTGCGTCGCCAAGCGGGCACCTGGCAGCCAGTGCCCAACGCCCCTTTGAACCGTCGCATCACGGCCAACACCGAGATGCGCCTGAGTGGCCCAGCCGCGGGCCATCCTTGGCTCAAAACTTCTGCTGACCCCACCGGTACCGTGGCCCTGGGCACTTTCAACAACTGCGCCAATGGCCGCACCCCCTGGGGCACCTATCTGACCTGCGAAGAAAACTTCAACGGTTACTTCGGCAGTGCCGACAAACTGCCTGACAACGTCGCTTTCAAACGCTATGGCATTGCCGCCAAAGATGCGGGCTACAACTGGCACCCCTTCGATGGTCGTTTTGACCTGGGCCAAAACCCCAACGAGCCCAACCGCTTTGGTTGGGTGGTCGAGATCGACCCCATGAACCCCCACAGCACGCCCACCAAGCGCACGGCCCTGGGTCGTTTCAAACACGAGAACGCCGAAGTCGTGCTCAGTGCAGATGGCCGAGTGGTGGTCTACATGGGTGACGACGAACGTGGCGAACACATTTACAAATTTGTCTCAGCCAAGACTTTCGATCCTCAAAACGCCGCCGCCAACCGCCAACTGCTCGACGAAGGCACCCTGTATGTGGCGCGTTTCACCGCAGCGGAGGGCAAGCTCTCAGGCCAAGGTGAGTGGTTGGAATTGACCCACGGCAAGAACGGGTTGACGCCCGAGAACGGTTTCAAAGACCAAGCCGAAGTGCTCATCCACGCACGCTTGGCCGCTACCGTGGTGGGTGCCACCACCATGGACCGCCCCGAGTGGATTGCCGCTCACCCCAGCAGGGCCGAGGTGTATGTGACCTTGACCAACAACACCGACCGTGGCGTCAAACCCAACCAAGCGCTCAATGGCCCCAACCCCCGTGCCAAAAACGTGTACGGGCAAATCGTGCGTTGGACCCCAGACCAAGGGCTGCACACCGCGCCGACCTTTCAATGGGACATCTTTGTGCTGGCCGGCAATCCCACCTTGCACCGCGACCTGATGGCGGGCACGCCCAACGTCAACGCCGACAACATGTTCAACAGCCCCGATGGTTTGAGCTTTGACAAAGACGGACGCTTGTGGATTCAAACCGATGGCGATTACAGCAACGCCAATGCTTTTGCGGGCATGGGCAACAACCAAATGCTGTGTGCCAACCCAGTCACGGGTGAGATCAAGCGCTTTTTGGTGGGGCCGGTGGCTTGCGAAATCACGGGCATCTGCTTTGCCCCAGACAACGCCACGATGTTTGTGGGCATTCAACATCCAGGCGAGGCGCGCAAGCCTTCGCACTTTCCGCAAGGTGGCCAAGCCGTGCCACGTTCTTCCATCATTGCCATCCGTCGCAAAGACGGTGGCGTGGTTGGCACCTGACCCCCTTCATACAATGGCCTGATGCGTTTTTCTTATCTGTACTTTGCTGCTTGCCTTGCAGGTGTGGCCACTGTGGGCGCCTGCTGGGCTGACACGCTAGACACCGAGGACCAAACCGCCCGTTACCAGCTGACCTACAACTGGCAGCACCACGGTGCCTTCAATGCCAGCCACAGCGGTGCCAACAGCATTCAGCCGTCAGCTGAAAAGATGTACACCTTCAGTGCCACCGCGCACTGGGGGTTTCGTCCATGGCAAGACGGCGAGCTGTATTTCAACCCCGAGATCACACAGGGCGTGCCGTTCTCTGGCAACTTGGTCGGTATGGGCGGCTTCACCAACGGTGAAATCACCCGTGCTGGCGGCAGCAACCCCAAGGTCTACAGACAGCGCTTGTTTGTGCGCCAAACCTGGGGCCATGGGGGCGGGCAAGAAGCGGTCGAGGCCGACTTCAACCAAATGGCTGGCACGGTCGATAAAAACCGATTTGTGCTGACCGTTGGCAACTTCTCCACCTTGGATGTGTTTGACGACAACGCCTACGCCAAAGACCCGCGTACCCAATTCATGAACTGGGGCAACTGGACCTACGCCGCGTATGACTATGCGGCAGACGCCCGAGGTTTTGGGTGGGGCTTTGCCGGTGAGTGGTACCAAGACGACTGGGTGCTGCGCTTTGGTCGCATGACGGCACCCACCACGCCCAATGGACAGCCTGTGGACTTTGCGCTCGCGCGCCACTATGGCGACCAAGTCGAATTGGAGCGCGCCCACACCTTGTGGGGGCAGCCCGGCAAATGGCGTGTGCTGGCATGGCGCAACCGTGGCGTGCTGGCCAGCTTCAACGATGCCACCCAATGGCAGTTGCAAAACCCCGGCACCTACAACGACCCCACGGCCTTGGTGCAGACGCGCAAAGAAGAAAAAACCAAATACGGTTTGGGCTTCAACGTCGAGCAAATCGTCCAACCTGGCGTGGGTTACTTCTTGCGCGTGATGAAAGCCGATGGCCGCACCGAAACCCAAGCCTTCACCGAAGTCGACGGTTCTTTGTCCACGGGCTTGGTGTTCAAAGGTGGTTTGTGGGGACGCGCCGACGATGCGGTGGGTGTGGCCTGGATGCGCAACACCTTGTCCAATGACCGACGTGCCTTCTTGGCAGCGGGTGGTACCTCGTTCTTCATTGGCGACGGCGCCGCGTTGACCCATTACCGCCCCGAGATGATTCTGGAAGCCTTCTACAGCTTTGCCATGACCCGGGGCACTTGGCTGACCGCCGACTACCAACGGGTGCAAAACCCGGCCTACAACGCAGACCGTGGGCCGATCAACGTCTACGCCGCCCGCTTTCACGCGGAGTTTTGAGGGCAGGCCCAGAGGCCTGTCATGCCCCCAGGTTCATGGTGACCAATGCCGCTGCCAAGAGTGCCACCAATCCCGATGTCACTCGGTGACCGTAAGCTTTGCCGCCACTCAGGTAGGCCAAGCCAATTTTGGACACCACACTCGACGCCAGCACGGCCATCACGCCCCAGCGTGCGAAGACGGGTTGTACACCGTCAGGCACACCCAGCTGTGCCACGCTGACCACTGCTGAGTGCAGTTCAACCAGCGCCACCAACACGGCAGTGGTCAACACACCCGAGTCACCAAACATGTGTCGCAACGCAGCTGCCAGCAGGGTGACGCCACTGATGGTCGCAGCCATCAGCAAGGCATGCGTCACTTTGAACGCATGTTCACTGGCTGTGATTTGAAACTCGCTGTCAGGTGCCAGTTTGCGAGCATGAAAAACAGCCACACACACCAAGGCAAGCGCCGCCGCAGCCAATGGCCAAGCCACTGAGCGCAACAAAGCCTGTGACGTGGCACCCAGCACCAAGCAAAAAAGCGTCAGCGAAGACAGCGTGGAAAACAGCGCAGCCGCACTTGCCGCTGAGGTGAGTTCGGGTTTGTCAGTCGCCTTGCGTCCAAACTCAGCCACAGCGGCGGTAGAGGAGATGAAGCCAGAGAAAAATCCGGCCAACGGCAGCCCCCACCGCGCACCGGTGGCGCGCATCGCAATGTGGCCCACCATGCCGATGCCCATGATCAACACCACAATCTTCCACATGGCATAGGGCTTGAGCACGTGCCATGGGTCCACCGCTTCGGTGGGCAACAGCGGGAGCACCACCAACGCGGCAGCGCACAGCATGAAGGCGTCTTCCAGCTCTTTTTCGCTCAGCACTTCCTGGCTGAAATGGCGCAGCGGCTTTTTGACAAACAGCAAGCCCGCCACCACCACCCCTGTGGCTGCTGCCAACGGCGCGTTCTGGATGGCCAACCCCGACAACACGGCGGTCAACAGCAGTGCGAACTCACCGGTCATGCCCGGGTCGTTGGGGGCAGACTGGCGGTAACCCAGCGCCACCATCACGCCCACCATGAGCAAGGCCGCCACAAAGGCATACATGCCCAGCAAGAAGGTGATGGCACCCAGCAGTGCCACGATGGCATGCGTGCGCACACCTGCTTTCATGACGCCCGGTTTGTGCAGGCGCTCTCGCACTGTGCCGATCAGCAAGCCAATGCCCAGTGCAGTGAGCAGACCAAGCAGCGATTCATTCCATGGCATGGGGGTCTTGTTCGATCGTGCAAGCGGGGCTTACTCGTCGAAGTCCCAAATTTCATGCAAGTCCAGCCGCACGCTGGTGAGCAACTCCACCACGTCCACCCGCATCAACTCGGCGGCCAAACGGTTGTCGTTGGCCACGCGGGCAATGGTCAGCATGTCGGACATGCTGTGCTCGCCCAAGGTGAAGGCGGTGCGTGATTTGTCGGCGGCCAGCGTTTGCGCTTGTGCGGCCAGTTGCAGTTGCTCAGCGGCCAAACGCTTGTGCTGGTACTGCGCCAAGGTGGCGTCAAAGGCAGCGCTTAGCGTGCGCTGCAAGGTGGCCACCTTGTCTTCGGCGGCTTGTGCTTCGGCCATGGCGGCCTGGCCTTGGTAGCTGCGTGCGTTGCCCGGAAAAGCAATGGCCACACTCAGGCCAGTCACCTGTTCAGCGCCTGCAAATTCACGCGCGGTGAAGAGGCCCACGGTGGGGTCAGGCAAGCGGTCGCGGTTCACGCGTTGGGCGTGCAAGCGCAAGCGCTGTGCGTCGATGCGCAGCATGTTGAGCTCATGGTTGGTTTGCAAAAACGCGTCGCGCAAGGCGGTCGTGTTGTCCAGCGGCGCAGGCCCGCCCTGGTCTTGCGCCATGCGCTTGAACGACGTGTTGGGCAACGGCAGGCTGGGGTAGCGGCGCTGCAAGGCAGCTGCGGCACTGCTCAATTCGGCCTGGCTGAGTTGCCACGCCGCCTGGGTGCGCTGCAACTCGGCCTGTGCCAATTGCGCGTCGAGTTGCGAAATTTCACCGTACTTCAAACGCACGCTGGCCAAGCGCAAGGTGGCTTGGGCCAGTTCCAAGTGGGTGCTGGCGTTGGCGTGTGTGGTGCTGGCGCGCAGGTAGGCAAACCAATGCCTCAGCAATTCGCGGCTGGCTTCGTGCACCGCGTCGGCGTATTCAATGTCGGCCAAGGCCTGGGTTTGTTGTGCCAGCTCAGCGTCGATGCCGCGCTTGCCCCACATGCGGACTGGCCGTTCCAAGCTGATGCTCGACTCGCCATAGCGTTCGCCCGTTGCGCGCAGGCTGCGCCGCTGTTGCAAGACACGCACGCTGAACTCTGCCGTGCCCGCGTCAATGGCTTGCGCGTGCAGCCCCAGTGCCTGCTTGCGAGCGCGTGCTTGTTGCAACAGGGGCGATTGGATGAGCGCCTCTTTTGCCGCCGCCTCCGCAGGCAAATACGCGGCCAGCTCCGGGCTGGCATGCAAGGCTGTGCTCAGCAACAGGGTCAACCAAAGCTGATGTTTCATGGCTGTTTCCTCGTGAACAAACGCGACAACAGGGCCGAGCGGTGAACCACCGCGTGCCAGGCTTCGGCCACGCTGTCGGCAGCGCCAAAGCGCTCAAAAATTTTGGGCAACAACAGCAAGGTCAGCAGTGTGGAGGTCAGCAAACCGCCCGTCACCACCACCGCCAAAGGCCGTTGAATTTCAGAACCGGGCCCAGTGGCAAACAGCAGCGGAATCATCCCCAGCGCTGTGATCACTGCCGTCATCAACACCGGGCGCAAGCGCCGCTCAGAGCCCAGACGCACCACGGTGGCCAGGTCTTCGCCTTCCAGCAAACGCTCGTTGAAGTGCGTCACCATCACCACGCCGTTGAGCACCGCAATGCCCAGCAGTGCAATGAAGCCCACCGAGGCAGGCACCGACAAATATTCGCCCGACACAGCCAGCGCCACCACCCCGCCCACCAAGGCAAAGGGGATGTTCACAAAAATAATGCCCGCCTGCACCACCGAGCCAAAGGTGAACACCAAGATGGCAAAAATCAAACCCAGCGCAGCCGGTATCACCAGAGCCAAACGTGCCGCAGCGCGTTGCTGGTTTTCAAACTGACCGCCCCACACCACGCGCAATTGCTTGGGCAGGTTCAGCGCAGCCACAGCCGCTTGTGCGTCTTGCACATAGCCGCCTAGGTCGCGCCCGTCCACCGACACCTGCACCGTGGTGAAGCGCGCGCTTTGCTCGTGGTCCACCCGAATCGGGCCATCCACCACCGCGATGGTGGCCAAGCTGCCTGCGGTCCAGCTGCTGCCGTTGGGGGCAACCAAGCGCAGGTTTTTGAAGGCTTCGGGGCTGTGGCGCACGGCCTCATTGCCTTTGAGCGTGAGCGGCGCACGCACACCGTCTTGCAGCACGTAGCCCAGGGCTTCGCCCTCGACTTGGTTCTTCAAGGCTTGCTGCACCGCCTCCACACTCAGGCCTGCCTGACCTGCCAGCGTGCGGTTGACCTCGACCGACAGGTACTGCAAGCCATCGCCCTTGGGGGCAATCACTTCGCCCGCACCGGGAATGGTGCGCATGGCTTCGGCCACGCGTTGTGCGGCTTCTTGCAACTGGGCCAAGTCGGTGCCAAAGATCTTGATGGCCACATCGCCGCGCGTGCCGGTCAGCATTTCGGACACCCGCATTTCAATCGGTTGCGTGAAGCCGTACACCAGCCCCGGAAACCCTTCGAGCACCGTGCGCAATTCGGCCACGATGTCTTCTTTGTTGCCGCGCCATTCGCCCTTGGGCTTGAGCACCAAAAACGTGTCGGTCTCGTACAAGCCCATCGGGTCCAGCCCCAACTCGTCGGACCCGGTGCGTGCCACCACCGCTTTGACTTCGGGCACGCTGGCCAAAATGGCTTGCTGAACCCGGGTGTCCATTTCCAGCGAGGCCTCCAGCGAGATCGACGGCAGCTTTTGCAGCTGCACGATGATGTCGCCCTCGTCCATCGTGGGCATGAAGGTTTTGCCAATCACGGTGTACAAGCCTGCGGCCAACACCAGCGACGCCAGCGAGGTGCCGTACAACCACTTGGGGTGACGCCAGACCGTGTCGCGCACACGCACATAGCCAGCGTGAATCCACTGCATCAAACGCGGCTCATGCGCACCTTGTTCTTTGAGCAGCCAAGAGGCCAAGGCCACCACCACGGTGAAGGCAATCAGCAGCGACGCGGCCAGGGCCAAGATGATGGTCACCGCCACGGGCGAGAACAACTTGCCTTCCAGCCCCTGCAAACTCAGCAGCGGCAAAAACACCACGCAGATGATCAACACGCCCGCCACCACCGGTTTGACCACTTGGCGCACCGCGCCCATCAGCACCTCGGCCCGCGACAAGCCGTGGTGCGTGCTGTGCGCCGCAAACGCGGTTTCGATGTTCTCCACCACCACCACCGACGCATCCACCAGCATGCCCAGTGCAATCGCCAAGCCGCCCAGGCTCATCAGGTTGGCGGTCAGCCCAAACGCATGCATGAGCATGAAGGTGCACAGCAAGGCCAAGGGCAGCGACACCGCCACCACCAGCGCGGCGCGCAAGCCGCCCAAGAACACATACAGCGTCACGCATACCAGCACCGACGCTTCCAGCAAAGCCTTGATCACCGTGCCCGCCGCACGCGACACCAACTCGCCCCGGTTGTAAAACACCTGCACCCGCATGCCAGAGGGCAGGCGGGGTTGAATGTCGTCGAGCTTGGCGCTGACCTGTGTCACCAAGTCGCGCGCGTTCACGCCACGCATGCCCAGCACCAGGCCTTGCACCGCTTCGCCTTGGCCGTTCTCGGTCACTGCGCCGTAGCGCGTGAGGGCGCCCAAGCGCACCGTGGCCACGTCGTCCACATACACCTTGAGGTTGGGGTTGACGGTGGCCAAACGCACGGTGCGCAAGTCGTCAAGCGAGCGCACCGCACCCACCACCCGCACCACCAGCGACTCGTCGCCCAGCGTCAAGCGGCCCGCGCCGTCGTTGCTGTTGTTGGCCAGCAGGCCCTGGCGCAAGTCACCCATGCTCACGCCCAGGGCGGCCATGCGCTCGGGGTTAGGCACCACTTCCAGGGTTTGCACTTCGCCGCCCAGCGAGTTGACTTCGGCCACGCCGGTGACGGTGCGCAGCTCGGGGCGAATCACCCAGTCCAGCACGCGGCGTTTCTCGGCCAGGCTGAAGCCGTCACCTTCGAGCGTGAACATGAACATCTCGCTCAAGGGTGTGGTGATGGGGGCCAAGCCGCCGCTCACGCTGGCAGGCAAGTCGCGCATCACGTTGTTGAGGCGTTCAGACACTTGCTGGCGCGCCCAGTAAATGTCGATGCCTTCGTCAAAGTCAATCGTGATGTCGGCAATGCCGTACTTCGAGACCGAGCGCACCACCCGTTTGTTGGGAATGCTCAGCAGCTCTTGCTCCACGGGTTTGACCACGCGTTGCTCAATTTCTTCCGGCGTCATGCCCGGAATTTTCAAAATCAATTTGGCCTGGGTGGGCGAAATGTCGGGAAAGGCATCAATCGGCAAAGTCAGCCACGCTTGCAAGCCGCCCAGCAACAAAGCCACCCCCAAGCCGAGCGTGAGGTTGCGGTAACGCAGGCTCAGGCGAATCAGGTGTTCAAACATCATTCGTCCTTTTGCAGCAAGGCGCGCAAGGCTGCAATGCCGCTGATAGCCACCTGAGAGTTGGCGGGCCAGTTGGCTTCGACCAAGGCCATGTCATCGTTGGACGACAGCACGCGCACCGCTTGCGCGGTAAAGCCTGTGCTTTGACGCACAAACACCAGCGACTGGTTGTTCCAAGGCGTCAGTGCCCGCGCAGGCAACAGCCAACGCGCGACGCTTGTCGCCGTCGGGGCTTTGGCTTGCACGGTGATGGCCACCACCTCGCCCACTTGCAAGCGGCCGGGCTGAGTCACCACGGCCCGGGCTTTGGCCAGTTGGCTGGCGTCCACCGCGCGGCTCACGCCCACGATCTTGGCCTGTGCTTCGCGGCTGGGCACCAGCACTGCGTCGCCCACTTGCAACTGCGCGGCTTTGTCGCTGGCGAGTTGGATGTCGAGTTGCAAGCTGCTGTCGTCGGCCAGCTTGAACAGCACCGCACCGGGCTCCACCCGTTGGCCCACGGCCGCAAACGCCTGGGTCACCACGCCCGCAATGGGCGCGGTCAAGGTGCCGCTGGCATAGCCCATGGTCGCTTTGTCGTGGTCTGCGTTGGCGCCGATGCCTGCTGCGCGCAGCTCGGCCTCGCGGGCTTGCACCAGCGCTTGTGCGGCCTCTTGCTTGTTGCGTGTGATCTGCACCCGCACGGCGGGGATGATGCCTTCGTCCAGCATGGCTTGGTCGCGTTGCAATGCGCTGTTGGCGTTCTTCAATTCCAGTTGCGCCTCTTGCCATTGACGGCGCGCCTCACCCAGCATCGGGCTGGTGAACTGCGCCAGTGCTGCCCCGGCCTTGACCCGGTCCCCCACGCCCACCCACAGGCGCGACAACTGGCCTGGGTAAGGGGCCGACACCGTCACGTCTTTGCCCGGCAGCGTGTTCACCGTGGCGCTGGCCAGCAACTGGGCGGTGTTGGCTGCAAGCGGCGTGGCCACTTGCACGCCGAGTGCCGCTTGTTGCTTGGCGTCCAGCGCCAGCAGTTTGGGTGCGGTGGCTGGTGTTTGTGCGTGGCCGAAGCCCGTCCCCAGTGCGCAGCACAGCGTCAGACCCGAAAGAATCTTTGAACCGATTGAATTGGACATACCCAACTCCTTCCAAACAAACCATGAAAAAAACAAGGTCGCAGTCTGCGACAGCCTCGCGCATCGTGATGGGGTCATCAGACCGCACCGATGTGACGCAGGCGTTTAAGCGTGGAGGAATGAGAGGGGAGGTGCCAGTGCCGGTGGCGGCAGGCCTGCACGGTAGGGTGCAGATGGCGTCCGCGGCGGGTGCTGCCAGGCGTTGGCCAGCAGGGGTGCTGGGGCCGCTGGGTCTGGGTGTACGGGGTGACTGGGGGCGCTGCTGAGGGGGTTGTGGTCTGGGTCGCTGACCTCGCGTGTGTGCGAGGTGGCCACCCCCAGCGCGGGTGATTCAGGCGCGTCTGCCTGACTTAGCTCGGTGGTGTGTCCCAGATGCGGCAAATGCGACACCGCTTGGCTGACCTCGTCCATGTGAAACCCGGTGCGACTGCTGCTGCCGTAATGCGCATGCAAAAACGGCCCGAGTGCCAACAACACCCAAAGGGTGTGCAGCAGCGCGAGCCGACAGCGGTGGAGCAGGGTGGGAGACGTCACACCCTCATTCTAGGTTTGCTTTGTCAAGCCGTCAGTCGGCCTTCGCCCCAGAGCTCTTCACCACCGCCGCCCACTTGGGCACTTCGGCGCGCAAGAAGCTGCCAAATTCGGCAGCGCTGTTGCGGCTGCTGGACATGCCGAGCTGGGCAAATTTGTCCACCACGTCTTGCGACTCCATGGCGCGGTTGAGCGCGGCGTTGAGTTTGTCCACGATGGCCTGCGGTGTGCCCGCAGGCAAGAAGAAACCAAACCAGGTGTAGTCGTCAAACTCTTTGTAGCCAAACTCGGTGATCGAGGGCACCTCGGGCAACAGTGGCGAGCGGGTGGCGCTGGTCACAGCCAAGGCGCGCAGCTTGCCCGCCTTGATCATCGGCACCGCTGGCGGCATGGAGGTGCTGGCCATGGGCGTGTGGCCGGCCACCACGGCGTTGATGGCTGCTGCGGGTTGGTAGGGCACATGGGTGATGTCCACCTTGGCGGCAGTTTTTAAGCGCTCCATCGACAAATGGGTGGTGGTGCCAATGCCTGATGAGGCGTAACTCATGGGCGTCTTCTTGGCTTCTTCCACCAACTCGGGCAGGGTTTTGGCCGACACGCTGGGGTTGACCGTGAAGATGTTGGGCGTCTTGGGGCCCAGCGCCAAGGGCACAAAGTCTTTCAGCGCGTCGTAGCCAGCGTCGGCATACAGCGAGGGGTTGACCGCAAAGGCCACGCTGTGCACCAGCACGGTATAGCCATCGGGCGCGGCGCGTTTGACTTGGCCCGTGGCAATGTTGCCGCCTGCACCGCCTTTGTTTTCGACAATGAAGTTGCCGCCCGTGATCTCGGACAACTTTTGCGTCAGCGAGCGCGCCACGATGTCGGTGGACGCACCCGGCGCAAACGCCACCAGCAAGGTGACCGGTTTGGCTTTGGGCCACTCGGCTTGTGCCGACGCGTGGGTGCTGAACAAGCTGCACACAGCCCCCAAGCCGATGCCCGCCAGGGTGGTGGTGCGTGCCAGGGTGTGCAAGCGGTGCGTGAGTTGGGCCATGTCTGTCTCCTCGTTGTGTGTGTATCGGTGAAGGCGCGTCGCGTGTCAGCTGGCTTTGACCAGGCAGAACTCGAAGTTGACTTCCAAGAAAGGCGTTTCGATGCCAAAGCGCTCGGCCACTGCCTTGTCGTGACAAGGCACAAAGGGCACCACCAAACCGGGGCGTACGCCAAACACGGTGTCGTTGTCGATGTAATCCGAGCCCTCGGGGAACAGCTCGGTCACCAAGCCCACATGGCCCGGTGCGCTCACGATGACGTGGTAGTGGGCTGGACGCCAAATGCCACGGTTGCTGGCACGCAGCAGCGCGCCCACGGGGCCGTCGGTGGGCACGGTGTAGGGGTGGGGGCGGATGGTGAGGAGGTTGAAGCTGCCGTCGGCCTCGCACTTGATTTTGCAACGCAGGTTGTGTGGGTCTTGCTCAGGGTCTTGCGCGGGGTACAGGCCGTTGTCTGCGTTTTGCCAAAAGTCGAGTTCTGCGTTGGGTATGGGCTGGCCGTCCACCCCCACCACGCGGCCTTTGAACCAGGTGCGCTCGCCGGGTTGGCCATCGGTCAGGTCGCTGCCATTGGGCTTGACTTTGGAGTCGTGGTTGTGGAAAGGGCCCAACACGCTGCTGGGGGTGCCGCCCACGGGCTGCGACACCACGTCGACCATCGATGAGATGCCCATGATGTCGGAGATCAGGCTGAACTCGTTGCGTTCACCATCGGTGATGGCGGCGCTGGCCGTCAAAAATTCCAGCCCTTGCAACCACTCGGCTTTGGTCAGGTGCGACTCTTGCACAAAGGCATGAAGGTGCTTGACCAACAGCGCCATGACCTCGCCCAGGCGGGGGTTGCTGGCGGTGGCAAAGCTGCGCATGGCGGCTTCGGTGACAGAGAGAGAAAGCGCGTCTTGGGGGGAACTGGTCGTCATCGTGTGTCCTGAATCGAGGGGCAAGGTTGGGTGTTGTTTTATCGATAATATTCGATATCTATCTTATTTGTCGATAAAAAAACTCTGACAATTCTGCGCCAATCAGCGTCACGTTTGGCACATCAGGGTCTGCTGACTGCATCGGTTTCAGGCACACTCTTCGCCCTATGCCAAACGACACTTTTTCTGCTTCTACCGGCCCCCTCAGCGGCTTGCGCGTGATCGAACTCGGCCAGCTCATCGCCGGCCCTTTCGCCGCCAAAACCTTGGCCGACTTTGGTGCCGAGGTGATCAAGATTGAAACCCCTGGCAGCGGCGACCCGTTGCGCAAATGGCGTTTGCTCAAAGACGGCACCTCGGTGTGGTGGCAGGTGCAGTCGCGCAACAAGCGTTCGGTGGCGCTGGACTTGAAACAGCCCCAAGCGCAAGACATCGTGCGCCAGTTGGTGCGCGATGCCGATGTGCTGATTGAAAACTTCCGTCCCGGTGCCATGGAAGGCTGGGGCCTCGGGCCCGACGATTTGCACGCCATCAACCCGCGCTTGATCATGCTGCGCATCAGCGGCTACGGCCAAACCGGCCCTTACCGCGACAAGCCTGGCTTTGGCGTGGTGGCCGAGGCCATGAGCGGTTTGCGCCACCTCACCGCCGAGCCCGGGCGTGTGCCGGTGCGCGTGGGCATCAGCTTGGGCGATACGCTGGCTTCTTTGCATGGCGTGATTGGCATCTTGATGGCGCTGCACGAACGCCAACGCAGTGGCCAGGGCCAAGTGATTGATGTGGCCTTGTACGAAGCGGTCTTCAACTGCATGGAGAGTTTGCTGCCCGAGTACAGCGCGTTTGGCGCTGTGCGTGGGCCCGCAGGCAGCGCCTTGCCCGGCATTGCACCAACCAATGCGTACCGCTGCCGTGATGGGGGCTATGCCTTGATCGCGGGCAACGGCGACAGCATTTACAAGCGCTTGATGCATGCCGTGGGTCGTGACGATTTGGGGCAAGACCCCGCGTTGGCCGACAACGCAGGCCGCGTCCAACGGGTGGACGAGATCGATGACGCCCTGGGTGCCTGGGCGGCAGAGCGCACGGTGGACGAGGTGCTGGCGGTGTTGGACGCAGCCTCGGTGCCTGCCGGGCGCATTTACACCGTGGCCGACATTGCCGCCGATCCGCACTACCAAGCGCGCGGCATGATTCAGCAGGTGCAGATGAACGACGGCACGTCCATGGCCGTGCCGGGCATCGTGCCCAAGCTGTCGCGCACGCCGGGCGGGCATCGCCGCAACGCACCCGCACTGGGCCAAGACACCGATGCGGTGCTCAGCAACATGGGCCTCACCCCCGAACAAATTCAAACCCTCAAAGACCAAGGCATCGTCGCATGACACGTATTTATTTCAACGAAGTGGTGACCCGTGATGGCTTTCAGATCGAGCCTGAGTTCATCGCCACCGACGCCAAAGTGGCGTTGATCGACGCGCTGAGTTTGTGCGGTTACGCCAAGATCGAAGCCACCTCGTTTGTCTCGCCCAAAGCCATTCCGATGCTGCGCGACGCCGAAGAGGTGATGGGCCGCATCAGCCGTGTACCCGGTGTGGAGTACACCGTGCTGGTGCCCAACCTACGCGGGGCGGAGCGGGCCTTGGAATCCAAAGCCGATGAGCTGAACTTGGTGATGTCCACGTCGGAGACCCACAACCGCGCCAACTTGCGCATGGGCCGTGAGCAAAGCTTTGCCGCACTGGCCGAGGTGGTGCGCCATGTGGATGGACGCACACCCATCAATGTGTCGCTGTCCACCGCGTTTGGTTGCCCGATGGAAGGCGATGTGCCCGAGGCCGAGGTGGTGCAGTTCGCCGAGCGCTTTGCAGGCTTGGGCGTGCGCGGCTTGACCATTTGCGACACCACGGGCATGGCACACCCGGCCCAAGTGACCCACATGGTCGAGACCTTGCAGCAGCGGCTGACGGGCGTGCAGCTGACGCTGCATTTCCACAACACGCGTGGCATGGGCCTGGCCAATGTGCTGGCCGCCGTGCAAGGCGGCATTGTGCGATTTGACGGCTCACTCGGTGGCTTGGGCGGTTGCCCGTATGCGCCAGGGGCGAGTGGCAATATTTGCAGCGAAGACGCGGTGCACATGCTGCACGCCATGGGCTACGACACCGGCATGGACTTGCCGCGTTTGCTGTCGGTGGCGCGTGGTTTGCCCTACATCGTGGGTCACGACGTGCCTGGCCAAGTGGCCAAGGCGGGTTTGATCACCGACCTGCACCCCGCCCCGCAAGCCCAGTGATGGTGTTGGGTGCGATGCCGTTAAGGGCCTGTGCACCCCTGCTAACATCGATCGCGTGAAAACCCTCAAACTTTGGTTGATGTGTTTGCTGGTCCTTGCAGTGCCACTGCAAGGCATGGCTGCGGTCAGTCAAATGTTTTGCCACGGCCAAGCGGCTGTGGTGGTTGCTCATGTCGTGATGCAGACGCCACCCGCACAAGTGCACCTGGACGCCCACCACGGGCACCACGGCCATGACGCGCATGCCGTGGCACAGCATGTGCCAACGTCGCATGACGCGTCGTCAGCCCAAGCCAACGCCAACGCCAACACCAACGCAAGCGCCACACCCCACCATACATGCAGCACCTGCGCGCAGTGCTGTGTGGGCATGGCGTTGCTGCCTGCACCTGTGGTGTTGGCATTGGGGCAGCCAGCTCACACGCTGGTGGCGGCTCCTGCTGTGCTGTTGGGTGAGTGGTCACCCAACCACTTAGAGCGACCGCCCCGCACCTTCCTCGCCTGATCGCGCTGCAACCTCTTGGTTGTCAGTGCACGGACCTCTGGGTGGCGCGCCATCCTGAGATGTTTGATCCATGGTCAACGAGGAATCTATGTCTTTCAAAAAACCAATGCCGTGCTCGCTGCTTGTTGCGAGGTGGTGGCCCGGGTGCGCCCTGCTCAGTGCCTGTTTAGGCTGTGCGCTGGCGGGCAGCGCGTGGGCACAGGTGGATGCACTTGCCACAGCCAAGCCCTCTGTGGACTTGCGCTACCGCTCGACGTTTGACAGCTACCAACGTTATGTCGCGTCACCTGTTCAGTCATGGCCACAGGCCAATGACACGGTGCAACAAGTGGGTGGGTGGCGTGCCTATGCCAAAGAACTTGCACCGACACCCAGCGCGGTGCCAAGCGCGACTTCAACACCGCCACCACCCCATGTGCATGGAGGCCAGCCATGACTTTTCTCGACAAACGGCGGCCCTTGCCAGTCCGTGCCATGGTGTGGCTTGTGTTGGGTTTGGCGGGATGCAGCAGCTATGACATGCAACAAGGCATGGACCAGACCAGCCGCACCACCCGCAACTTCTCGCAAGGCGGGTTGAACCTGGCGCGCACCCAAGCCCAGCGCGACC
Source organism: Limnohabitans sp. JirII-29 (assembly GCF_003063395.1). Lineage (NCBI taxonomy): Bacteria > Pseudomonadati > Pseudomonadota > Betaproteobacteria > Burkholderiales > Comamonadaceae > Limnohabitans > Limnohabitans sp. JirII-29. The sequence continues at coordinate 24,073 of NZ_NESB01000013.1, forward strand.
AGCGCCGGGCAATCAGTCGTCAGCTCTTGGCCGCTCCGGTGGGGCCCAAAGAGGCGGTGCAATTGCTGCTCAACAACAGTCCCGCGTTTCAGGCCTTGCTGGCGCAGCAGGGGGAGTTGGGGGCCCGTGCCGCGCAAAGCGGGCGCATTGCCAACCCGAGTTTTGCTTTCGAGCGCGTGGTCACCGGCAGCGAGTTGGAGCTCAACCGGTTTCTCACCTTCGGTTTGTTAGACCTGTTGACGCTGCCGCAACGCGCAGCGATGGCGGATGTGCGCATGGAACAAGCGCAGGTTCAGGCGGCCTCGGAGGTGGTGGACCAAGTCACCCAAGTGCGCCAAGCCTGGGTGCGTGCCGTGGCGGCGCAACAGATGGCCCACTACGCCGAGCAGGTGGTGGCCAGCGCCCAAGCCAGTGCCGAGTTGGCGCGCCGCATGGAGGCGGTGGGCAACTTCAACAAACTCACCCGGGCCCGGCACCAGGCGTTTTATGCAGATGCAGCAGCCCAACTGGCCACGGCCACGCAAGCGGCCTTGTCACGCAAAGAAGAGCTGGTGCGCTGGTTGGGCTTGGACGACGACCAGGCCCAGCAACTGGTGCTGCCTGAGCGGTTGCCCGATGTGCCCAAGCAGCCGTTGTTGCCCCAGGACGTGGCGCAGCAAGCCACGTATGAGCGCTTGGACATACAACAAGCCCGGGCCGCACTCAACGTGGCGGCCAAAGCGCAAGGGCTCAACCAAGTCACGAGCTTCACCGACATCGAGTTGTCGGTGCGACGTGGCCGTGTGTCCGACAGCAGCGCGGCCACCTCGGCGTCACGGCGTGGCTATGAAGTGGGTGTGAAGCTGCCGGTCTTTGACTGGGGTGGCATGCAACGCGAGGCCATGTCGGCGCAAACGCTGGCTGCGGCCCATCGGCTGGAGTCCACGTTGCGCTTGGCCGGTTCGAGCTTGCGTGAGAGCTACGCGGCCTACCGCACGGCGCACGACGTGACCCGACATTACAAAGAAGAGGTGCTGCCTTTGCGCAAGGTCATCGCCGATGAAAACGTGCTGCGCTACAACGGCATGTTGATTGGCGTGTTTGAGCTGTTGGCCGATTCACGCGATCAAATTTCTGCCGTGGTTTCTGCCATCGCCGCTGAACAGCAGTTCTGGCTGGCCGACGCGGCGTTGCAAGCCACGCTGATGGGACGCCCCACCACCATCGCGTGGGTCGCGTCCAACAGCACCACGGCCAACAGTCCTGCGGGCCACTGACAAGGGATAGTCATGACATCACGACGAGAATTTTTCAAGTTCGCTGGCATTGCCGGTGGCGCTGCATCGGCGGCTGCGGTGGGGCGGTATGCCTTGGCGGGTGTGCCTGAGGCCGTCATTCAAACCCAGCCCGACACCATGCCTGCCTTGGTGCCCAACACCGGGCGGCCCTACAACCCGGTGGTCACACTCAACGGCTGGACCTTGCCATGGCGCATGAACCAGGGTGTGAAAGAGTTTCACCTGGTGGCCGAGCCGGTGGTGCGCGAAATGGCACCCGGCTTCAAAGCCCATTTGTGGGGTTACAACGGGCAAAGCCCGGGGCCCACCATCGAAGTGGTCGAGGGCGACCGGGTGCGAGTGTTTGTCACCAACAAACTGCCTGAGCACACCAGCGTGCACTGGCATGGACAGCGCGTGCCCAATGGCATGGACGGCGTGTCGGGTCTGACCCAGCGGGCCATTCAGCCTGGACAAACCTTTGTCTATGAGTTTGTGGCGCGCCGACCTGGCAGCTTCATGTACCACCCGCATGCCGATGAGATGACGCAAATGGCCATGGGCATGATGGGTCTGTGGATCACCCATCCCAAAGACAAACATCCGCTCATCGACACCGTGCAGCGGGATTTCTGTTTTCTGCTCAATGCCTTTGACATTGACCCTGGCAGTTACACCCCCAAGACCATGACCATGCTGGACTTCAACCTGTGGGCCTGGAACAGCCGCGTGTTTCCGGGCATTGACTCGTTGAACGTGAAGCTCAACGACAAGGTGCGCATCCGGGTGGGCAACTTGACGATGACCAACCACCCCATCCATCTGCACGGCCACGAGTTCACCGTGACCGGCACCGATGGTGGGGCCATACCCCACACCGCACGCTGGCCCGAAGTGACCACCGATGTGGCGGTGGGCCAAATGCGCCAGATCGAGTTTGTGGCCGACGAGGAGGGTGACTGGGCCTTGCATTGCCACAAGAGCCACCACACCATGAACGCCATGGGCCACAACGTGCCCACCCTGATTGGCGTGGACCACCGCGACATTGGCAAAAAAATCAACCGCTTGATTCCCGATTACATGGTGATGGGTGAGCGCGGCATGGCCGACATGGCGGAGATGGAGATGCCCTTGCCAGACAACACCGTGCCCATGATGACCGGCGAGGGTCCGTTTGGCTCGGTTGAGATGGGCGGCATGTTCAGTGTCTTGAAGGTCAGAAAGACACAAAAAAACGGCGACTACAGCAACCCGGGTTGGTTTCAGCATCCCCCAGGCACGGTGGCGCAGCCATACGCAGGCGCGGTGGTACCCCCGAAGCGTCAGCATGGCGTGGGCGGTCAGAGCATGCCGCGTGTGGACAAACCCGCCTCTGAAGTTGAAGTGCAAATTCGCAAACCCCATGCGCATGGTGAGCATTGATATTTTTTTGGAATAGGAGATCTTCGATGATGAAGTTTTTAAAACCTACGCTGTCCGTGCTCGTGCTGTGCGGCGGCTTGTCGTGCGGCATGACTGGCATGGCACAAACTGCGCCACAGACCCCGCAGACGCGTTCAAGTGCAGCGGCTTTCACCGAAGCAGAGGTGAAGAAGGTCGACCTGTCTACCGGTAAGGTGACGCTGCGACACGGCGAGATCAAGAGCCTGGACATGCCGCCCATGACCATGGTCTTCACGGTCAAAGACAAGTCCTTGCTCCAGGGGGTGGTTGCTGGCGATCAGGTGCGTTTTGTGGTGGTGTCGGAGAACGGCAAGCTGGTGATCACCGAGCTGGTCAAGTGAGTGCCCATCAGGGGTTGGGCAAATGCCCGTCGGGTTTTGGCAGGCCCGGGCCATGATATACCAGAACTTTCAGCGCACGCTCGGGCGACACGTCGGCAAACACCGCGGGGTTGGCCACGCGCTCTTGCAGCACCAGCTCGGGGGCCAAGGTTTGCATCTGTTCATGCAAGAACGCGACATCCAACTCGGGCGCGTTCAGGCACAGCAAGGCTTGACCCTCGGGCGCCAGTAGTTCGGGCAGGCGGCGCATCAGCTTGGCGTAGTCTTTGGTGGCGATGAAGCTGCCTTTTTGGTAGCTGGGCGGGTCGACGATGATCAGGTCATAGGGCCCGCTGCGCGTGATCTTGCCCCAGGTTTTGAAGATGTCATGCACCAAAAAGCTGGCACCTGCCATCACGCCATTGAGCTGGTGGTTTTGTTGGCCAATGGTCATGGCGCCCTGGCTCATGTCCACGTTCACCACATGCCTTGCCCCCGCCTGCATGGCCACCACCGAAAACGCACAGGTGTAGGCAAACAGGTTGAGCACTTTCAGGCGCGCGCGCGCTTGCACATGGGCACGCACCCAGCGTCGGCCCTCGGCCATGTCAAGGAACAAGCCATGGTTTTGTCCCTTCAACACATGCACCCGATAGCGGGCACCGTCTTCGTTCACCACATGCGGCTCGGGCACGCTGCCTGCCATCAGCCGGGTTTCGGTTTGGCTGGCGTGACGGCACTGGAACACCCAGTTCAGCGGTTGATCGGGTGACAACTGTTGCCAGCGTGTTGACAGCGCGTGGTGCAGGGTGGCGAGGTCATCCTCAGACACGGGTTGAAAACTGGTCAACACCCACACCGGGGGAAAGGCATCCAGCGCCCATTGCTCACACCCTGGATACAGACCGCCACGGCCATGAAAGATGCGTTGTGCATCTTGGGGGAGAGGCATCGTGGCGATGGCGTTGAGCAAGGCTTGCATGGGTGACACGTTCTAAGTGATGGGCGTTGAGGCTGTGGCAGGATGTCGGCGCACCCCGTGGCGCGAGGCGCCCAGGCGGGGATTGTCGGTGTTTCAAGAACTCAAGGAGAAGGTATGAAAAGCAACACGTGGACGATGGCTATGGCAGCTGTGTGTTTCAGTGCCTCGGTATGTTTGGCCCAAGGCAGCGCTACACCTGCCGCGCCAACGTATGCACAGTCTGAGCCCCTGGGCACTGCGATGGAGGGCTGGGCCTATCCGTTTCCTGTGCAGAGCATGCAGTTTGAAATGCAAGGCCAACTGGTGCGCATGATGTACATGGACGTGGCACCCACGGGCACGCCCAATGGCCGCACGGTGTTGTTGATGCACGGCAAAAACTTTGGCTCTGACTATTGGGCGGGCACCTTGCGCACCCTCAGCGCACAAGGCTACCGGGTGATTGCGCCCGATCAAATTGGCTTTGGTAAATCGTCCAAGCCTGAGATTCGCTACCACTTTGCTGATCTGGCCCGCAACACCGATCGCCTATTGGCCCATTTGGGCTTGAGCCGCGTGGCGGTGGTGGCCAACAGCATGGGCGGTATGTTGGGTGTGCACTTTGCACGGATGTATCCGCAACGTGTCAGCGCCTTGGTGTTGGAAAACCCGCTGGGTCTGGAGGACTACACGCTGCACATTCCGCCACAAGCCACCGACAACTTGGTCAAGCTGGAAATGGCCCAAACTCCCGCCACCTATCGCAACTTTGTGCGCAGCTACTTTCCAGTGTGGCAGCCTGAGTTCGAGCGCTTTGTCGAACAATTCGCCCGCGTGCAACTGAGTGCGGAGTACCCACGTTTTGCCAAGGTGTCGGCGCTCACCTATCAGATGATTTACGACGCGCCCATCACGGCTGAGCTGCCACGGTTGAACGTGCCCACCCTGTTGGCCATCGGGCAGCTGGACCGCACCGTGTTTGGCCGCCGCTTTGCGCCGCCTGAGGTGGTGCGTCCTTTGGGCAACTTTGCGCAATTGGGCAAGACGACCCAAGCCCTGATTCCGGGTGCCAAGCTGGTGGAGTTTGAGGGCGTGGGCCACGTGCCCCATTTGGAGGTGCCCGAGCGCTTTCATGCCGCCCTGTTGCAGTTCTTACAAGACAAGCCCTGAATCTCTGAGGTCGGCGTTGCGATGCCGACCTGAATTGGTTGCGCACACAACCATACGTGTTTCTACCTAGTTGCGCCCGCAACTACATTTGTTTAAGATGCTGCGTTCTGACACGCGCAGACATCTTTTCAAGGAGACACGATGACTTCAATGGTTCAAAAACTCAAGGCTGTGGCTGCGGTTGGTTTGCTGGTGCTGGGCACGGCCGCCATCGCGCAGAAGTACCCGAACAAGGTGATCGAGTGGGTGGTGCCTTACCCACCCGGTGGCGGCACCGACACGGTGGCGCGCGCCCTGGCACAAACCATGGGTGAGTCTCTGGGCCAAACGCTGGTCATCAACAACAAGCCCGGTGCTGCCACCAACATTGGTGCCGAATATGTGGCACGTGCCAAGAACGATGGCTACGTGATCATGTCCGCCGACACGGCCACACTGGCTGCCAACCCCTTTCTGTACAGCAAGCTGCCCTTCAATGTGGAGAAAGACTTTGCGCCCATTGGTTTGACGGTGCGCTTTCCGATGATCTTGGTGGTCAACCCCAGCGTGCCTGCCAACAACCTCAAAGAGTTGTTGGCCTGGATTCAAACCCAAGCCAGCGTGAGCTATGCCACACCCGGTGCAGGCAGCCCGCACCATTTGACGACCGAGCTGTTTCGCGAGGTCAGCAAGACCCAGCTCACCCACATTCCCTACCGTGGCGCTGCACCTGCCGTGCAAGATGTGGTGGGTGGTCAAGTGCCCATGATGTTTGTGGACACCGCCAGTGGCTATCAGTTCATCACCACAGGCAAGCTGCGCGCCATTGGCATTGCCAGCGCGAAGCGGGTGAAAAACTTTGAGCAAATTCCAACGCTCAGCGAGCAAGGGCTGAAGAATTTTGAAGCCTATGCCTGGCAAGGTTTGGTGGCACCTGCGGGCACGCCAGACGAGGTGATCAACACCCTCAACAAGGCGCTGCTGAATGCGATGAACAGCACCGAGATCAAAGCCAAGTTGCAGGTGTTGGGCCTGGAGGCCACGCCCAGCAGCCCCAAAGCTATGGCCGACTATGCCGCCAAGGAGCGCGCCAAGTGGGGCCCACTCATCAAGTCGACAGGCATCAAGGCCGATTGAGGGCAGCACCATGGCAATTCAACTGGACCGTTCGTTCACCTACCGCCTGCATTTGCTGGCCAAGGTGTCGGACTATGAAAGTCACAAGTCGTATCTCGACGAGATAGGGCTGTCCCTGAGCGAAGCACGCTGTTTGGCCACGGTGGGCACGTTTGAACCCATGTCGGTGATGGACCTGGCGGACAAAGGCAACTTGAACAAGGGCCAAGCCAGCCGTGCCGCGCAAATTTTGGTGGACAAGGGGCTGATCCGTAAAAAGGAACACCCCTCCGACGGACGTGGCGTGACCTTGGGTTTGACCGCCGCAGGCAAAAAGCTGTGGGACAAAACCATGGCCCTGATCGATGCACGCAACCGACACATCGTGTCTTGCCTGAACAAAGACGAGCAGGCCACTTTGAGCCAGTTGCTGGACCGCTTGCTGCAACACAACATCGGCGAATGATGACGCCACAGAGGATTTAGAAAAATGCATACCCCCACCACCGAAGCACGTCCTTCGATTTATTACCACTACCAAGTGCATCAGCCCTGGCTGGCGTCGCAACACGCCAAGCAAGAACGCAAACGGGTGGTCATCGCAGGTTCTGGCCCCGCAGGCATGGTGACGGCCCTGGAGTTGGCACGCTATGGTGTGCCCTGCGTGGTGGTGACGTCGGAGTTGCAGGTGTCGCAAGGCAGTCGTGCCATTGTGTTCACGCGTCGCTCGATGGAGATCTTGCAGCAAGTGGGCGTGGCCGATCGCATGACCGAGAACGGCTTGCCTTGGCGTTTTGGCAATTCGTACTACCGCAACCAGCGCGTGTTTCGTTTGGAGGCGCCGCACGACGCAGATGACCGTTTCTTTCCAATGATCAACATCCAGCAGCAGTACATGGAGGAATACCTGCTGGAGGCTTGCAGCGCCAACCCGTTGATTGATTTCCGTTGGGGCAACAAGGTGACGCAAGTTGAGCAGATGGATGGCTTTGCCAAGGTGCAGATCGACACGCCTGAAGGCCCCTACACCTTGGAGACCGATTGGTTGGTGGCTGCCGATGGGGGACGCTCTGGCATTCGTACCGCCATGGACTTGCAGATGGAAGGCGCGTCCTACGAAGGCTTTTTTGTGATTGCCGACATCAAGATTGATTTGCCACTGCCCACCGAGCGCCTGGCTTACTTTGACCCAGACTGGAACCGTGGCAACACCATTTTGATGCACCGTGAACCCCACGGCATTTGGCGTGTGGACTACCAGCTGCCCGAAGGCGAAACACCCGAAGAAGCACTGCGGCCCGAGTCGTTGAAAGCACGCATTGATGCGCAACTGGCCATGATTGGCTATGCGGGCACGCCTTGGGAGATGGACTGGTCGTCGGTGTATTCCGCACGCACCTTGACCTTGCCCGACTATGTGCATGGCAACGTGATCTTCACGGGCGACGCGGCACATTTGTTGCCCATCTTTGGGGTACGTGGTGCCAACACCGGGTTCCAGGATGCGCAGTCTTTGGGTTGGCAATTGGCCTTTGTGGTCAAGGGCTTGAGCAGCCCTCAACTGCTGGCCAACCACAGCGCCGAGCGCGTGGGGGCCGCACGCGAAATCATTGAAGAGTCGGGCAAGAGCACACGCTTCATGGCACCGCCTGCGGGTGGTTTTCAGCTGCTGCGTGATGCGGTGCTGTCGCTCTCGCTGACGCAAGAATTTGTGCGTCCGCTCTACCACTGGCGTACCTCGCGCCCGCACGCGTACACGCAGTCGATGCTCAACAGCGCAGGCGATGACGACGCCTTGTTCACCTGCGGCCCAAGCCATGGCGCGCCACCACAAAACATCCGTTTGGCACCCGACGACTTTTTGCTGGACCACGTAGGCGGTGGCTTTGACTTGTTGTATTTCACCGAGGCGCAGGCGATTCCTGAGTCACTGCAAGCGGTGGTGCAGGCCGCACGTGCCAAAGGTGTGCCGATCCGTGTCACAGCGGTAGGGTCTGGTCACGCCGTGGCTGGTGCCGATGCCACCCTGGCTGATACCGAGGGCCATTTCCGTCAACGCTATGGCGTGCAAGCCAGTGGCGCTGGCTATTTGCTGCGCCCCGACCAACATGTGTGCGCGCGCTGGTTGACGCTGGACGCCACACGCCTGCAAGACGCCTTGAGCGCCGCATTGCCACAGTAAGGAGAACCTGCACATGACCCCCTCACACACCGCCCTCACCATTCCTGATTTGGAAACGGTCTATGACACGCTGGCCATTGCCATTGACCAAGCGGGCACCGACAAGGCGCAGCTCTTTTTGGTCAAGCTGGCCCTGCTCAACGCCAACGCCTTGGGCGATGCGGCTTTGTTTCAACAGCAAGTGCAAGTGGCACTGCAAGATCTTTAAAAAATTCAAAGGCTCCCATGACCATCGATCGCATCCACCACGTCGCTTACCGCTGCAAAGACGCCAAACAAACCGTGGAGTGGTACGTCAAGCACTTGAACATGAACTTTGTGCTGGCAATTGCCGAAGATTTGGTGCCCAGCACCCATGCCCCCGATCCCTACATGCATGTGTTTTTGGATGCGGGTCATGGCAACGTGCTGGCTTTCTTTGAGTTGCCCAACTCACCCGCCATGGGGCGTGACACCCACACGCCCGACTGGGTGCAGCACATCGCCTTCAAGGTCGACAGCGTGCAAGCCCTGGAAGACGCCAAAGCCCGCTTGCAAGCGGCTGGCATTGAGGTGGTGGGGGTGACGGACCACACCATCTTCAAGAGCATTTATTTCTTTGACCCCAATGGCCACCGTTTGGAGCTGGCGTGCGATGTGGGTACGCCCGAGATGTACCAAAACCTCGACGAGGTGAAGTGGGCCATGCTGGAAGAATGGAGCCAAACCAAACGCGCGCCCAAGCACGCAGCGTGGATGCACAACAAAGAACTCACCCACTGAACGGACACGCCCACCATGACCACTTCATTGAACGAAACCCACGCACCAGCGTTGCGCAGCTGGGTGCCCTCTGCCAATGTGGCAGGGTGTGATTTCCCGATTCAAAACCTGCCCTTGGCGGTATTTCGCCGTGCCGCTTCTGCTGAAGCTTTTCGCGGTGGTGTCGCCATTGGCGACCAAGTGCTCGACTTGGCAGCGCTGGCCCATGCAGGCGTCTTCAGTGGTCTGGCCGGTGCCGCCGCCCAAGCGGGCGCGCAAGACAAACTCAATGCCTTGATGGCCTTGGGGCCCGAGGCGTGGTCTGCGTTGCGCTTGGCCTTGTCGCGCGCCTTGCGTGACGGTGCCCCCGAGCAAGTAACACTGCAAGCGTGTTTGGTGCCGCAGTCTGACGTGGCGTTTGATGTGCCGGCGCGCATTGGCGACTACACCGACTTTTACACCTCGGTGCACCACGCCACCAACATTGGCAAACAGTTTCGTCCCGACAACCCTTTGCTGTCCAACTACAAATGGGTGCCCATTGGCTACCACGGTCGGGCGTCGAGCATTGGCGTGTCGGGCCAATCGTTTGCGCGGCCCAAGGGACAGATCAAAGCGCCTGACGCCGAGGTGCCGGTGCTGGCACCGAGCAAGCGGGTGGACATTGAGTTGGAGCTGGGTATTTTTGTGGGCCAAGGCAACGCCAGCGGCGACGCGGTGCCCATGACCTTGGCCGAAGACCATGTGTTTGGCATGTGCTTGCTCAACGACTGGTCGGCACGCGACATCCAGGGCTGGGAGTACCAACCGTTGGGGCCGTTTTTGTCGAAAAACTTTGCCACCACCCTCTCCCCCTGGGTGGTGACGCTGGAGGCCTTGGCACCCTACCGTGTGCCCTTTGTGCGGCCTGCCCAAGACCCACAGCCGCTGCCGTATTTAGACAGCGCTGCCAACCGCACGCAGGGTGCGTTTGACATTCAACTGCAAGTGGGCTTGCTGACGCCGAAGATGCGCCAGGCCGGGCTGGGCGACGCGTCGATTTGCCGCACCAGCTACCGCCACGCGTATTGGACAGTGGCGCAAATGGTGACCCACCACACCGTGAATGGTTGCAATTTGCAGCCCGGTGATTTGTTGGGCAGTGGCACCTTGTCGGGCCCCACGCTGGACCAAGCCGGTGCGTTGATCGAACTCACCACGGGCGGCAAGAACCCGCTGCCCTTGCCCAATGGCGAAACCCGCGTGTTTCTGGAAGACGGTGACTCGGTGGTGCTGCGCGGCTGGTGCGAAAAGCCAGGCGCGGCGCGCATTGGCTTTGGCGCTTGCTGGGGCACGGTGCTGCCCGCCAAGGCCTGAACAACCCGCGTGGCCGCTCAGGCTGAATTGCCCGAAGCGGCCATGGCCATCACCTTGGCCTTTATGCCGACGTGGTGTGTGCGAAGGCTTGGCATATGCCGTCTGGCGAGGTGCCCGTGGCCAGCAGCAGGCTCAACAGCAGCCGTGCTTTGGAGGCGCTCAAGTGACCACAAGGAATGACGCCTTTGGCAATCAGGTCCATCTCTGAGCCGGCAAAGCCATAGGTCTGGGTGAACACGCGGCCACCGCGCACGCGTGTGCACAACACCACGGGCATCTGGTGCATCAGCTCGACCATAGCGCCCACGCTGGCAGCGGGCACATGGCCTGCACCCATGCCTTCAATCACCGCGCCGCTGTAGCCCAGGCCTTGGAGGGTGGGCAGCAGACGTGCGTCCTCACCCAGCCCTAACGAGACTTGCGCCACCGCGTGCTCGTGCGCGAGCGGGCCTTGAATGGGGGCGATGCGGCGTTGGGGTGTCATCATCAGTTCCACCCGACCTTCGGCCACAAAGCCCATGCACCCTGTACCGGGTGAGGTGAAGGCGCTGGTCAAGGCGGTGTGCGATTTTTGAGCCCAACGTGCGCTGTGAATTTCGTCGTTGAGCACCACCACCACACCCAGGCCCGACATGCGCGCATCGGCTGCCACGGTGACCGCCGACAAAATGTTGGCCGGGCCGTCTGCCCCGGCGGCTTGGGGTCCACGCATGGCACCGGTGACCACCACCGGACGCGGGCTGCGCACCAACAGGTCGAGCACAAAGGCGGTGTCTTCGATGGTGTCGGTGCCTTGCACCACCACCGCGCCGTCGATGTCTGCCTGCAAGCGTTCGTTGAGCAGCTGGGCCACCTCGGCCAAATTGCGAATGCTCAGCGAAGCACCGGGCATGCTGAATTGGGTGATGGCTTCGAGTGTGGCCACCCCAGCCAGTTGCGGCACGCTGTCAATCAGCTTGTCGGCGGTGAGGGTGGGGGTGATGCCCCCAGCGTCCGAGCGGGTCATGGTGATGGTGCCGCCGAGCGACACGATCAAGATGCGTGGTGCGCTCATTTGGCGTGGTCGCGTTGTTGGGCCAAGAACCAGTCGAGGATTTCTTCGCCGGTCCACACCAGCACGTCTTCGTGGCTCAGCACATAGTCGTACAGCTGTTCGAGGTAGCCAATGCGGTGCGGCACGCCGCTGAGGTAGGGGTGCACCGAGATGGCCATGATGCGCGGTGTTTTGGCACCATCTTTGTAGAGGCGGTCAAAGTGGGCTTTGCCGCGCTTGAGCATTTCGTCAGACGGTTGTTGTTGCACGGCAGAGATCACCACGTCGTTCAACTCCACGGTGTAGGGCACGGCGGTGATGGGGCCTTTGGGCGAGTGCAGCGACACGGGTTGGTCGTCGAGCACCCAGTTGGCCACGTAGTCGATGCCGCACTCGGCCAAGTGGTCGAGGGTGTCGTCGGTTTCAGTCAGGCCTGGGCTTTCCCAGCCGCGGGGTGCCTTGCCGGTGAACTTGCGGATTTCGTCCATGGTTTCGCGGATGGCGGCCAGTTGGTCTTCCACTTTGTGCATGGGGCGTTGCACCAAGCCGTGTCCCATGAATTCCCAGCCAGCCTTCAGTGCGGCCGTGCACACCTCTTCGTACATGCGGCAGGTGGTGCCGTTGAGTGCGAAGGTGGCTTTCATCTTGCGGTCGCTCAAGGCTTCAAGCAGGCGCCAAAAGCCCACGCGCATGCCGTATTCGTGCCACGACCAGTTGGGCACATCGGGCAGCATGGGGTTGCCCATGGGCGGGGGCAACACCGCGCGCGGCATGGCACCGGTGGGCTCCCACACTTCGACGTTGACGATGTTCCACAACACCACGCGTGCATTGCCTGGCAGTTTGAGGGGTGGGCGGTTGACGATGGATTGGTAGGGGGCGCGTGCGCGAACGCTGTGGCCAATAGGGTTGCTCATGGGGGCTCCAGATGTTGTGGTGAAGTGGCCGTGGTGCGGCGTGCGTGGATGTGAAAGATACGTGGTGCAGTGTGTGGCGTGTTAGCCGCCAGGAATCACGCCAGGCGGCAGGCTGTAGCAGTAGTCGGCAATTTCGCCGGGACGTGCCAGCCATACCTTGTCTTGGTGCGGGCTTTGCACGCAGTGCTTGAGCGCTTGACGCAGCTGCCGCAGGCGGAAGGGCTGGCCAAAGATGTTGGGGTGCACCGAGACGTTCATCACCAAGGGGTGGCGGGCAGACTGTTCGATCATTTCGTCAAACTGGTTGACGATCATGTCGCAAAAGTCGCTGGAGTCTTGGCGGCGGTGGGTGATGATTTGCGAGTCGTTGAGCTCTACGGGGTAGGGCACCGACAGAATCGGGCCGCTGCGGGTGCGCATCCAAATCGGCTGGTCGTCCATGGGCCAGTCCATCAGGTACTTGAAGCCCGCTTCTTTCAACAGGTCGGGGGTGTGCGCGGTTTCGTAAGCGCCCGAGCCCATCCAGCCGGTGGGGGCCTTGCCTTCGTGGGCCACAAACTTGTCAATCACGTCTTGGATGATGCGCTCTTCGTCGGCTTCCCACATGCCGCGGTGGTTCTCGGCATTGGTGCGACCGTGGCCCACGATCTCGTCGCCACGGCGGCGAATTTCATCCATGATTTGCGGCGCGTAGTCGTACACCAAGCTGTTGACGTTGTGCCCTGCGGGGATGTGCAGTTCATCAAACAGTTCAAACAGACGCCAGATGCCGATGCGGTTGCCGTAGTCGCGCCATGAGTAGTTGCGGTGGGTTTGTGGCTCGCCGGTTTTGGCAGGGTCGTGGCCGTTGCCTGCACCAAACGCAAAACACTCGATGTTGGTGGTGATCACAAAAGCCAATCTGGCACCGCCCGGCCAGTCGTAGTCTTTGCGCTCATTCAAGGGCACGTAGTCGTAGCGGTTGTGGCGTGGCAAAAGAGGACGGGGCATGGGCTGGTCTTTCATGAGGAACATCAAATTTCATCCTACCTGTGGCCGAAAAATACTGTCAATGCACGAATGAATTAGTCCATATATTGGAATATCAGGGCGCACGGTATTGGTGGCTTGAGTTGCGATTTGCACTATAAGGATGCGTTATTTTTTGCTGCTGTTCTATTTGCGTGCATGCCTGAAATTGACTATGAGTCCAAATAGTGAAACATTCAAAGATCGCCTTGACACCTCAACTTTGCGCCACCTAGGATGAATTTTTGCTTTCACATTCAACCCAAAAGGACCCACGCATGAAGAAGCCAAACCACCTCTCTTTTTGGATCGCCGCGCTGTGTTCGGTGTGCTGCGCCGCAACGGCTTGGGCACAACCTGCTGCTTATCCCAGCAAGCCCATCACCTTGGTGGTGGGGTTCACGCCGGGCGGTATTTCGGATGTGCTGTCACGCGCGTTGGCTGCACGGTTGTCGACGCAAATGGGGCAGAGCGTGATTGTGGAAAACAAGGCCGGTGCGGGCACCACCATCGCCTCTGCGTTTGTGGCGAATGCAGCGCCCGATGGTTACACGCTGTATTTTCAAGACATGACCACACATGCCATCAGCGCTTCGACCTACAAGAAGCTGAAATACGACTCGTGGAACGACTTCACCATGGTCAGCTTGGTGGCCTCCACACCGTTGATGTTGGTCTCTAGCTTGTCTTCTGGCGCCAAGGATGTGAAGAGCTTGGTTGCACTCGCCAAGGCCAAGCCTGATCAAGTGGTGTATGCCTCGTCGGGCAATGGGGCCATCACGCATTTGGTGGGCGAGTCGTTCAAACAACTCACCGACACCAAGGCTTTGCATGCGCCTTACAAGGGCAGTTCACCTGCAACGCAAGCCATCATGGCGGGTGAGGTGATGTACACGTTCTCCACCATGCCGCCTGCGGTGAGCCAAAGCAAGGCCGGAAAAATTTATGGTCTGGCGGTTACCTCGGGCAAGCGCGTCAGTGCTGCGCCTGATGTGCCCACACTCAAAGAAGCTGGGGTGCCACTGGAGGTGCTGCTCTACAGCGGATTGATGGGACCCAAAGGCATGTCGCCCGCCATCGTGGAGCGCTTGGGCGCCGAGGTGAAAAAAGCCTTGGCCAGTCCTGAGATGAAGTTGACATTGGCCAACGCGGGGGCGGAAGACCTGCACAGCACACCCGCCGAGTTTGCCGCCTTGATGAAGGTTGAGGCTGAGAAGATGGCCAAGGCCGTGCAGCTCGCTGGCGTGGTGCTGGACTGATATCCTCACGGCCCACACCAATGCAAGGGGCTTGTTTATTTCTTCTGAACCGTTAGAAGTTGCCGGAACACAAACCATCAGCAGGGCTTTTCGGGCCCTGCGCTTGGTGGCCGCGCAAGCGCCGCATGGCATTCGGCTGGTTGACTTGTCGCACCAGCTCGGTCTTGAGCGACCCACGGCGCATCGCTTGCTCAAGGCCTTGGTGCGAGAAGGCATGCTGGTGCAACAGGCGGGCACGCGTCGCTACAGCCTGGGGCCGCAGTTGTTTGAGCTGGGTATTTCAGCCACCCACCAGTTCAACCTGAAAGACATTTGCCAGCCGGTGTGTGCCGCCTTGGCCGAACAAACGGGCGACACTGCATTTTTGTTTTTGCGCAGCGGCTTTGATGCGGTGTGCATTGCGCGCATTCAAGGCACCTACCCCATCCAGACACCCTCAGTGCCCGTGGGGAGTCGACAGCCCTTGGGTGTGAGTGCCGGAGGTTTGGCGTTGTTGAGTGCGTTGCTAGCCGAAGAAATGGCCACGGTGATTGGTGCGGTGGAACCCCGCTTGGCGGCGTATGGCGATTTGGATGCCGACAAATTACGAGACCTGTGTGCCTCGGCCAAGCGTGCGGGCTACGCCTCGACAGGCAACCATGCTGTGCCCGGGGTACGGGCCATTGGTTTGCCGATTTTTGACCGATCCAACACACCGATTGCCGCCATCACGGTGGCGGCCACCCAGTCGCGCATGGATGCACGACGCATTGCCACTTTGTTGCCAATGCTCAAAACAGCGGCGGCTGAGGTGACGCGGTTGTTGCATCAGTGAATGGTGCCCGAGACCGGAATCGAACCAGTATCTAACGCCCAAGAGGGGCAAGTCAGATGAACTTGACAGTGGTTCCTCAGGCAGACGACAGCAGTTGGATGTATCGGGCGTAGCTGAAACTCCGGTTTTTCTTGTTGCCTGTTGTCTCGGTGATCAAGCCCAATTCTTCTAGGGCTTTGACTGCTGCATTGGCTGTAGGGAAGGTGGTTCCCAGCGCCGTCTTCACCCGCTCCACGGTAAAGCGCGGCATCATTGGCAGCAGCTCCACCCTTTGGCGATTCAAGCAGTTTTCTACGGTCGGAAGCCACGAGCGAGGCGATCTTCACGATGTTCTCTTCCGCTTGGGTGGCGGCCACCTGCACCCCCTCCAGAAAGAACTGGACCCAAGACTCCCAGTCGCCTTCCTTTCGAATGGCCGACAGCAGACGGTAATACTCCGTCTGGTGCTGCTTCAAGTACCGCGCTCGACGCAAGGGGCCAAGCTGTCGATGCAAGGGCGTGGGGCTTGGCGAGACAACGTGTTTGTAGAGCGCGTTTGGCGCTCGGTGAAGTACGAGTGCGTGTACCTCAAAGCTTACGAATCGGTCAGCCAAGCCCGCTCAGACATTGCACGCTACATCGATTGGTACAACGCTGAGCGCTGCCACTCTAGCCATGACGGGAAAACACCAGATGAGGTTTTGCTGGCAGGGCTGCCAGAACTTCAAGAGGTTGCGTAAAGTGAATCCTTCGATGCGCCCCGAGTTGACTGCTTGCGTGGACAACTCTGCATCTCTTCAAACCCGCCCCTCTCCACTTATCTATAGGGGTTTAACTGTTCAAACTAACCGAGCCACTTATTTTGCCGAATTTATAGGATTGTGTTTTAGGCATACTGATGTTTTTGAAAAGAGGAAGAACTTTGATATTTAGCAGGCTTCTTATTGAAAGCAACAAAGGCACAACCCTATGACTAAGTTCATCGATTGCTTTTCAAATCGTTACATGCGGTTGTTTTTAAGTGCTGCGCTATCTCTAGTGTTGGTTTACTGGTATCTCCCATGCCCTAAGGGTGATGTGCCCGCATGGATTCAGGCAGGGGGCTCTGTACTTGCAATCATTGCGTCGTTTTGGATTGCTGATGCGAACCGAAAATCCGAGCAACAGGAGAGAAGTCAACGCGTGTTTGCTGTTGCAAAAGCTGCACATGAATATGCTAAAAAAATTCGAGGGTCAATTGCGTTTGACCAACAGAATGATCGCTTCAATTCTGCCATCCATGACATTTACCATCGTGACGTCACTCGTTCTTTTGCCCGCGCATTAGCAGATATACCTTTTCATGAAGTTGGGACGTCTGATGTAGTACAAGCACTTTTAAGCATGCAAGTGCAATTCGATGAATTTTTGCCTAACTCTATCGATGCTTTGATAAAGGGACCAACTGGCAACCCCGAGTTTGAGGGGACTAGGAATGATTTAGATGATTTGCCGCCGATTGAGCGCTCAATACAACGTAAATTACTTAGAGACAGATATATTGGTGTTTTAGTGAAAAACGTTTATACGCACATAGACGTCATAGATGCAAACTTTGAAGAGGTTCAGAGAGCTATAGATAAGGCTCACTGAGAGTAGTTTTATAAAATCCAGATTGGTAAATAAATTTCGACGTAACAAGAAATATTTCATTATTAAATAAGGTGAACCCATGTCAAGATATCTTTTAGTAGCTTTTTTTACCTTTATATTTTTTACCTTTTTGGGTAAATCAAGCACTGATAAATCGACCGAGTCGAAAGATAATTCCAATGCGCCTAATATTTTACCCTTGTCGAAGTCAGTGATGCAAGAAGAGGTTAATGATGCAACGAAGAATTACCAGTTAAAAATGCCACTACCTATTCGCGTTGATGCTTGGGAGTATCAGGTTGAATATCAGAAAAACGAGATTTTTGCTGATTCGAAATACAAAGAAAAAGCTTTACGAGTAAATGGTGTTTTTTACTCTGCAAGCCGAAATATTGATGGTGATCCAGTTCTGCTTCTTTTCGGCATCGGAGGAGCGCCAGGTGTTGCCGCCTACATGCGAAAAAGTGAAGAGCCAAAAATTGCTACGTTGATTTATGGGCAAAACATAACTTTAAGATGCGGAGGTGCTGGGAAAATTGCTGGCATTCCTGCCTTAGGTCCTTGTTGGTTTTATAAGGGCGAACTAGCAAACGAAATTCGAGCAGCAGAAGAAGCTTTAGCTCGCCAGTCTATTGAAAATAGACTAATTTCTTCGCCAGAAATGGTTGCTAGTGAATCGACGCAATAATTTTTGCTTATGCAGATCAAATGCAAACCGAGTTTTAACTAAAGTAATAAGTCTAATAAGGTGTATAGGCTAACCATGAAAGTCGTCACCTAGACCGAAGCTCGTAAAGGCCTTAAAGCTTTGATAGATGGGGTAATCAACGATGCCGACATTGCCGTGATTGCTCGGCGTGGTGGCGAGCATGTTGTTCTCATGTCTCAAGCTCAATACGAAAGCATGGCCGAAACTCTTTACCTGTTGACTAGCACCGCCAACGCTGCGCACTTAGCGACATCTATTGCTCAACACAAAGCGCGGGTGAGGAAAAAAATAAACTCATGTGTGGTGCCTCCGACAGGAATCGAACCTGTATCTAGCGCTTAGGAGGCACTCGTTCTATCCATTGAACTACGGCGGCAGCCAACCCTTATTTTAGAGGGAGGCTGGTGCACCGCTGCTAGAGAGCTCAGAGTTCTTTGCCAATTCTGCGATCAATGGAGAAAGGACCACCACCGCGCAAGGCAACAGCCAGCATGATGAGGCCCCACATCAGTGGGTACTCGTAGCCTGGGCCGGTCCAGCCAAATTTGGGCAGGTGGTGGTAGGCAATGACGGCCATTTCAATGGTGATGGCAGCCGCAAAGAAGCGGGTGAACAAGCCCAGGGCCACACACAGGCCACCCACGGTTTCGAGCAGGATGAGCACCACGGCCAAAGGCTCAGCGGCTTCGATGCCGCGTCGTGTGAGGGCTTTGGCGGCGGTGGCTTCCACACCTTCAAGGAGTTTGGGGATGCCATGCGGCAACAGCATCAGGCCCACGGTCAAACGGACCAGCAACCAGGTGAAGGGTTCGGCCCAGCGGTAGAAAGGCTGAAGTTGCGGGATCAGCAGTTGCGGCTGTGTGGCGGCCACTTCTTCCGTGGTGGTGTCAAGGTGTGGATGGTTCATGGAGTGTCTCGGTTGGTTTTATAAAGAACGGCAGCGCGCTATTTGCTGAGCATGCGCATGGCGTCTTCCAGGCCTTTGAGGGTCATGGGGTACATGCGGTTGCTCACCAGTTGCTGGATGATGCTGATGCTTTGGCGGTATTGCCACACGCCTTGTGGTTCAGGGTTGATCCAGGCGTATTTGGGGAAGGCGTGGGTCAGGCGCTGAATCCATTCGGCACCTGCTTCTTCGTTGTTGTATTCCACGCTGCCACCGGGTTGAACAATTTCGTACGGGCTCATGGTGGCGTCGCCAATGAAGATGAGTTTGTAGTCTTTGTTGTATTTGCGCAGGATGTCCCAGGTGGCAAATTTTTCAGCAAAGCGGCGTTTGTTGTTGCGCCACATGAAGTCGTACACGCAGTTGTGGAAGTAATAAAACTCCAAGTGCTTGAACTCGGCTTTGGCGGCAGAAAACATTTCTTCCACGCGGGCAATGTGTTCGTCCATGGTGCCGCCCACGTCCATGAGCAGCAGCACCTTCACGTTGTTGTGGCGCTCAGGCACCATCTTGATGTCGAGGTAGCCAGCATTGGCCGCCGTGGCGCGGATGGTGTCTGGCAAGTCGAGTTCTTCGGCCGAGCCTTCGCGGGCAAAACGGCGCAAGCGTCGCAGTGCCACTTTGATGTTGCGGGTGCCGAGTTCTTGGGTGTCGTCGTAGTCTTGGTAGGCGCGTTGGTCCCACACCTTCACAGCACTCTTGTTGCCACCTTTGCCGCCGATGCGAACGCCTTGGGGGTTGTAGCCACTGTTGCCAAAGGGCGAGGTGCCACCGGTGCCAATCCATTTGTTGCCACCTTCGTGACGTTCTTTTTGTTCTTCCAGACGTTTTTTGAGCGTCTCCATCAACTCGTCCCAGCCCATTTTTTCGATGGCGGCTTTTTGCTCGGGCGTGAGTTCTTTTTGCAGAATTTTCTCAAGCCAGTCGAGCGGGACGTTTTTGGTGAAGTCGGTGAGCATGTCCACGCCTTTGAAGTAGGCACCAAAGGCTCGGTCGAATTTGTCGTAATGCTTTTCGTCTTTGACCAGGGTGAGACGACTCAAGAAATAAAAGTCATCCAAGCTGCATGCCTCACTGCCTGGGCCTACGACTTGTTTTTGCAGCGCTTCCAGCAAGGTGAGAAATTCCTTCACAGACACGGGCAGCTTGGCAGCACGCAGGGTGTAGAAGAAGTCGATCAGCATGGTGTTCAGTCTTGTGTGTTTTGTCGGGCGCGCAAGTAACGGGCGGCTTGCAAGCCCATGCCACCCCCTAAGCCCACCAACACAATGGCCACGATGCTGCCTGTGCCGTAGCCTTCGGCAAACAAGTCCAGGCCCAAGGTGACACCCAGGCCATAGCCCAGCAACGCGCCCGCGACAAAGCCCACGGCGTCGCTGAGTCCTTCCATCAATGAGGCAAACATGTCAGCTCCTCTTTAACGGTTGCGGCTTTGCATGAACACCAGTTTTTCGAACAGAGTGACGTCTTGTTCGTTTTTGAGTAAAGCGCCCACCAGCGGTGGGATGGCCACTTTCTCATCTTTGGTTTGCAAGGCTTCGAGAGGAATGTCTTCTGCAACCAGCAGTTTGAGCCAGTCGAGCAATTCGCTGGTGGATGGTTTTTTCTTCAAGCCGGGCAGGTTACGAATGTCAAAGAATGTTTTCATGGCCACACTCAACAGTTCTTGTTTGAGCTGTGGAAAGTGCACGGCCACGATGTGGCGCATGGTCTCGGCATCCGGGAACTTGATGTAATGAAAGAAACAGCGACGCAAGAAAGCGTCGGGCAGTTCTTTCTCATTGTTGGAAGTGATGAACACCAAGGGACGATTTTTGGCTTTGATCAGTTCACGGGTTTCGTAGCAATAAAACTCCATGCGGTCGATCTCGCGCAACAAGTCGTTGGGGAATTCGATATCGGCTTTGTCGATCTCATCAATCAGCAGCGCCACGGGTTGCTCTGCGGTGAAAGCCTGCCAGAGCACGCCTTTGATGATGTAGTTTTGAATGTCTTTGACGCGTGCGCCACCATCCAGGTCAGCCATTTGGCTGTCGCGCAGTCGACTGACTGCGTCGTACTCGTAGAGGCCTTGTTGGGCCTTGGTGGTGGATTTGATGTGCCATTGCAGCAGGGGCATGCCCAAGGCCTGTGCGACCTCTTCAGCCAGCATGGTCTTGCCTGTGCCGGGTTCGCCTTTGACCAGCAAGGGGCGTTGAAGGGTGATGGCCGCGTTGACGGCGAGCATCAGGTCTTGCGTTGCAACGTAGTTGTCGGTGCCGGTGAATTTCATGTGAGTTGGCTCTATATAATGAACGGTTGACTTTTATCAATCTGTCTCGAAGACATCTGCACTATGAACAAGTCTCTCTCAATCGTGTTTGCTTTCGTTGTCGCCGCTGCGACCTTTTCAGTCCAAGCTCAAGAGCTCAAAGGCGACGCCAAAGCTGGCGAAAAAAAGATTGCCATGTGCATTGGCTGTCACGGGATTATTGGCTACCAAGCCAGCTTCCCTGAAGTGTACAAAGTCCCCAAAATTTCAGGCCAAGGTGTGAAGTACATCACCTCTGCTTTGAACGCCTACAAAAAAGGCGAGCGCAAGCACCCCACCATGCGCAGCATTGCAACCAGCTTGAGCGACCAAGACATTGCTGATATGGCTGCTTACTACTCAACCCACGGTGTGGTGGAAGGTGCTGTATTGCCTGAAAAAGCCACTGAGCCCAAAGGCAATGTGGCTGAGTTGGTGAAGAAGGGCGCTTGTACTTCGTGCCATGGTGAAAACTTTGCCAAGCCGATTGACCCGAGCTACCCCAAGCTGGCTGGCCAAAACGCCGATTACTTGTTTGTGGCTTTGAAGTCCTACAAGGTGGAAGGTACGGCGACCTGGGGCCGTGGCAACGGCGTGATGGGTGGTGTGGCCAAGCAGTTCAGCAATGCTGAACTCAAAGAGCTGGCCAACTATGTGTCGGCACAACAAGGCGATTTGAAAACTGTGCCTCAGTCGAAGTTCCGTTGATCTGAACGTTTCTTCTGCCAAAAGAGCCCGCTGCATGCGGGCTTTTTTGCGTCTGTGTGGTGGTGCGTTCAACGGCCGATTTCGCGCAGCACTTCTTGCGTGTGTTGTCCCAAGGTGGGCGCAGGTCGCCACACGCCCGTGGGTGTGTTTGTCATGCGCACGGGTGGGCGCAGTTGGCGCAACAGCCCTTCGTGAGGGTGCGGGATGTCGAGCCATCCCTCGGTGGCTGTGAGGTGTGGGTCGGTCAGCAAGTCATCGAGCTTCATCATGGGCATCACTGGGATGTCGTGTTGCGCCAAGTCTTGCAACCATTGCGCGCTGGTGCGTGTGCGCATGTGTTCCCCCACAAAGCCATACAGCGCATCAATGTGGGCAATGCGTTGGCTTTGAGTGCCAAAGCGCGGGTCGGTGGTGAACAACTCAGGTTGTCCGATCAAGCGTAAAAAAGACTGCCAATGCTTGTCGGTGTACATCAAGGCGCAGATGTGACCGTCTTGGGTTGCGTAGGGCTTGCGGTTGGCGGCGAGCATGCGCGAGTGGCCCATGGGGGCGATGGGGGGCTGCCAAGTTTCGCCACCCAAATGTTCGCCCAGTACAAACTGCAGCAGGCATTCGAACATGGGGACTTCCACATGCTGTCCCACGCCTGTGCGGTAGCGCGCGATGACTGCTGCCAGCACCGCATGCACCATGTGGAGTCCGGTCACACGGTCGGCAAAGGTGGCTGGTACATAGCGCGGCTCGTGGCTGCCGCTTTGGGTCATGAGCCACGGAATGCAGGCTGCGCCCTGGATCAAATCGTCGTAGGCCGGCCAGTCTGAATAGGGTCCGCCTTCGCTATACCCGTAAGCACCACACACGACCAAGCGCGGGTTGCGTGCATGCAAGGCTTCAAACGACAGCCCCAAACGTGCCATAGAGGCGGGGCGGATGTTGTAGGTCAGCACATCGGCGGTGTCACACAGGGCCAGCAAGGCCTCGCGTTGTTCGGCTTGGCGCAAGTCCAGCACCACAGAGCGTTTGTTGCGGTTGGTGTTGATGAAGATGTGGCCCATGCCCAGATGTTTCATCGGACCCGCCTGGCGCATGATGTCGCCCCCGGGGGGCTCAATTTTGATCACGTCAGCGCCGTAGTCGCCCAAGATTTGGGTGGCATAGGGGCCCAGCACCACGCCGGTCAGATCGACCACGCGCAGGCCAGCGAGCGCGCCAAGCAGGCTTTGGGTGGTGTCAGTGACGGAGGTCAATCGCGGGTGGCGCGTCGTTGGACGGCATCCATGTAGGCCTGGCCATCGGGGGGGCGTCCGCTGCGCTGGCTTTCCCAGATCATCTGGCCCAAGGCCTCCATGGTTTCATGGTGTGCATCGTGCAGCGAGTCGCGGCGCGCGGCCAAGAGCTCGACGGCTTGGCGTATGCCGCGCGGTTGGTCGATGGAGCATTGCTCGCTCACTGACAAATGCATCGACAGGTGCAAGAAGGGGTTGACTTGGCCATCTTTGACCTCGTACATGCGCTCCAAGGCGGCTGCCTCGTCGGCAAAGTCGGCATGGTATTCGGGGTGCTCGGCCACCCACTGACTGGCCAGTGTTTCTAGCGCGTCCATGGGCTGTGCGTTGCGCCACTTGGCATAGACCGAACAAAAAAAGCGCCGAACGTCGGCTTGACTGGGTTCAAACATGCCCAGCATTGTCACTCAGGTGCCCGGTTGGGCGTGGGGTGGTGCGCGGCTTGATACATTTACCGGTTACACAAGTTTCATTTGAGGAAGACCATGAACCAAGCCTTCATTTGCGATGCCATCCGCACCCCTTTTGGCCGTTACGGTGGCGCTTTGTCGTCCGTGCGCACCGACGACCTGGGCGCTATTCCGCTCAAAGCCTTGATGGCACGCAATCCCAACGTGGATTGGTTGGCTGTGACCGACTTGATTTATGGCTGTGTCAACCAAGCCGGTGAGGACAACCGCAACGTGGGCCACATGGCCAGTTTGCTGGCGGGGCTGCCCCTGGAATTGCCAGGCGCCACCATCAACCGTTTGTGCGGTTCGGGCATGGACGCCATTGGGACTGCCGCGCGGGCCATCAAGGCGGGCGAGGCCACGCTGATGATTGCTGGCGGTGTGGAGAGCATGAGCCGTTCGCCCTTTGTGATGCCCAAGGCCGAGAGTGCATTCAGCCGCAGCAATGCGGTGTACGACACCACGATTGGCTGGCGCTTCATCAACAAGTTGATGAAAGAAAAGTATGGCGTGGACTCGATGCCTGAGACGGCAGAGAACGTGGCCACCGATTTCAAGATCGAGCGTGAAGCCCAAGACCGCATGGCGCTGGCCAGCCAGATGAAGGCCGTGGCTGCGCAAAAGGCAGGCTACTTTGATGCTGAAATTTGCCCTGTCACCATCCCTCAGAAAAAGGGCGATGCCGTGGTGGTGAGCCAAGACGAGCACCCACGTGCGACCAGCCTAGAGTCGTTGGCCAAACTCAAGCCAGTGGTGCGCCCTGATGGCACGGTGACAGCCGGCAACGCCAGTGGCGTGAATGACGGCGCGTGCGCGGTGTTGTTGGCCGATGAGAAAACTGCGGCCCAGCAAGGACTGACGCCCAAAGCCCGCGTGGTGGGCATGGCCACAGCGGGTGTGCCACCGCGCATCATGGGCATTGGCCCGGCACCTGCGACACAAAAAGTGTTGGCATTGACGGGTTTGACGCTGGCGGATTTGGATGTGATTGAGCTCAACGAAGCGTTTGCTGCGCAGGGCTTGGCGGTGCTGCGCCAGTTGGGCTTGCAAGACGATGACCCGCGTGTGAACCCCAACGGCGGGGCGATTGCCTTGGGTCACCCCTTGGGCGCAAGTGGCGCGCGCTTGGTGACGACCGCCATCAACCAGTTGCACCGCACCGGTGGTCGTTATGCCTTGTGCACCATGTGCATTGGCGTGGGTCAAGGCATCGCCATGATCGTTGAGCGTGTTTAAAACAGCAGGGCGATTGGCATGATCAACAAAATTGCACCTTCGGTGGCCCATGCATTGCAAGGTTTGCGAGACAACCAAACCTTGTTGATTGGTGGGTTTGGTACCGCAGGGATTCCCGATGAATTGATCGATGGCTTGATTGCCGTGGTGCGCGAGCGCCACGTGCAGGGCCTGACGGTGGTCAACAACAACGCAGGCAATGGCGAAAGCGGTTTGGCCGCTTTGCTGCAAACTGGCTGTGTACGCAAAGTGATTTGCAGCTTCCCTCGTCAGGCAGACAGCTATGTGTTTGACGGCTTGTACCGTTCGGGCAAGTTGGCGTTGGAGCTGGTGCCGCAAGGTAACTTGGCGGAGCGCATTCGTGCCGCAGGGGCTGGCATTGGCGCGTTCTTCACGCCCACAGGTTTTGGCACCGAGTTGGCCAAACACAGCGATGGTTCCCCCAAAGAGACCCGCGAAATCAATGGCCGCATGTATGTGCTGGAGCACCCTATCCATGCCGACATTGCCTTGATCAAGGCCGAGCGAGGCGACCGTTGGGGCAACCTGACCTACCGCAAGGCTGCACGCAATTTTGGGCCAGTGATGGCCACTGCTGCCAAGTGCACCATTGCGTCGGTGCACGAGGTGGTGGAACTCGGCAGCTTAGACCCCGAGAGCATTGTGACGCCCGGTATTTTTGTCAGCCACGTGGTGCAAGTGCCACGTGTGGCCACCCAAGGTGGTGGTTTCAAGAAGGAGGCATGAGATGGCCTACACCCGAAAAACCAAAGACCAAATGGCGGCCCGTGTGGCCCAAGACATTCCCGATGGCGCTTATGTGAATTTGGGCATTGGCATGCCCACCCAAGTGGCCAACCACTTGCCCCAAGGCTTGGAAGTGATTTTGCACAGCGAGAACGGCATCTTGGGCATGGGCCCTGCGCCTGCTGCGGGTCAAGAAGATTACGACTTGATCAACGCGGGCAAACAACCCGTGACCTTGATGCCTGGCGGCGCGTTTTTTCACCACGCGGACAGTTTTTCGATGATGCGTGGTGGGCACTTGGACATTTGTGTGCTGGGCGCTTTTCAGGTCAGCGAACAGGGAGATTTGGCCAATTGGCACACCGGTGAGCCAGGTGCCATTCCCGCTGTGGGTGGGGCCATGGACTTGGCGATTGGCGCTAAACAAACCTGGGTGATGATGGATTTGTTGACCAAGCAAGGTGCCAGCAAAGTGGTGCGCGCGTGCAGCTACCCGGTCACGGGCTTGGCTTGCGTCAAGCGCATTTACACCGATTTGGCCACGCTCGAAGTCACGCCCCAAGGGCTGCGCCTGATCGATGCGGTGGATGGTTTGTCACGCGACGAGCTGGCGCAGTTGGTGGGCTTGCCGATTCACGGCTGAGCCCACGCAGCGTTCACTGCTCGGCGAACGCGCGCTCGATCACAAAGTCGCCGGGCTTGGTGGTGTTGCCCTCTTTGAAGCCACGCTCTTCGAGTATGTGCTTCAAATCCTTGAGCATTTGTGGGCTGCCACAAATCATCACGCGGTCGTCCGTGGGGTTGAAGGCCGGCAGCCCCAGGTCGCTGAACAATTTGCCGCTCTCGATGGCGTCGGTCAGACGGCCCTGGTTTTTGAATGGCTCACGCGTGACCGTGGGGTAGTACAGAAATTTCTCACGCACCATCTCGCCCAGGAACTCGTGCTGGGGCAGCTCTTGTGTGAGGTAGTCGTGGTAGGCCAGCTCTTTGACCTCGCGCACGCCGTGCACCAAGATCACTTTGTCAAAACGCTCATACGTGTCGGGGTCGCGGATGACGCTCAAGAACGGTGCCATGCCGGTGCCGGTAGAGAGCAGGTACAAGTTTTTACCGGGCAACAAATAGTCAATCAGCAGCGTGCCCGTGGGCTTGCGTCCGACGATGATTTTGTCGCCCACCTGGATGTGTTGTAGACGCGAGGTGAGGGGGCCGTCTTGCACCTTGATGCTCAAGAACTCCAGGTGCTCCTCGTAGTTGGGGCTGACGATGCTGTAGGCGCGCAGCAGGGGTTTGTTGTTGACGCGCAGGCCGATCATGGTGAAGTGGCCGTTGGAGAAACGCAGCGCGGTGTCGCGCGTGGTGGTGAAGCTGAACAAGCGGTCGGTCCAGTGATGAACCGTCAACACTTCTTCTTCGTGGAATGCACTCATGACAAATAAAAGCTTTTTAAATCAAGGCGCTAGTGTAGGTGAGGCCTTCTAACGTCTGGCTATATCCATATGCCTTGGCGCAAGGGTCAATGGGCCATGCAGGGCGCGCTGGTCCTGGTGATAGCATCTTTGGCAATTCTTGTTCCTGTGCTGATAAGGCTCTGTTTCTCGCGCTATGCCATCTTCTGTGCCTTCGTCGTTACCTCTGTCTGAGTTGCCCGGTCATTACATCCGTCGTTTGCAGCAAATTGCTGTGGGCGTGTTCATGGACGAAACCCAGGCGTTTGGACTCACGCCGGTGCAATTTGCCGCTTTGAATGCCGTGATGGCTCAACCGGGCATGGACCAGCGTACCTTGGCTTCTGGCATTGGGTTTGACACCTCCACCATTGGCGGGGTGGTGGATCGGCTGGAGGCGCGTGGCTGGGTCGCAAGACAGGTGTCACCTGAAGACCGCCGTGCCCGTTTGCTGCGTGTCACACCCGAGGGTCAACAACTGCTGGCCGATGTGAGCGATGCCGTGCTCAGAACGCAACAACGCATCCTGAGTCCTCTGCCTGAAGCGCAACGCGATGAGTTTTTGCGCATGCTCAAGGTGTTGGTGGATGCCAACAACGAGGCCAGTCGGGCACCACGCAGCTTGGAATGATGTGCTGACCGATTACCTGATCACCGACCCTTTCTTTTATGTGGTGGCCGCTCCCGCTGTGGTGTTGGTGGGCATCAGCAAAAGTGGATTTGGCGCAGGGTTTGGTTCATTGGCTGTGCCCTTGATGGCCATGGCGGTGACGGTGCCTCAAGCGGCAGCCATTTTGATGCCCCTGTTGTTTGTGATCGATGTGCTGGGTATTGCGGCGTATCGGCGTGACTTTGATCTGTCCTTGCTCAAGTTTTTAGTGCCTTGGGGTTTGGTGGGCACGCTGGTGGGGTATCTGTCATTTAGCCTGTTGGAGACCCACTGGGTCGCGGGTTTGGTGGGCTTTTTCACCCTGCTGTTTTTGGCGCAGCGCGTGTTGTTTCCTCCCGCTGCACAGGGGCACGCGCCGCCGCGCTGGCTGGGAGCGATATTGACCACCTTGTCTGGCTTCACCAGTTTCATTGCGCACACGGGCGCGCCACCCGTGAACGCGTATTTGTTGCCCATGCGTCTGGACCCGGTCAAGTTTGCTGCCACGTTGTCGGTGTATTTTTTCTTCATGAATTTTGCCAAGTGGGTGCCATACGCGGCCTTGGGCTTGCTCGATTGGCGCAACTTGTGCACGGCACTGGTGCTGATGCCTTTGGTCCCTGTGGGCGTGTGGTCTGGTGTGCGGATTGCCCGGCGTATTGAGCCCAAGTTGTTTTACCAAATGGTGCATCTGGGTATGCTGCTGACCGGTAGCAAGCTGATGTGGGACGCTTTGCATTGAAGAAAGGTGAGCGATGAAGGTATTTGATTCGTTGCAGCAGGTGCAGGCCTGGGTCGGGCAGGGCGAGTTGCTCGGTGATTGGCTGACGGTGACCCAAGAACAAATCAACCAATTTGCCAAAGCCACGGGCGATGAGCAGTGGATTCATGTGGACGAAGAGCGTGCCCAGTCAGGCCCCTTTGGTGCAACGATTGCACATGGGTTTCTCACGCTCTCGTTGCTACCCAAGCTGTGCGCCACGGCGTTCCAGATACGCGGTGTGCGTTTGGGGGTGAATTACGGTTTGAACAAGGTGCGCTTCACGGCGCCAGTGCCCGTCAACAGCCGCTTGCGCGCGCGCTTGGTGCTCAAGTCGTGCGACCCGCTAGAGGGCAACGGCATGCAGCTCACATGGGTGACGACCATTGAGCGCGAGGGCGCGGACAAACCGGTGTGTGTGGCAGAGTCACTCACGCGCTGGTATGCATAGCAAACTGGTTTTGTCGCCAGGCTTCGAAGACCAGCACTGCCACAGCATTGGACAGGTTCAAGCTGCGCTGGCCTTCGCGCATGGGCAGACGCAGTCGTTGTGCGGCTGCGAAGCTGTCGCGCACATCAGGTGGCAGACCACTGGTTTCTGAGCCAAAGACAAACCAGTCGCCTGGCTGATACGACACGTCATGTGCAGCGCCAGAGCCTTTGGTGGTGAGCGCAAACATGCGTGTGGGGTCTGGCTGTTGGGCATCTAAAAACTGCGCCCAACTGGCATGACGATGCACGGGGGCGTACTCGTGGTAGTCCAGGCCAGCGCGGCGCATGTGTTTGTCTTCCATCGAAAACCCCAGTGGCTCAATCAGGTGCAAGGCGCAGCCTGTGTTGGCGGCGAGCCGGATGACGTTGCCCGTGTTGGGGGGAATTTCGGGGTGGACCAGAACAATATTGAACATGTGCGTATTGTCCTGCAAGAACCTTTTGCGCAAGGGATCAGGACAGTTCTTGCGTGGGCTTTGCGGGGGTACGGGCAAACACCAGGCCCGTGATGTGTGCAGCGCCTGCTGCGCGCAATGCGCGTGCAGCTTCAAACAAAGAGGCGCCAGTGGTCATGACATCGTCCACCACCAGCACGCGTTCACCACGCAAGGCTTGCAAGTGCTCGGGGTGTACCCAAAAACTGCCGCTGATGTTGGCCAGTCGCTCTGCCCGACCTTGCCCCACTTGATGTCTTTTGTGTTCGTGTCGCAGCAGGGTGTGGGCATCGGTTTTGTTTGGGGCAAGGTGGCGTGCCAGTTCATGGGCTTGGTTGAAGCCACGCTCGCGCAGACGCTGGGCAGACAAAGGCATAGGGATCACGCGGTCTGCTGTTTCCAGGGCGGGTTCGACCCAAGGGGTGTGGCGTAGCAAGTCGGCCAAGTGCCGGCCCAAGCCTGGGTCGGCTTGGAATTTGAAGTGTGCGATGGCGTTGACCCATGGGTAAGCGTAGTCCACTGCGCACAGGCAAACGTCGAGTGGCGGTGGCGTGTGTTGGCAGGCCATGCAAAGTGGGGTCTCCAGTCTTTGCGCGCAGGTGTTGCAACGTGCCACGGGCTGGGCGAAGCGTTGCACGCAGTCTTCGCAAATGGGTTGACTGGGCCATGCCTGGCAAATACGGCACAGGCTCGGCCAGCGCTTGGGCAAGAGCCCATGCTGTTGCGCGAAAAGCCTTGCATCTGCGATCAGTGACATGGGCTCAATATACTTCTTGCCTCATGTCCGACATCCCATCTTCTGAGCGCCCCCCCACCCTTGACGCAATTGCCAGTGCACGCTGGAATGCGTGGCCTCATGCGCAATCGCCCTGGCTGAATGAAGAGGTGGCAAGGCGCATGCAAGACCGGTTGGAATGGATTCGTTTGCAACCTCAGGCTTGGATCGACTGGATGCCATTGAGTGGTGGTTTGGCAACGCATGCGCTGGTGCGTGCGCGTTACCCCCAGGCGCGCTGCCATGTGGTCGAGCCCGATCAGACGCGCTTGGCGCTCACGCAGCGCGCCTTGCAAGCACCTTGGTGGCGTCGCTGGCTCAAGCCTCGGGCGCTGTCTTTCGCGCAACGTCCTTTGGCCGATGCAGACATGGTGTGGGCCAACATGGCGCTGCATCTGTCTGCGCAGCCTCAGGTTTTGTTGCGCGAGTGGCACCAAACCTTGGCGGTGGACGGCTTTTTGATGTTCTCTTGTCTTGGACCGGACACTTTGCGTGAATTGCATGCGGTGTACCAACAGCAAGGTTGGCCAGCACCTAGCCATGCATTCACTGACATGCACGATTGGGGGGACATGCTGGTGGCGGCTGGTTTTGCGGAGCCTGTGATGGACATGGAGCACCTCACGCTCACGTATGCCAATGCGGCCGCGTTGTTGTCAGAGCTGCGTCAACTGGGCCGCAACCTGCATGGCGCGCGCTTTGCGGGTTTGCGCGGGCGTGCGTGGCGCCGTCAGCTTGAGCAGGCTTTGCTGGCGCTGGCCAAACCCGACCAAGGAGGGCGCTTGACGTTGACCGTGGAGGTGATTTACGGCCATGCCCTCAAGCCCGTACCCAAGCTCAAAATGAGCGAGAAAAGTTCGGTTTCTCTTCAAGATATGCGAACCATGCTGGGCCGCTCTAGGGGTAATTAGCCTTGCTAGAATGCTCGCTGGTTACTTATAGGGCAAACCATTGCTTGACACATTGAGATAACGCAGTGTTTCACAAGGTTTGCGGTCCTGAAGTCTAAACATTAAGGCAATCGAAAGTGATGAAGAACAATCTTTTCCAGAAGCTGGCTTCTGGTTTGCTGTTCGCCGCCGCATGGGCGAGCACAGCGGCTTGGGCGGTGAACGACTTACCGGGCGGCCCGGGCGTGCGACAACTCAATCTTCAGCCTGGAGCTACCAAGATTGCGCAAGAGCAAGGCTGGTTGCACTGGTTCATGCTGATCATTTGCACGGTGATTTTTATTGCAGTGTTTGGCGTGATGTTCTATTCCATCTGGAAGCACCGCAAATCGGTGGGTCACAAGTCGGCCAACTTCCATGAGTCGGTGAAGGTCGAGATTGCGTGGACCGTCATTCCTTTCATCATCGTGATCTTGATGGCGCTGCCCGCCACCAAGGCGGTGGTGGCTCAAAAAGATACCTCCAATGCTGACCTGACCATCAAGGCCACGGGTTATCAGTGGAAGTGGGGCTATGACTACATCAAGGGTGAGGGTGAGGGCATTGCCTTCATCTCCACCTTGGACAACGCGCAACGCGAAATGTCTAACAACGGCGCCAAAGGCGTGGACATCGACGATTACTTGTTGAAGGTGGACAATCCCTTGGTCGTTCCAGTCAACAAAAAGATTCGCATCATCACCACCGCCAATGACGTGATTCACGCGTTTGCTGTGCCTTCGTTGGGTGTGAAGCAAGACGCCATTCCTGGCTTCGTTCGCGACACTTGGTTCCGTGCTGAGCAAGTGGGTGACTACCACGGTCAATGCCAAGAGTTGTGCGGCAAAGAGCATGCGTACATGCCCATTCACGTCAAGGTGCTGAGCGCTGAAGACTACGCCGCATGGGTGGCCACCGAGCAAAAGAAGATGGCTGCCTTGCAAGATGATCCAAGCAAGGTTTGGACGCTTGAAGACATCACCAAGCGCGGTGAAAAAGTGTACGCAGCCAACTGCTCGGCTTGCCACCAACCCAATGGCAAGGGTGCGGGTCCGATCAAGCCTTTGGATGGCGCGGCTGTTGTGCTGGATGCCGACAAGACCAAGCAAATCAAAGTGCTGCTCAATGGTCAAAACAATTTGGCCATGCCCAGCTGGAAGCAGTTGAGCGACACCGACATTGCAGCTGTGATCAGCTACACCAAAAACAATTGGTCCAACAAGACCGGCCAGCTGGTTCAGCCTGCCGATGTCAAGGCCGCACGTTAATTCGGCCAGCGTTTAGAAGGAACACATCATGAGCGCAGTACTCGATCCACACGACCACGCCGCAGGCGACCACAGTCACGACGACCACCACGGTGCCCCACACGGCTGGCGTCGCTGGGTGTTTGCCACCAACCACAAAGACATCGGTACCTTGTACCTGTTGTTTGCTTTCACCATGTTGATCATCGGGGGCGTTTTGGCTCTGCTGATCCGTGCTGAGCTGTTCCAGCCCGGCTTGCAATTGGTGAACCCCGAGTTGTTCAACCAACTCACCACCATGCACGGCCTGATCATGGTGTTCGGCGCCATCATGCCGGCCTTCGTGGGTTTTGCAAACTGGATGATCCCATTGCAAATTGGTGCCTCTGACATGGCCTTTGCGCGCATGAACAACTTCAGCTTCTGGCTGATGATTCCTGCTGCGGCCACGTTGGCTGGCTCGTTCTTCATGCCCGGCGGCGCTCCTGCTGCTGGCTGGACTTTGTACGCACCGTTGACCCTGCAAATGGGTCCCTCAATGGACGCTGGTATTTTTGCCATGCACATCTTGGGTGCTTCGTCGATCATGGGCTCGATCAACATCATCGTGACCATCTTGAACATGCGCGCCCCTGGCATGACGCTGATGAAGATGCCGATGTTTGTTTGGACTTGGTTGATCACTGCGTATCTGCTGATTGCTGTGATGCCTGTGTTGGCTGGCGCGATCACCATGACGCTGACCGACCGCCACTTTGGCACGACCTTCTTCAACCCCGCTGGCGGTGGTGATCCCATCATGTACCAGCACATCTTCTGGTTCTTTGGTCACCCTGAGGTGTACATCATGATCTTGCCGGCCTTCGGCATCATCAGCCACATCGTGCCCGCGTTTGCACGTAAGAAGTTGTTCGGTTACGCCTCGATGGTGTACGCCACATCGTCGATTGCGATCTTGTCATTCATCGTCTGGGCACACCACATGTACGCCACAGGTATGCCTGTGACGGGTCAGCTGTTCTTCATGTACGCCACGATGTTGATCTCTGTGCCAACAGGCGTGAAGGTGTTCAATTGGATTGCCACCATGTGGAAGGGCTCGATGACCTTCGAGACGCCCATGTTGTTTGCCGTTGGTTTCATCTTCGTGTTCACCATGGGCGGTTTCACAGGCCTGATTTTGTCGATGGCACCGATTGATACCCAAGTGCAAGACACCTACTACGTGGTCGCCCACTTCCACTATGTGTTGGTGGCTGGTTCGCTGTTTGCCATGTTTGCTGGTTTCTACTTCTGGTGTCCCAAGTGGACCGGCGTGATGTACAACGAAACACGCGGCAAGATCCACTTCTGGTGGACTCTGATCTCGTTCAACGTGACCTTCTTCCCCATGCACTTCTTGGGCTTGGCGGGCATGCCACGTCGCTACGCCGATTACCCGATGCAGTTTGCCGACTTCAATGCCTTGGCTTCTGTGGGTGCATTCTTCTTTGGTTTTGCCCAGGTCTATTTCTTCTTCTTCGTTGTGTTGCCCGCGATGCGTGGTCATGGCGACAAAGCAGTGGCCAAACCTTGGGAAGCTGCTGAAGGTCTGGAATGGGAAGTGCCTTCGCCTGCACCTTTCCACACCTTTGAAACCCCACCCAAGCTGGATGCCACGGCAACCCGCGTGATTGGCTGATCGATGACGCCTGAACAACGCAAAAAAAACCTCCGCCTGGGCCTGATTCTGGCTTCGGTGGCGGTGGTTTTCTTTGTCGGGTTTTTCATCAAAGTGATCTTGCTCAACCGCTGATAACACCATGGCCAACGTGCGCAACAACCTCTTCATGCTGAGAAAGCTACTGATCGTAGCCGCGGGCATGTTTGCGTTTGGTTACGCGCTGGTACCCATGTACAAAGCGATTTGTGAGTTCACAGGTATTAACATCTTGGCCTTGGGCGAGCGCGAGATACCCGGAACGGGCAGTGCACGTGCCAAGGTCGGCAACACGCAGATTGACACCTCACGCACGATCACCGTGGAGTTTGACGCCAATGCCCGTGGGCCCTGGTTGTTCAAGCCTGCACAAAGTTCGGTGCAAGTTCACCCGGGCGAGATGACGACCATCATGTACGAGTTTCAAAACGTGCAAGATCGCGTCATGTCTGCCCAAGCCATTCCCAGTTATGCGCCGCGTCAAGCTGCTGCGCATTTCAACAAGTTGGAATGTTTTTGTTTCAACCAATACACCTTGGCTCCAGGCGAGAAAAAGCAATGGCCAGTGGTGTTTGTGATTGATCCAAAGTTGTCAAAAAGCGTGACCACCATCACACTGTCTTACACCTTTTTTGAAGTGGGCTCCAAGACGCCTGCAGCACCGACTGCCGCCTTGGACACCACGCACAAAGGAGCTGGGGCATGAGCAAAAGAACGTCGTTCATGCGCTCCATCGTGGCGGTGGCGTGGTCGTTTCTGGGAATTCGTAAAAGCAGCGAGTTCCAAGAAGACATTGAAAAAATCAGCCCCCTGCACATCTTGGGCGTGGGGCTGGTTGCTGGTTTGTTATTTGTGATTGGGTTGATCGTTTTGGTCAACCTGGTCGTCGCGAAATAAAGAAGAAGGAGTGGAAATGAGTAGCACCTCACACGGCGCAACGCCCTATTACTACGTGCCCCATGCCTCGCGTCATCCCGCGTTGGCTGCCTTGGGTTTGTTTTTTGTGATTCTTGGTGCAGGCCAGTGGATCAACGGCGCTGACTGGGGCAAGTATTCCTTGTTCTTTGGCCTGGTCTTCTGGTTGGGTGTGCTTTACCAATGGTTTGGCGACGCAATTGCGGAAAGCCAAAGCGGCCAGTACGGGCACAAGATTGACTTGTCTTATCGTTGGAGCATGAGCTGGTTCATCTTCTCTGAAGTGATGTTCTTTGGCGCATTCTTCTCTGCTCTGTGGTGGGCCCGTTCGCATTCGGTGCCAGCGCTGGGCAGCTTAGACAATGCACTGCTGTGGCCTGACTTCAAAGCTGTGTGGCCTAGCATGGCGGCTGGTATGACCGCATCACCTGCTGGCATCATCGAGCCGTTCCAAACCATGACGCCGTTTTGGTTGCCCACCATCAACACCGCGTTGTTGCTGAGCTCGGGTGTGACTTTGACGATTGCGCACCACGCATTGCGTGAGAACCACCGTGCCACCACCATCAAGTTCATGTGGTTGACGGTGTTGTTGGGTGTGGTGTTTTTGTTTGTGCAAGGCTACGAGTACTACCACGCTTACCATGAGATGAACCTCAAGCTCAGCTCGGGCGTGTACGGTTCAACCTTCTTCATGCTCACAGGTTTCCACGGCTTTCACGTGTTCTTGGGCATGTTGATGCTGTTGGTCATCACCTTGCGTTTGCAAAAGGGCCACTTCACTGCCGACAAACACTTCGGCTTCGAAGGTGCTGCTTGGTACTGGCACTTTGTGGACGTGGTGTGGCTGGGCTTGTACATCTTGGTGTACTGGATGTAACGGCATCCGCCCTCACCAGCAAAGGCCGCATGTGCGGCCTTTGTTGTTTGGGGGGCTTATTGCCCCGGTGCGATGCCTGTGGGTTGGATGTAGCCCAACTTCCAGCCAATCAAAATGCAGATGAATAAAAGAATCGAGAAACCGACACGAAGAGCCAGAGCTTTGACCATCTTGCTCGACTTGGCCTGACCATTGCGTCCATCACGCATCATGAACACCAGAGCCGAGACCAGGCTCCCCAAAATGGCTAAGAACGCTATTGCAACAATGAATTTCATACGAGCCATTATCTCTTTACCGCGCACCCGCAACTTGGCATGGATCACCTTGGCCATGTGCGTGGGCGTGGCGTTGACGGTGCGTCTGGGATTTTGGCAACTCTCTCGTGGCCAAGAAAAGCAAGCGCGCCATGCAGCTATTGCTGCGCAGCTGAGCGCGCCTGAACTGGACACGCCCAGTCTGCTGGCGCAACCCGGTCAATTTAAGTTGCTGCATCGACGTGTGTCTTTACAAGGGTTTTGGTTGCCCGAGCACACCATTTACTTGGACAACCGGGCCATGAATGGTCGCGCTGGCTTTTGGGTACTCACCCCGTTGGCTCTTGATGCCGACACCCGCGTGCTGGTTCAGCGTGGTTGGGTACCGCGCCACCAGCAAGACCGTACCTTGTTGCCGCCAATTGACACACCGGTGGAGGTGGTGCATGTGCATGGACGTATTGCGCCGCTCCCTTCCGATTTGCTCCAATTGAGCTCGGCAGCCGCATCGACTGCACCTGCCTCAGGGGCATCCAATATTCGGCAAAATCTAGACCTCGCGCAATACACCACAGAAATTGGTGGTGATGTCGTGGCCGTGGTGTTGCAAACCGACGCCGCCTCGGATGGCCTGTTACGCGATTGGCCTGAAATCTCCGCAGGTGTTGAGAAGCACCAAGCCTACGCCTTCCAATGGTTTGCACTGGCTGCATTGCAGTTGCTGCTCTATCTTTGGTTTCAATGGATCAAACCCTACCGTCATGTCCGAAACTCAACGTCCTGAATCAGATCACCCCTTGGGCCTCACGGTGTACGACTTGCCGTCACCCAACGACGTCGCTTTGGCCGATGCCAAGCGTACGGCCATGGGACGTTTGCGCATGTTGATCGTCTTGTTGGTGTGTGCGGCACCTGTGGTGGCTTCCTACTTCACCTATTACGTGGTGCGTCCAGAAGGACGTCGTAATTTCGGTGAGTTGATCGAACCCACGCGCGCATTACCTGCCATCACCGCGCAGAGCTTGAGCGGCGAGAGTGTGTCGCTGCCAGACTTGAAAGGGCAGTGGTTATTGGTCAGCGTGGCAAGCGGTGCGTGTGACGAGGCATGCCAAACCAATTTGTATTTGCAACGTCAGTTGTTGACAGGGCTGGGCAAAGACCGTCCACGCACGGAGTGGGTGTGGTTGATTGATGATCAGCAACCCGTCCCCGCTGCTTTGCTGCCAGGCCTCAAGGAGGCCACGGTGCTGCGTGTGCCGCCCCAAGCCCTGAGCCAATGGCTGGAGCCTGCCAAAGGGCAAGCGCTGTCAGACCATTTGTATTTGGTTGACCCGCATGGGCAATGGATGATGCGCTTTCCCGCCAAGCTGGGGACAGATGGTGCGCTTAAAGCCAAGCGTGACATGGAGCGGTTGTTGCGTGCCGCTGCATCCTGGGACGAGGCAGGGCGCTGAAGATGTCCACCGACAGTCTCTACAACCTGGGACCCCTGTTGCATTTGCTGGTGATGGGGGCGCTGGTGGCCATGGTGCCCTTGTGCTGGGTGTGGCTGCGCAACCCACGTGCGTCGACCGCGCATCGTGTGCGCTTGCTCACGTTGGTTACTTTGTTTTTAACGTTTGATTTGGTGCTGTTTGGTGCCTTCACGCGCCTGACTGACTCGGGGTTGGGCTGTCCCGATTGGCCCGGTTGCTATGGTCATGCCAGCCCTGTGGGCGCACAAGTCGCCATTGATCAGGCGCAGCAAGTGATGCCCACAGGTCCTGTGACGCACACCAAGGCCTGGATCGAAATGGTTCACCGCTACATGGCCATGGCTGTGGGTGGGTTGATTCTCACGTTGGCTGGATTTGCCTGGACCCGGCGTTGGCGTGGCGATAGCAGTGTGCGAGTGGCCTGGCCTACCTTGACCCTGATCTGGGTCTGTCTGCAAGGTGCCTTTGGTGCATTGACCGTCACCATGAAGCTGTTTCCTTTGATCGTGACCTTGCATTTGTTCGGCGCTTTGATGTTGTTGGCGTTGCTCACCTTGCAAGTACAACAGCAACGGCAAGCCTCCGATTGGGTCACTGAAGTGGCATTGAATGTCTCTGTGCGCCGACGTGTGTACCTAGGTCTTGCATTGCTGCTGATGCAAGTGTTACTGGGGGGGTGGGTCAGCACCAATTACGCCGTGTTGGCTTGCAACACTTTCCCGCAGTGTCAAGGGAGTTGGTGGCCCTTGATGGACTTTGCACAAGGCTTTGGTTTGTGGCGTCCTCTGGGGTTGAACACGCAGGGCGAGCCTTTGCACTTTGAAGCGCTGACAGCCATTCACTATGCCCATCGCTTGATGGCCTATGTGGTGCTGGCTTACCTAAGCGCCTTGGCGTGGCAGTTGCGACGTTTCTCTGCGTTAAGCACGGTGGCGACTTGGTTGTCGGGCTTGTTGTTGTTGCAGTTGCTCACGGGTTTGTCCAACGTGGTGTTGGATTGGCCCTTGGCTGCTGCTGTCATGCACACTGGGGGTGCTGCGGCCTTGTTGGTGTTGCTGGTCGGATTGTTGGCGGGTACGCGTGCCACGCGTGACGCTGTGAATTGATTGTTGTGAGTTCTATGTCATGAGCGATGTTCATCCTTCTTTATCC
Source organism: Limnohabitans sp. JirII-29 (assembly GCF_003063395.1). Classification (NCBI taxonomy): domain Bacteria; kingdom Pseudomonadati; phylum Pseudomonadota; class Betaproteobacteria; order Burkholderiales; family Comamonadaceae; genus Limnohabitans; species Limnohabitans sp. JirII-29. Next base: position 62,728 of record NZ_NESB01000013.1, read on the forward strand.
CGCTGGCGTCAGTTCAATGCGCTGACCAAACCACGCGTGATCCAACTCATCGTTTTCTGCGCTTTGATTGGCATGGTGCTGGCGGTGCCGGGTGTGCCCTCATGGGCAGAGGTGAAATTGGCTGCGCTGGCCTGCTTGGGCATTTGGTTTGTCTCGGGTGCTGCCGCGGCGTTCAACTGCCTGGTTGAAAAAGGCATCGACTCGCGCATGAAGCGCACGGCCTGGCGTCCTACCGCCAAAGGTGAGTTGAGCGATCGCGACACTTTGCTGTTCTCAACCGCGATGTGTGCGGTTGGGTCCTGGATTCTGTATGTCTGGGTCAACCCCCTCACCATGTGGCTGACCTTTGCCACTTTTGTGGGTTATGCCGTGGTCTATACCGTCATCTTGAAACCTTTGACGCCACAAAACATCGTCATTGGGGGCGCTTCGGGGGCCATGCCGCCCGTGCTCGGGTGGGCGGCCATGACAGGCGATGTAGGGCCTGAGGCGCTGATTCTGTTCTTGATCATCTTCTTGTGGACCCCACCGCACTTTTGGGCCCTGGCTCTTTACCGTGTGGAGGACTATCGCAAATCAGGTTTGCCCATGCTGCCCGTCACACACGGCAACGAATTCACCCGTTTGCAAATCGTCCTCTACACCTGGGTCTTGTTTGCGGCTTGTTTGATGCCTTTCATTTACCGCATGAGCGGTTGGCTTTACTTGGTCAGTGCCGTGCTGTTGAGTCTGGGCTTTTGTGCTTATGGCTGGGCTTTGTGGCGCAACTACTCGGATGCCCTGGCGCGTAAAACCTTTCGCTTTTCACTCATCCATTTGAGTCTGCTGTTCGCGGCACTCTTGATCGACCACTACCTGTGATGCCTATGTTTACACGACGCGCACTTTTGTCTTGTTGGAGCGCATTCACCATTGCCACCTTGGTGGCTTGCAGTCCCGACAAACCCAGCTTCAAAGCCATCGACATCACAGGCGCTGACTACGCGCGTGGCTTCACGCTGAGCGACCACAACGGCCAAACGCGCAGCTTGTCCGACTTCAAAGGCAAGGTGGTGGTGGTCTTCTTTGGCTACACCCAGTGCCCGGATGTCTGCCCCACCTCGATGACCGAGTTGGCCGAGGTCAAGCGTTTGCTTGGCGCTGATGGCGACAAACTGCAAGGCGTGTTCATCACGGTGGATCCCGCGCGTGACACAGCTGAATTGCTCAAGGCCTACATGGGCAACTTTGACCCCAGCTTTGTGGCATTCATCCCCACGCCTGAGCAGTTGGCCGCCGTGGCCAAAGACTACAAGGTGTATTACAAAAAAGTCGATGGCAAAACACCCACCAGCTACACCATGGACCACTCTGCGGGCAGCTATGTGTACGACCCCCAGGGCAACCTGCGTTTGTTCAGCCGCTATGGCAGCGGGCCGCAAGCTTTGGCAGAAGATATCAAAACCTTGCTGAAATAAAAAAGGCCGCTGTGACAGCGGCCTTTGTCAGTCAGCCATGCTGTTTCAAGCGTACTCAGCCAAGGCGGTCTTCATCTTCTTCATCGCAGCCACTTCGATTTGACGGATGCGCTCAGCACTCACGCCGTACTCGGCGGCCAAGTCATGCAGCGTCATGCCGCCTGAACCGTTGTCTTCCACCTTCAACCAGCGTTCTTCCACAATCCGGCGGCTGCGTTCGTCCAGCACATTCAGTGCGGCGGCAATGCCATCAGACGCCAACACATCGCGCTGATGCGCCGCGATCATGGCCGTGGGTTCGTGGTTGGCGTCGGTCAAATAGGCAATTGGACCAAACGCATCTTCGTTGTCGTCGCTGGAAGTGGGGTCCAGCAGCACATCGCCACCGGCCATGCGCATTTCCATCTCCACCACCTCTTCGGCTTTGACATTGAGCTTGTGTGCCACAGCCTCCACTTCTAGTGGATTCAAGGTGTCACGGTGGGTATCGGCATCCATGGCTGACGCATCGGCCTTGAAGCCTTGCTTCATGGAGCGCAAGTTGAAAAACAATTTGCGTTGTGCCTTGGTCGTGGCCACCTTGACCATGCGCCAATTCTTCAGGATGTACTCATGAATCTCGGCTTTGATCCAGTGCATGGCGTAGCTCACCAAACGCACGCCTTGGTCGGGGTCGAAGCGTTTGACTGCTTTCATCAGCCCCACATTGCCTTCTTGAATCAAGTCGGCGTGCGGCAGTCCGTAGCCCAAATACTGGCGTGACACCGACACCACTAAGCGCAGGTGTGAGAGCACCAGCTTTCCGGCCGCTTCAATGTCGTTGTTGTCTCGCAATTTGCGTGCGAATTCCTGCTCTTGTTCAAGCGTGAGCATGGGCAAACGGTTGGCTGCTGAAATATAAGCATCCAAGTTACCCAGCGGCGGCACCATCGCCCATGGGTTGGTGACGGTCAATGCAGATTGTGTGAGTGTTGTCATGTGTAGCCCTTTCGGTTACCAGTTATGCAATATTAGCACTCTTCGATCTGGAGTGCTAATTCTCAGGGGTTTACCCTAAATTGCTTCCGCTTTTGCAGCGTGTGACAAATACATCATTACCAAAATTAAATAAAAAGTGTCAATTTTCTTGTTAGTACCAAATATAATTATTTTACTTATTTTTAAATAAAAAGGTTTATTTATGGTGGCTGGTATACACAAGGAAGTCGATCATCAGCGTCGCATGCTGGGTGCGACAGCAATGGCCTCGATATTGCCAAGCGCCGCATCTGCGGCTTCTGAGCCCCAAGCGCCATCGGTGTCGAAGGGCCATGTGAACTTGCGGCTGGTTGCCGCTTGGCCAGATACCTTGTCAGGGCCGGCCCATATCTTGAAGCGCATGGCCTCTAAGGTCAAAGCCATGTCGGGTGGCACGCTGACGATTGAGGTGGTGTTTGCCAACCAAACCAAGCTGTCTGCATTGCAATTGTTCGATGCGGTGGCCAGTGGCGAGATCGACATGGCGCATTCCACAGCGTATTACTGGACCTCGCGATCCTCCGCCTTCAATTTCTTTTCCACGGTTCCTTTTGGCATGATGGCCGTGGAACATTACGGCTGGTTGCGACATGGCGGAGGCTATGCGTTGTGGCATCAACTCTGTGCACAGCGTGGTGTAGTGCCCATGCCATGCGGCAATACAGGTGTCCAAATGGGGGGGTGGATGACCAAACCCATCACCTCTTTGGCATCGGTGAAAGGTCTCAAAATTCGATACCCTGGTCTGGGTGGTGAGATCTTCAAAGCCTTGGGTGCCCAGCCTGTGACCTTGCCCGCCGTTGACATCAAGCCCGCGCTGTTGGATGGCCGCCTGGATGGTGCCGAGTGGGTGGCTCCCTGGAGTGATCTGGAGATGGGCTTGCAAGACGTGTGTGACTACTACTACGCACCCGGATTCCACGAGCCCGGGCACACCCTGGAGTTGCTGATCAACCAATCGCTGTGGAACAAGTTGTCGCCCTCGCACCGCGCCATCATGGAGAGCTACTGCTGGGGTGAGTTCACTGAAACGCAAGCGCATTTCTATGCGGAAAATGCCCATGCGCTGGATCGATTGCGTGCGATCAAAAAACTCCAGATCTTGCGCTTCCCCAACGATGTCGTGAAAGAGTACAGAAAAAAGACACCAGACGTGATTCGCAGTGTGGTCGAAGGCGATGCCTTTTCGCGCACGGTGTACGAGAGCTACTACGCTTATTTACGCCAGCAACTGCGCTGGGCAGAGCTGTCAGACCGGGCCTATTGGCAGGCACGCTACATCTGAGGCACGGGGTGACCATGTTTTGTGGGGCATGTCGTCATGCGTAGTGCGGCAAAGGCCACGTGGCTGCAACGAAAAAGTGTTTTGATTTGGGGCACTTGGGCGGTGGTGGCGTGCATGCTCTTGTCTTTGGTCGGGCTGTATGTCTTCAGCGCGCGTCAACAAGTCCAAGACAGCGCGTGGGCTGAAGCAGACGCTGAGGCCAAACTGGTGGCACTCAGTGTCCAGGCGCGCACCCAACACGTGGACGATATCCTGGTCCACACCCGCGATTCGTTTGAGCGTTACGGGCCTGGGCTGACAGAAAAAGATGCTTTGCTCAAATCAAAAAGCTCTTCGGCAGACGTTCCGTATCTGGCCATCTTGATCGTCAACACGGCAGGCGACGCCATCTTGTCGCTGCCCAGCAATGATTTCCAAGCCGATTTTTCAAAAATTGCCGAGGAAGCTGGCACACATGCCGATGACGGACCGTTTGCGGCGTCAGTCGCCACCCTTCTAGGGCATTTCTTTGTGCGTGCAGTTCCGTTGCGATTTGCCGATGGCACTTACGCAGGCGCTGTGGTGGGCGTGCTCGATCCAGCATGGCTCAAGAACACCTTGACCCATCTGGCAGCACCCGATGACTTGGTCATGACCATCAAACAAGCGGATGCGGTGATCGCGCGCAACTTTCGCACAGAGAGCGCTGCCTTGGTGCAAGGGGCCGATGTGTTGATGCCCGGACACCGCACACAGTCGATCCCGTCTTTGGATGCTGTTCTAGAAGTGCAGCTCAGGCGCGATGTGCTGGCCCAAAAAACGAATCAGGCCCTGGAGTTCCTGGTCACGGTTGTCTTGCTCGCCATCAGTTGCCTCACGCTGGGGGCGATTTGGTTGCAACGTGCTGTGTCGCAGACCATCGAAAGTGTGCTCAAGGCAGAACTCGCGAACCGATCGGCACTCATCAAATCCCGCTTCTTGGCCAATATGAGCCACGAGCTGCGCACGCCCATGACGGGTGTTTTGGGCGCGGTCGATTTGCTCATGGACACCCAACCCACGTCAGAGCAAAAAAACTTTCTCGATCTGATTCGCCGCTCCGGGCAACACCTCATGGGCATCCTCAACGACGTGTTGGATATCTCTCGCATCGATGCCTACGCCATCACGCTGGATGTGCGTCCGACCTTGGTGCTCGACGTCATTGAAGACGTGGTGCAAATGCTCATGCCACGTGCGCATTTGCAAGGCGTGGCCTTGTACGCCCAAATTGAGCTGGCCGACACCACCCGCGTCGACGCCGACGCTTTTCGTCTGACCCAGATACTGACCAACCTCATTGGCAATGCCGTCAAATTCACGCCCCAAGGTCATGTGCAGGTCAAAGCCAGTTTGAAAAAAATTGACGATGCAGACATCTTGGACATTCGTGTCACAGACACAGGCATTGGCATTGAGCAGGAGCAGTTGGCCCATTTGTTCCAGCACTTTTACCAAGCAGACACCACCGCCAGTCGACGTTTTGGCGGCAGTGGCTTGGGTTTGGTGATTTCCAAAGAACTCGCTGAATTGATGGGTGGACAAATTTCAGTCACCAGTCGTCTGGGGCAGGGCAGTTGCTTCACCTTGTCGTTGCCCGTTAAAAACATCCAGTCTTGCACTCCTCAGAACATGGGCGAGGCGCACAGCCCCACACAGCAACCGGTGTTCTTATGTCTGCAAGATGATTTATTGCGTCAATCCATGCAAACCCACTTGGATCATTTGGGCACGCCTTGGCAAGATTGCGCAGAGGCTCAGTGGAAAGACGTCACCTCCGAGCTGGTGATCTTTGATCGCCCAACGTATCAAAAATTCTCTGAATTATTTCAATGTCACAGTGCTTGTGCCTTGATTGAAACTGGTTTATCCGACCGTGACAAAGCAGGGCAGGCTCACCCGACGGGTCGGCCGCTCAATATCACCGTGTTGAACGAGCCTGTGCGACGCAAAGATATCGCCGCACTCATCCGCACCCGTGGGCGCAGTCCAGACGCACTGGCACACCTTGAGTCCAAAGACCCCGTGCAGTCGTCCAACCTGGCACCACTCCAGCACATGAAAATTTTGGTGGCAGAAGATAACGTGGTGACGCAAAAAATCCTCCAGGCCTTCATGCGTTCCCTGGGTTGCGATGCCTCGTTTGTTCTCAATGGCCGTGCTGCCATTGACGCCATGTGCGTCGAGACCTTTGATCTGGTGTTGATGGATTGCCACATGCCAGAGGTCGATGGCTACACCGCCACACAAGAGATCAGACAAATGGAGGCGTCAGACCCACAGCGTCGCCGTACACCGATCTTGGCTTTGACTGCCGCCACCACCGACTCTGATGTGCAGCGCTGCTTCGCCGTGGGAATGGATGAGGTGTGCAGCAAGCCCATCAGCCGTCAAGATTTAGAGGCCAAGTTGTTGCAATGGCAATCAAGAGCACCAACCCGTGATGAGGCAGAGGCAACGCAGGCCCTGTTCGCACAAGACACTTAGGCCGGGCCTGCGTGTGGTGGTCCGCTGGTCGATGCACGCACTACCAACTGGGGCCGCAGCACCACGGTCGCGTCTTGACTGCCCGGTCTTTGACGCAAGGCGTCCAGCAGCAAACGCGCAGCCCTAAAGCCCATCTCGTAGTGCTGAATCCGCACCGAGGTCAGTGGCGGATTGACCTGATCCAGCAAAGGCATGTCGTTATGGCCCACGATCGACACCTCCTGTGGCACGCGGATGCCCGCGCGCTGTAAGGCTTGCAGCGCACCCAGTGCGATCAAATCATTGGCAGTCACCACAGCCGTGAACGGTTTTTTCTGGCGCAATGCCAGCAACTGCTGCATGGCCATATCGCCGCTGTCAATGGCGTAAGACTCGGCGCTCACGATGTGCGTGGGTTTGAGTTTGTGCTCGCGCATGGCTTGCTCAAAGCCCATGCGTCGCGCCAAACCGGTTGACAGGCTCTCGGGCCCTCCCAAGTGGGCTATCTGTCGATGGCCCAAGCCCACCAAGTGGTCCACGGCCAAGCGCATGCCCAGCATGTCGTCGCTGATCACGGCAGGCAAATGCCCTCGGCCATCGGTGCGGTTGATCAACACAATCTGCGCGCCACTCTGGCGCAAGCTCTCCAGCCACGCGTCGTCACGCGTGGCCGTGGCCACCAAAAAACCTTCCACCCGTTGCGCTTGCATGCGCTCCACCGCCACTTGCGCGGTGTGGCTGCTGTTTTCGGGCCGCGAGGTGTTGGCCAGCAAGGCAAAGTAACCGGCTTCGTCCAGCGCATCTTCAATGCCACGCAAGATCGGTGGGAACACCGGGTTGGTGATGTCGGGCAACAGCACCCCAATGGTTTTCGAGCGGCCACGGCTCAGCGCTGCGGCGGCATGGTTGGGGCGGTAGCCCAGCTCACGTGCAGCTGCTTCGATGCGTTGCAGCAAATCGGGCGCCACCAAATGGCGTCGGGCTGGGTCGATGGCGCGTGACACCGTGGACTTGTGCACCCCCAAGTGCTTCGCCAAGTCTTGCAGGGTAGGGGCGGTGGATCGCGTCATTCAGGCATTTTATTGCAACCGGTCGCTTCAGAGACAAAGAGTGAAATCCACGATGGATTTGCATCGAAAATAGGTTTATCTTTGCAACCGGTTGCATATTTTTCATAGGAGTTCATTCCCATGTCTCACGTCACTGATTCACTGGTCTTGCCGACCACGCCCGACACCGTTTTGCCATTGGTCTTAGAGGTCATGGCACGCACGCCCGACCCACGCCTGCGCGAACTGCTGTGTTCGCTCAGCACCCACATGCACCAGTTCGTGATCGAGAACCAGGTCAACGAAAAAGAGTTTGAACGCGCGGTCAAGTTCTTGGTCGGCATTGGCCAAGAAACTGGCGAAACCAAAAACGAAGTCATCTTGGCGTTTGACTTGTTCGGTGTGTCCACCCTGGTGGCCATGCTCAACAACCCCCCCGGAAAAGAAGACGAGTCATCCAAAGCAGGCTTGTTGGGGCCGTTCTGGCGTGCCAATGCGCCGGTGTGCCAACCGGGTGACAACATCGTGCGCTCTGACACACCCGGCATCACCATGGAAGTGCGTGGCGTGGTCTACGACGCGCAGGGCAAGCCCGTGCCCAACGCCAAGGTCGATGTGTGGCAAGCCTCGCCCGTGGGCTTGTACGAAAACCAAGACCCCAACCAAGCCGACATGAATTTGCGCGGTCTGTTCACCACCGATGCACAGGGCGCCTACTTCTTGCGCACCGTGTGTCCTTCTGGCTATCCCGTGCCCACCGATGGGCCTTGCGGCGAGTTGCTCGATGCGCAGTTGCGCCATCCCAACCGTCCCGCGCATTTGCACTTCATGATCTCCAGCCCCGGCCACAAAGTGTTGATCACCCAGGTGTTTGCCGACGACGACGTCAACCTGGCCAGCGACCCAGTGTTCGGTGTCACCGCCCCCTTGGTGGGTCACTTTGAAAAACACACCGTCAACGGCCAGACCGTGGCCCAGCTCACCCAAGACTTCCACTTGGTGCCCGGCGAGATGGTGTTCCCACACCCACCCATTCCTTGATCGACTTGGACGTACCGTTCACGTCAACCCACTTCAACTATTTTTGTTATGACCACCACTTTTGAACCCACTGAGTCTCTGGCTGGCCGCGTCGCTGTCATCACTGGCGGCACCGGCGGCATTGGCGTGGCCACCGCACGCCGCCTGGCCAAATTGGGCGCGCGCTGCGTGTTGCTCTACAACAGCGCCGCACCCGATGTGGCAGCGGCCCATGCGGCCTCTCTGCCTGGCACAGGCCACCTCGCGTTCCAGGCCCAAGTCACCGACAGCGTTTCGCTCAAAGCTGTGGCCGAGCAAGTGGGTGCGCAGTGCGGCGCGGTGCACATCTTGGTCAACAGCGCGGGTTACACCAAAGCCGTGCCAGCAGCCGACTTGGAAGCCTTGAGCGACGAGCTGATCGACGACATCTTGAAGGTCAACTTCCGTGGCGTCATCGCCACCATCCGTGCGTTCATGCCCTTGCTCAAGCAGTCGCAAGACGGTTTGATCGTCAACATCTCCTCCATCGCAGGCTTCACCGGCACCGGCAGCAACCTGGCCTATGTGGCCGCCAAGGCCAGCATCGACGTGGTGGGTGACGCCTTGGCCAAGGCCTTTGCGCCGCATGTGCGCGTGATCTCGGTCTCGCCCGGCGTGGTCGATTCGAGCTTTGTGCCCGGTCGCGGTGCCGACTTCAACGAGAAGGCTGCTGCCACCATCCCGCTGCGCCGCATTGGCACCGTCGACGACGTGGCCGCCGCCGTGCAAGCCTGCGCCACCACCTTGCGTTATGTCACCGGCACCCGCTTGGTGGTCGACGGTGGTCGTCATCTTTGATTGAAAGAACTCCCATGGCTTCTAAAACTTTGTTGACCTGTGCCGTCACCGGCAACATCACCACGCCTGACCAAACGCCCCATCTGCCCATCACGCCCACGCAAATTGCCAACGAGTGTTTGGCTGCCGCCGAAGCGGGGGCAGCTGCTGTGCACATCCATGTGCGCGACCCGCAAACGGGCAAGCCGTCGATGGAGGTCGAGCTCTACCGCGAGGTGATGGACCAGGTGCGTCGCGGTAACCCAGAACTCATCATCAACCTCACCACGGGCCCGGGCGGGCGCTTCATTCCCAGCCACGACGATCCGCGTGTGGCCGCGCCGGGCTCCACCCTGGTGCAGCCCGAAAAACGTGTCGAGCATGTGCGCGTGCTGCGCCCCGACATTTGCTCACTCGACTTGAACACCATGAACTCCGGTCCTGATGTGGTGATCAACACCCCTCGCAATGTGCGCATCATGGCCAAGATCATGCGCGAGGCGGGTGTCAAACCCGAGCTGGAAATTTTTGACTCTGGCGATATCCATCTGGCGCGCGACCTGATCGCCGACGGCACGCTCGACGGCCCCGGCATGTGGACCTTTGTCACCGGCGTGAAGTACGGTTTTTCGTCCTCGCCCGAGACCTTGATGTACGCCCGCAGCCTGCTGCCTGCGGGTGCCATTTGGTCGGCCTTTGGCATTGGCCGTTTCGAGTTTCCCTATGTCGCCCTGGCCTACCTCAACGGCGGCCATGTGCGGGTGGGCATGGAAGACAACATTTACCTGGAGAAAGGCGTGTTGGCCAAGAGCAATGCCGAGCTGGTGCTCAAAGCCAAACGCATCGTGCAAGACCTGGGGGGCGAATTGGCCACCCCCCGTGAAGCGCGTGCCATGCTCAACCTGCCTGCGCGTGCCTGAGTGACTGAAAGAAACAAGATGACGATTGAGAAAACTTCCCTGCACGCGGTGCGCGTGAACACCAAGGTCACGGCCATTGCCGACCTGGTCACCAGCCTGGAGGTGCAAGCCCCGCCCGCTTTGCAAGCCGGCCAAGCCTTGGTGCGTGTGCGCAGTGCGGGCGTCAACCCCAGCGATGTGAAAGCGGCCATTGGCATCATGCCGCAGGCCGTGTTTCCGCGCTCACCCGGTCGCGACTACGCCGGTGTGGTGGTCGAAGGCCCGAGCGCTTGGGTGGGCAAAGAAGTGTGGGGCTCCGGGGGCGACCTCGGCATCACCCGCGACGGCTCACATGCCGGCTGGTTGGTGTTGCCCGAGGCCGCCTTGCGCGAAAAACCCAGCCGTTTGAACTTTGACCAAGCCGGCTCTGTGGGCGTGCCCTTTGTCACCGCCTACGAGGGCTTTCGCCGCAGCGGCATGCCCCAAGCCGGGCAAACCGTGGTGGTGATGGGCGCCAACGGCAAGGTCGGCCAAGCAGCGGTTCAACTCGCCGCGCAAGCGGGTGCCCAAGTGATTGCCGTGCGCCGTCAAGCTGGCCCTTGGGAAGGCCCTTCAGGCCCCGGCGTGCACAGCATCGACGCACGCAGCGAAGACGTGGCTGCGCGCATCCGCGAGCTGAGCAACGGCAAAGGTGCGCACATCGTGTTCAACACCATGGGCAGCCCGTATTTCGAAGCCGCCAACAAAGCCATGGCCAAAGGGGCCACGCAAATCTTCATCTCTACGCTCGAGCGTCCGGTGCCGTTTGACATATTCACCTTCTACCGTGGCATGCACACGTATGTCGGCATTGACACCCTGGCGCTGGATTGCGTACAAACCAACGAGCGCATGGAAGGCATGCGCGCCGGTTTTGACGCAGGCACCTTGCACCCGTTTGAAGTTCAAGCCGATGCGACCTTTGGTTTGGACCAAGCCTTGTCTGTCTACCGCGAAGTGTTGGCGGGTGCCACCCGTCGCATTGTGTTCAACCCCTGATTCACCCAGAGCCCGCCATGAACCTGACCCGCATTGACCAAGCGCCCGAATACTTTGCCCCCAACCACGACAACATGCAGTGCTTGCGCCTGCAAGGCCGCGAGGCCGGGCCTGCGGTGCAACTGTGGATGGGCATGTCCATCCTGCAACCCGGAGGACAAACCGGGTTGGACCCTTCGCCCATTGAAAAACACTACGTGGTGTTAGAGGGCTCACTCACCGTGGTGAGCGAGCTCGATGGCGTGCAAACCCGTCACATCTTGAACCGCTTCGACTCGTGCCGTTTTGCACCTGGCGAGAGCCGCCAAATCATCAACCACACCCAAGATGTGGCGCGTATTTTGTTGGCCATGCCTTTTGACCCGCCCGCTGCTTGATGCTGTCTGTTGCATCTGTTGTTTGAGCTTTTAAAAAATACCAGGAGACCTCCATGACCGCTTCCCACATCACCCGCCGTCAAACCCTGCAACTCGCCGCTGCCGGTCTGTCTTCGCTCGCACTCGGCGCACACGCCCAAGTGGGCGACTGGCCCAAGGCCAAAGCCATCACGTTTGTGGTGCCCTTCACCGCAGGCAGCGGCACCGACGTGATTGCCCGTGCTGTGGCCGAAAAACTCGGTCCCATCCTGGGCTCGCAAATCGTCATCGACAACAAAACCGGTGCAGGCGGCACCGTGGGCGCAGCCTTGGTGGCCAAGGCTCCGGCAGACGGCTACAGCGTGTTGATTCACAGCTCGGGCCATGTGGTCAATCCCGCGCTCTACCCCAAGCTGCCTTATGACACCTTGAAAGACTTTGACGGCATCACCCCGCTGGCCAGCTTGCCCAACGTGATCGTGGTCTCGCCCAGCAAAGGCTACAAAGATGTGGCCGATTTGGTGGCCAAAGCCAAAGCCCAACCCGGTCAGCTCAACTACGCCTCCGCTGGCAATGGCTCGGCCACGCACATGAACGCCGAAAAGTTTCGCGTGGCGGCTGGCATCCAAGCCCAGCATGTGCCTTACCGTGGCACGCCTGAGGCCTTGACCGAAACCGCGTCGGGTCGCATCGACTGGTTCTTTGCGCCCTTGGTCTCGGCCTTGCCTCTGATCCAAAGCGGTCGCCTGCAGGCCTTGGCCGTCAGCACCGCGCAGCGTTCACCGCTGCTGCCCAATGTGCCGTCCATCTCCGAGGCAGGTTTTGCTTCCGCCGCTTACACCTTCTGGGTGGGGGCGTTCATCACTGCCAAAACGCCCAAAGCCATCGTGGACCGTTTGCACGAGGGTATGACCAAGGTGTTGGCCCTGCCCGATGTGCGCGAGCGCTTGGAAAAGCTGGGCGCTGCCGCCATGCCCATGCCACAAGCCGCGTTTGAGAAATTCTTGGACGACGAAACCCGCTCAGCGGGCGAGTTGGTCAAGGCCGCAGGGATTCGTCTGGAGTAAGGCCAGGGCTGCGCCGTCAAGGCGCCGCGAATTGCTCGGTGCCCACGATGCCGAGCTTGGTCAAGCCTTGGCGTTGGGCGCTGGCCAACACACCCGCCACCGCCTCGTACTTGGCTTTGCCTTGGGCTTTGATGTGCAGCTCAGGCTGGGGTTGTTGGGTGCTGGCTTCTTGCAGCAAGGCGTCCAACGCCGCGCGATCGGCCAAGGGCTTGCCATTCCAGTTCACCACGCTGCGTGCATCCACTTCGATGCGCACGATGTTGGGTTTTTTCAGCGGCGGTGGGCTGCCCACCGGCATGTCCAGGTTGACCGAATGCAACTGGATCGGGATGGTGATGATCAACATGATCAAGAGCACCAGCATCACGTCGATCAGCGGCGTGGTGTTGATGTCCATCATCACCTCGGGTTCTGGCTCGGTGTGTAACGAGGGCAGTTGGCTGTTCAAGGGGCTGTTCATGGCGTGCCCTGCGGTTCGGTGACAAAACGCACCTTGGTCAAGCCCGCGCTTTGCACCGCATACAGCACGCGTCCCACGGCTTCAAAGTCGGCTTGTGCGTCGCCACGAATTTGCACTTCGGGCTGCGGTTTTTTCTCGGCCAAGGCTTGCAACTGTTTCGTCAAATCGGCCTGCGAGCGCACCGGCGCATCGTAAAAAAATGCGCGGCCCTGCGCGTCGATCGAGAGCACGATGTTGTCCGGTTTGGTTTCGCGCGGCTGTTGTGTCTCGTGTGGCAAGGCCACCTTGACCGAGGTGGTCACCACCGGAATGGTGATCAAGAAAATGATCAGCAACACCAACATCACATCCACCAAGGGCGTGGTGTTGATGGTGGTGAGCAGCTCGTCGTCCGACGCACTCGGACCCAGGTGCATGGCCATGGTGTTTACTTCGGCGCAGAGCCCAACAACACCGCGTGCAAGTCGGCCCCAAAGGCTTGCACCTCTTCCATCGCCACTTTGTTGCGGCGCACCAGCCAGTTGTAGCCCAGCACCGCAGGCACAGCCACGGCAAGACCAATGGCCGTCATGATCAATGACTCACCCACAGGCCCCGCCACTTTGTCGATGCTGGCTTGGCCTGACATGCCAATCTTCACCAGTGCGTTGTAAATGCCCCAGACGGTGCCAAACAAGCCCACAAACGGCGCGGTCGAGCCCACGGTGGCCAGCACAGCCAAACCGTCTTGCATGCGGCTTTGCACATGGGTCATAGCGCGTTGGATGCTCATGGTGATCCAAGTATTCAAGTCCACATGGCCCAACAAGCCATCGTGCTTGCTGGCACCTTCCAAACCTTTTTCAGCGATGAAGCGAAACGGGCTTTCAGCATCCAGCCCATCCGCGCCCTGACGCACGCTGCCCGCTTGCCAAAACGAGGCCTGTGCCGCTTGGGCAAACTTCATCACGCGGCTTTGTTCTGCCAGCTTGGTGAAGATCACATACCAACTGCCCATGCTCATGAGCACCAAGATCAGCAGCGTGCCCTTGGCCACCCAATCGCCTTGTGCCCACAAAGCAGACAAGCCATAGGGGTTGTCCACGATTTCTTCGGCGGCGAAGGCGCTGGCGCTGAGCAGCCAAGCCATCAGCCCGAGGACGACGTGGGGGAGTTTGCGTGTGAACATGGAAGTTTCCTTCGGTCTGAAATGTAGGGTGTGTTATTCCAAGCGCCAGGCGTAGCGGATGCTGGCCCAGCTTTGCTCGGGCTTGCCATCCACCGTGCCAGGACGGAACTGGCACTTGGCGAGGGCATTGCGCGCGGCGTCATCCAAGCGCGGGTAGCCCGATGTTTTTTCAATCTCGGCTTGCAGCACGCGGCCATCGGTGCCAATCAAAAAGCGCAGCGTGACCGTGCCTTCTTCTTCCAGGCGGCGTGAGGCGCTCGGATAGTCGGGCTTGGCGCAGGTGGCACCGGGTTGAATCACCGCAGCAGTTTTCACAGGGGGTGCTGTGGGCGCGGGTGGTGCTGGCGGTGCTGTGCTGGGGGCGGGTGCTGGCGTTGCTGGCGCGACCGGCACATTGATCACCGGCGCGGTGGTGCTAGGCACCACAGGTGCGGGCGCTGCGGGCGCAGGTGTAGGCGACGGTGGCGTTTTAGGCGCGGGCGGGGGAGGGGGCGGCTTGGGCAGGCTGTCTGACAGCAGCAAGGCCTCCACCGTGTTTTCTGTGATCTTGACCACTTGGCGTGCCAAGCCCGACTGGATGGCCCACAACAGCAAGCCATGCAAGACCAACACCCCAGCAATGCCCATCACGTGACGGCGCGGCGTGCGTTGGCGAGAGGCGTAGCTGGTGTTGAAAGACGGGGATAAAGACAAAGTAGGCAGAGGCTGAAAAGTTGTCGCGATTTTAGGCGCGCTCCTGTGAACAACATGTGAAGCGTGCATGTCACGTCGCGCACGCCCGGTCTTTGTGAGATGGCCTGTCGCCTCAGGTCACAGGCGCGGGGTTGAACAGCACCAGTGCGTTGTGCAGCTTCCAGTGCTCGGCCCAGGTTTTGTGGCGACCACTGGCCACGTCGAGCATGAGGTGGAACATCTCCCAGCCCACCTCTTCAATCGTCTTGTCGCCATCGGCAATCGTGCCGGCGTTGATGTCCATCAGGTCATGCCAACGTCTGGCCAAGTCTGTGCGTGTAGCCACTTTGATCACCGGCACCTCAGCCAAACCATAAGGCGTGCCGCGTCCGGTGGTGAACACATGCAAGTTCATGCCAGCGGCCAATTGCAAGGTGCCACAAATGAAATCGCTGGCGGGCGTGGCGGCATAGATCAAACCTTTTTGATGCAGCTTCTCGCCGGGCGAGAGCACGCCAGAGATCGGGGCGCTGCCCGACTTGACGATCGAGCCCATGGCTTTTTCCACGATATTGGACAACCCACCTTTCTTGTTGCCTGGGGTGGTGTTGGCGCTGCGGTCGACCCGACCCCGTGCCAGGTAGGCGTCGTACCAAGCCATCTCGCGCACCATGGCTTGGGCCACCTCGGGCGTGCTGGCGCGCGAGGTGAGTTGGTCAATGCCATCGCGCACCTCGGTCACCTCGGAGAACATCACGCTCGCGCCTGTACGCACCAGCAAGTCGGTGCAAAACCCCACCGCCGGATTGGCGGTGACGCCGGAGAACGCATCGCTGCCCCCGCACTGCACACCCACCACCAATTCGCTGGCGGGCACGGTTTCACGGCGCCGTTGGTTGAGTCGCGTCAGGTGGCGTTGGGCTGTGGCCATGATGTGCTCAACCATGGACATGAAGCCCACATGCGCATCGTCTTGCAAGCACACCACGTCCAGCGCTTCACCGCGCTGGTCGTTGATGGGAATGGCGCCGGGTGGCATCAAACGCTCGGGCTGCAATTTTTCGCAACCCAGGCTGACCACCATCACTTCGCCACCAAAGTTGGGGTTGAGGCTGATGTTGCGCAGCGTGCGAATGGGTATCTCGGCCCCGTCGGCATCGATCGCCACACCGCAGCCATAGCTGTGCTCCAAACCCACCACGTCGTCGACGTGGGGAAATAGGGGCAGCAACTCCGCCTTGATGCGTTGCACAGCAAACGACACCACGCCCGAGACACATTGCACGGTGGTGGTGATGGCCAAGATGTTGCGTGTGCCCACCGAACCATCGGCATTGCGGTAGCCCTCAAAGGTGTAGCCCTCCAGTGCGGGCAGCGGCTCGGGCTTGACGGTGGCCATGGGCAAGTGGTCGAGCCCACGCGCCGCAGGCATTTGCAACAAGCGCTCATGCACCCAACTGCCCGCCGCAATGTCTTGCAAGGCGTAGCCGATGGCCATGCCATAGCGCAGCACCGCGCTGTGGGCGGGCAAGTCGTGCAGCGCCACTTTGTGCCCTTGCGGCACATGGTCTTTCAAGGTCAAGCCCTGTTCCAACTCCGTGCCCGCGGGCAAGCCCCCGTGGTTGGCCACGATGGCGACGTTGTCGCTGGCATGCATGCGGATGGTGAGCGGGCGCATCAAAGTCTCCAGTGGATGTGTGCTATCTTTACGCCAATGATAGCGGTACCATTATCGCGCTTGCAACCAAACCCATACCAGCCCATGTCGGAGTCGGACCACACCAAACGCACACGCCGCAGCAGCGGGGCCATTACCTTGCGTGATGTGGCCATGCTGGCCGGTGTGGCCCCCATCACCGCCTCGCGTGCCATCAACACGCCGGCCCAGGTGTCGCCCGACGTGCTGCGCAAAGTGCAAGAGGCCGTGCAGCGTACCGGCTACGTGCCCAACCGCATGGCCGGCGGCCTGGCGTCGTCGCGCAGCCGCTTGATTGCCGCTGTGGTGCCCAGCACCGTGATGTCGGTGTTCATGCAAACCATTGAGGCCTTGAACGACACCTTGTTCGATGCAGGCTACCAACTGATGTTGGGCCAATCGGGCTACTCGGCGGCGCGCGAAGAGACCTTGCTCGAAGCCATCATTGGGCGACGCCCAGACGGCATTTTTCTGACCGGCATCTTGCCCCCCGGCAAAGGCCGCACCCGCCTGCTGGCCTCGGGCATTCCGGTGGTCGAAACCTGGGACTTGACCCCTACGCCGATTGACATGCTGATTGGCTTTTCTCACTCGGACATTGGCCGTGCCGTGGCCCGTTTTTTGATCGGCAAAGGGCGTCGCCGCTTTGCCATCGTGCGGGCCGAAGATGAGCGCGCAGACCGACGCACCGTCGCCTTTCAAGAGGTGCTGGCCCAGCAAGGTTTACCGCCTGCTGAGGTGGTGAATGTGGGGGCCTCGCGCTCCTTGCGCAGTGGGCGCGATGCCATGGCGCACATCTTGTCGCACAGCCCCGAGGTGGACGCTATTTTTTGCAGCTCTGACTTGCTGGCGCTGGGCGTGGTGACCGAGGCGCGCGCCCAGCAGGTCTCGATTCCTGAGCGCGTGGCGGTGGTCGGTTTTGGCGACGTGCCCTTTGTGGCCGACATGGACCCGGCACTCACGACGGTGCGCATCAACGGGGGCGACATAGGCCTTCAAGCTGCCCAGTTTTTGATGGCCCGCGCCGAAGGCCGCAGCGTTGCGCCGCGCATTGTGGATGTGGGGTTTTCCATCGTGGAGCGTGCCAGCACCTGACTGGCGTAAACCCTAGGCCAAACCCATTGACGCGCCAAGTTGTGTTCGCTAGCATGCCTTGGCCGATTTGGTAGCGCTACCAAATTGATCTTTACCCAACCCGTCTGCTTGTATGACCTCACCTGCCACACCTTTGTACAAACGCCTATTGCTCACCGGTGCTGCGGGAGGCTTGGGACGGGCCTTGAGGCCACGTTTGACGGCGCGCTGCGAGGTCTTGCGCGTGAGTGACCTGGCCGACTTGGGCGCAGCCCAGCCCGGCGAAGAAGTCCAGCAGGTGGCTTTGCAAGACCGCGCCGCCGTGCTGGCGCTGTTGGACGGCGTGGACGCGGTGGTTCACCTGGGTGGCATTTCTACCGAGCATGCGTTTGACGACATCTTGCAGGCCAACATCGTGGGTGCCTACAACCTGTACGAGGCAGCCCGCATCCACGGCACGCGACGCATTGTGTTTGCCAGCTCCAACCATGTGACGGGTTTTTATAGGCAAGACGAAGTGGTCAGCCCCACCATGCCCGTGCGCCCCGACAGCTATTACGGCCTGAGCAAAGCCTTTGGCGAAAACCTGGCCCGTTTTTACTTTGACCGCTACGGCATCGAGACCGTGTGCTTGCGCATCGGCTCTTCGTTTCCCGAAGCCAAAGATCGTCGCATGCTCGCCACCTGGATGAGCTATGACGACTTGGAGCGCTTGGTGGTGGCCAGCCTCAGCTCGCCCGTGGTTGGCTACAGCGTGATTTACGGCATGTCCGACAACCACCACGTGTGGTGGGACAACACCTCGGCCAAACACATCGGCTACCGCCCGCAAGACAGCTCTGAGCCCTTCCGATCTGCTGTTGAAGCACGACAGCCAACGCTCGATCTCACCGACCCCGCCGTGATTTACCAAGGCGGCGGCTTTGTCAAAGCCGGACCTTTTTAAACAACTCAACCAAGCCAGGAGACAACCATGCCTACACGTTTGAACTTCCTCAAAACCTTCGTCGCCACAGCCTCAGTGTTCGCCCTGACGGCGCACGCCACCGAATTCCGCTCGTCAGACATCCACCCCGACGACTACCCCACCGTGCAAGCCGTGCGCCACATGGGTGAAGAGCTCAGCAAAGCCACCAACGGCAAGCACAGCATCAAGGTGTTTGCCAAATCTGCTTTGGGTCAAGAAAAAGACACCATCGAGCAAACCAAACTCGGCGCGTTGGCCATGACCCGCGTCAACGTGGCACCCATGAACAACATCTGTGCCGCCACCATGGTGCCCACCATGCCGTTCTTGTTCCGCTCCACCGAGCACATGCGCAAGGTGCTCGATGGCGCGATTGGGGATGAGATTTTGAAAGACTGCGAGCCTCAAGGTTTCGTCGGCTTGGCTTTCTACGACTCAGGCGCACGCTCCATCTACACCGTGAAAAAACCCATCAAAACTTTGGCCGATGCCAAGGGTTTGAAAGTGCGCGTGCAGCAAAGCGACTTGTGGGTGTCCTTGCTCGAAGCCATGGGTGCCAACGCCACACCGATGCCGTATGGCGAGGTCTACACCGCGCTCAAAACCGGTTTGGTCGACGCGGCTGAAAACAACTACCCCAGCTACGAGAGCTCACGCCACTTCGAAGTGGCCAAGTACTACAACAAGACCGAGCACTCCATGGCCCCGGAAATTCTGTTGTTCTCCAAAAAAGTGTGGGACACCTTGTCGGCCGACGAGCAAAAGCAAATCCGTGCCGCTGCCAAAGAGTCGGTGGTCTACATGCGCAAGCTGTGGGACGAACGTGAAACCAAATCCTTGGCCATTGTCAAAGCCGGTGGCGCTGAAATTGTGGATGTCGACAAAGCCAGCTTCCAGGCTGCGATGAAACCTGTGTACGACAAGTTCTTGAAAGATCCCAAGTTGCAAGACATGGTCAAGCGCATCAACGCCGTCAAGTAAATGACGACCTACACCCGTTTTTGTGCCGCCCTGGCGCGGCTGTGTTTGCAAGTGGGCGTGGCAGGTTTGATGCTGCTGATTGCCGCTGTGCTGTACCAGGTGATTGGGCGCTACGTGTTCAACGACACGCCCACCTGGGCCGAGAGTGGCGCGGTGTTGTTGGTGCTCTACGTGACCATGCTGGGCATGGCCGTGGGGGTGCGCGACGCGGGGCACATCGGGCTGGAGTCTTTGCTGGTACTGGTGCCTGAGGGCATTCGGCTCAAGATGGAACTCATGATCCACGCCTTGGTGTTGGTTTTTGGCGTGGTCATGGCCTACAACTGCGGCTTGCTGGCGCACAGCGTGTGGGATTACAAAATCCCTACCCTGGGCTTGTCAGAAGCTTTCAAATACGCGCCGCCTGCCATGGCGGGTGTGTTGATTGCATTGTTCTCTTTGGAGCACATCATCGCGCTGCTGCGCGGTAAAGAAGTGGAGCCCTCATGGCACTGACGATTCTGTGCGTGAGCTTCACGCTGCTGCTGTTGCTCGGCGTGCCCGTGGCTTTTTCGATTGGCTTGTCCTCGTTGGCCACTTTGCTGTACGAGGGCTTGCCCTTGGCGGTGGGCTTTCAGCAAATGATTTCGGGCATGAACCCGTTTTCATTCTTGGCCATTCCATTTTTCATTTTTGCGGGCGAGATCATGATGTACGGCGGCATTGCCGACAAGATCGTGGACTTTGCCAAGTCACTCGCAGGCCATGTGCGTGGTGGCCTGGGCATGAGCAATGTGTTGGCCTGCACCCTGTTTGGTGGCGTCAGTGGATCGCCAGTGGCCGACGTGTCGGCCATGGGCGCAGTGCTGATTCCGCAAATGAAAAAAGAGGGCTATGACGCCGACTACGCGGTCAACGTCACCACCCATGCGTCCTTGGTCGGAGCCTTGATGCCGACCAGCCACAACCTCATCATCTTCACCTTGGCTGCCAGCGGCAAGGTCAGCATTGCGGCGCTCATCTTGGCCGGCATCGTGCCGGCCATTGTGTTGACCATTTGCAACTTGGTGGCCGCCTATGCCGTGGCGGTGAAACGTGGTTACCCCGCAGGCACCTTCCCAGGTTGGGCGGTGGTGGGGCATTCGTTCTTGCAGTCGCTGCCGGGTTTGCTGGTGGTGGTCATCATCATTGCGGGCATTTTGTCGGGGGCGTTCACGGCCACCGAGTCGGCTTCGGTGGCGGTGGTCTGGGCCTTGTTTTTGGCGGCGGTGGTCTACAAGCGTCTCACGCGTGAGCAACTGCTCAAGGCCGCGGCCAAAGCTGTCAAAAGCACCGGCGCTGTGCTGCTGCTGATTGGCATCAGCTCGATGTTCGGTTACCTGATTGGCTTGTACGGCGTGGCCGAGTTGACGGGCAATATGTTGTCGGGTTTCAGCACCACACCGTGGGTCATCTTCTTGTGCGTGAACATCATCTTGTTTGTGCTGGGCACCTTCTTGGACATGGCCGCCACCATTTTGATTTGCACGCCCATCTTCTTGCCCATCTGCCAACAAATGGGCATGAGCACCGAGCAGTTTGGCATCGTCATGTTGATCAACTGCGCCTTGGGGCTCAACACCCCACCGGTGGGCACCACCCAGTTTGTGGGTTGCACCATTGGCGGCGTGTCGGTGGGCACAGTCATGAAAACCATTTGGCCGTTCTATGGCGGCCTCATAGCCGCATTGATGTTGGTCACCTATGTGCCCGCGTTCTCTATGTGGCTGCCCAACTTGATTTTGAAATAAGCCGCTATGACCACTGGCCCGCACATTCCTTTTCAAACCCAGTCGCGTTACCCAGACCCGAGCATTGAGGTGCTCGACCCACGCTTTTTGAAATTGCGTTTGTTCAGCAGCAGCGTGGAGCAACTTGCCAGCGGTCTGCGTTGGGCCGAAGGGCCGGTGTGGTTTGGTGACGGCCGCTATCTGCTGTTGTCGGACATTCCCAACAACCGCATCATGCGTTGGGACGACGCGTCGGGCCATGTGAGTGAGTTTCGCGCCCCGTCACACAACGCCAACGGTTTGGCCCGTGACCACTTGGGGCGCTTGCTCACCTGCGAGCACCAAACACGCCGCGTCACACGCACCGAATACAACGGCAGCGTCACCGTGTTGGCCGATCACTTTGACGGCAAGCGGCTCAACTCGCCCAACGACATCGTGTGCCAGCGCACCGGCGCGGTGTGGTTCACCGATCCGCCGTTTGGCATCGGCGGCGATTGGGAGGGCGATGCCGCCCCCGCAGAGCTGCCCCATGCGGTCTACCGCATCGACCCGCACAGCGGTGTCTTGCAACAGGTGTTGACCGATCTGCAAGGCCCCAACGGCCTGGCGTTTTCGCCCGATGAGTCGCTGTTGTATGTGGTGGAGAGCCGGGCCCAACCGCACCGCCAGGTGTGGGCCTATCGCGTTGGCAAAGACGGCGCACTGAGTGACAAACGCTTGGTCATCGACGCCCAAGGGCCGGGCGCACTCGACGGCATTGCGGTGGATGCCACGGGCCACATCTGGTGTGGCTGGGGCAGCGATGGCTCTTTGGGGGCCGATGCCGCTGCGCTTGATGGCGTGCGCGTCTTCACCCCCGATGGCACGGCGATCGGTCACATCCACTTGCCCGAGCGTTGCGCCAACCTGTGCTTTGGCGGTGCCAAATACAACCGCTTGTTCATGGCCAGCAGCCATTCGCTGTATGCGCTGTACACCAACACCCGTGGTGCCACGGACTGATATCCCTTCAGGAGTTGATATGACACACACACGCATGCTGCGTTGGCTCTTGGCCGCCGCTACCTTGGGCCTGGCTTGCACCGCCCACGCGTGGCCTGACAAACCCGTGACCTTGGTGGTGCCATTTCCGCCCGGTGGCTCCACCGATTTGATCGCCCGCACCTTGGCGCCCAAGCTGCAAGAAAAGTTTGGCGGCACCTTCATCGTTGACAACAAAGCCGGTGCCACCGGCACCATTGGCACAGGCTATGTGGCGCGCGCACCGGCTGACGGTCACACGTTGTTGGTGTCGTCGCTCGGGCCGTTTGTCATTGCCCCGCATTTGCTCAGCAAAGTGCCCTACGACGCGCTGAAAGACCTCGACCCCATCAGCGTGGCCGTGCAAGCGCCCAATGTGTTGGTGGTGCCCGCCAACTCGCCGCACAAAAGCATGGCGCAGGTGCTGGCCTTTGCCAAAGCCAACCCCGACAAGATGACGTTTGCCTCTTCGGGCAACGGCAGCAGCGACCACCTCACCGCCGAGTTGTTCTGGTTGCAAACCGGCACCACGGGCGTGCACGTGCCCTACAAAGGGGGCGGCCCGGTGATGACCGATTTGCTGGGCGGGCAAGTGGACGCCTCGTTCATGAACCTCAACACTGCCATGCCCCAAATCTTGGCGGGCAAGTTGCGTGCGCTGTCCATCACCAGTGCCAAGCGTTCGCCGTTGTTGCCTGCGGTGCCCACGCTGGAAGAGCTGGGCATCAAAGACGCCAATGTGTATTCGTGGCAAGCCATTGCAGGCCCACGTGGTTTGCCAGCGGACCTCAAAGCCAAGCTGCACGCCGCCATCTTGGCAGCCTTGAACGACCCGCAGGTCAAACCCAAATTGCTGGAGCTTGGCTTTGAAATTGTGGCCACCACGCCCGAGCAATTCAGCGCTTACCAAGCCGCTGAATTTGCCCGTTGGAAAAAACTCATCGAAACCCGCAACATCAAAGCGGACTGAATCAAAGCCCATGAATCAAAGCGCCTCACACCCATGACCCACACCACGCCCACCATCACCCAATTGCGCGTCATCCCCGTGGCCGGGCATGACAGCATGCTGCTCAACCTGTCGGGCGCGCACGGTGCGTTCTTCACCCGCAACCTGCTCATCCTCACCGACAGCGCGGGACGCACCGGCATTGGCGAAGTGCCCGGCGGCGAAAAAATTCGCGCCACCCTGGAAGACGCTGCTGAGCTGGTGGTCGGCCAAAGCCTGGGCCATGTGCAAGCCGTGCTCAACCGCATGCACGCCCGCTTCGCTGACCGCGACTCAGGCGGGCGCGGCCTGCAAACCTTTGACTTGCGCACCACCATCCATGCCGTCACCGCGGTGGAGTCGGCCTTGCTCGATTTGTTGGGCCAACACCTCAACGTGCCTGTGGCGGCCCTGTTGGGCGAAGGCCAGCAGCGAAGCTCGGTGGAGATGCTGGGGTATCTGTTTTTCATTGGCGACCGCAGCCGCACCGACTTGCCTTACCGCAACGAACAAGACTCAGACGATGCGTGGTGTCGCTTGCGCAACGAAGTGGCCATGACGCCCGAATCGGTGGTGCGCTTGGCCGAGGCGGCGCACGCCAAATATGGCTTCAACGACTTCAAGCTCAAAGGTGGTGTGCTGGCGGGCGAGGCCGAAATTGAGGCTGTGCGTGCCTTGCACGAACGCTTTCCACAGGCACGTGTCACGCTCGACCCCAACGGGGGCTGGCTGCTCAAAGACGCCGTGCGCTTGATGCGCGACCTGCACGGTGTGGTGGCCTATGCCGAAGACCCGTGCGGGGCCGAAGAGGGCTTCAGTGGGCGCGAGGTGATGGCCGAGTTTCGCCGCGCCACCGGCTTGCCCACCGCCACCAACATGGTGGCCACCGACTGGCGACAGCTGACCCATTCGCTCTCGCTGCAAAGCGTGGACATTCCGCTGGCCGACCCGCATTTTTGGACCATGGCCGGCTCGGTGCGTGTGGCCCAAACCTGCCGTGACTGGGGCTTGACCTGGGGCTCGCACTCCAACAACCACTTCGACGTGTCTTTGGCCATGTTCACCCATGTGGCGGCAGCGGCGCCGGGCAAGGTGACCGCCATCGACACCCACTGGATTTGGCAAGACGGCCAGGGCCTGACGCAAGAACCCCTGCAAATCATCGGCGGCCATGTGCAAGTGCCTACGCAGCCCGGCTTGGGCGTGCAGTTGGACATGGCCAAGGTCGAAGCCGCGCACCAGCTGTACTTGCAACACGGCTTGGGCGCACGCGACGATGCCATGGCCATGCAATACCTCATGCCTGGTTGGAAGTTTGACCACAAGCGGCCCTGCATGGTGCGCTGATTTTTAGAACCTCATTTTTAAAACACAAAGGACTTCACATGAAGATTGGATTCATCGGCCTGGGCATCATGGGCACGCCCATGGCGCAACACCTGCTCAATGCCCAGCACGACCTGTATGTGCGCACCCGCAGCCAAGTGCCTGCGGTGTTGAGCGCCGCCACCGTGTGTGCCACCAACGCCGACGTGGCGCGTGCCGCCGACATCATCTTTTTGATGTTGCCCGACACGCCCGATGTGCAGAGTGTGTTGTTTGGCTCAGAGGGTGTGAGCGAAGGCTTGACGGCCGGCAAGATCGTGGTGGACATGAGCTCTATCTCGCCCATGGACACCAAGCAGTTTGCACAACAGATCAATGCCTTGGGCTGCGAGTACTTGGATGCACCCGTCTCTGGCGGTGAAGTGGGCGCCAAAGCCGCCAGCCTGACCATCATGGTGGGCGGCGCACAAGCGACCTTTGACAAGGTCAAGCCCCTGTTCGAGTTGATGGGTAAAAACATCACCTTGGTGGGCGGCAACGGCGACGGCCAAACCACCAAGGTGGCCAACCAAATCATCGTGGCTTTGAACATCGCTGCCGTGGGCGAGGCCTTGCTGTTTGCCAGCAAAGCAGGGGCAGACCCCGCCAAAGTGCGTTCGGCCTTGATGGGTGGTTTTGCCGCCAGCCGAATTTTGGAAGTGCATGGCGAGCGCATGATCAAGCGCACCTTTGACCCGGGCTTTCGCATCGCCTTGCACCAGAAAGATTTGGGCCTGGCCCTCAACGGTGCCAAGACCATGGGCGTGTCGTTGCCGCAAACCGCGTCTGCCGCACAGCTCATGCAAGCGTGTGCAGCCAACGGCTGGGGGCAGATGGACCACTCGGCCTTGGTCAAGGCGCTGGAGTTGATGGCGGCCCATCAAGTCAGCCAGTAGCATCCCCGCATGCTTGCCCAAATTGCCGACATCACCCTGCCTATTTTTCTGATTGTGTTGGTCGGCTTTTTTTACAGCCGTGCGGCCCAACCCGACTTATCAGGTGTCAACAAACTGTTGGTCGACATTGCCTTGCCGGTGTTGATCTTTACTTCTTTGTCCACCAAAGATTTCAACCCGCATGCGGCCTTGGAATTTTCTGTGGCGGTGGTGTTGTTGGTCTTGCTCAGTGGGCTGCTCGCTTGGCCACTCAGCGGCTGGGCGGGCGTGTCGGCCCGGTCTTTTGTGCCCTGCGCCATGTTTGGCAACGTGGGCCCTATTGGCATTCCCTTGTTGGTGTTGGCCTATGGCCCCTCAGGCATGGCCCCTGCCGTGGTGGCCTTGGTGTTGTCCAACCTCTTGCATTTCACCGTGGGCGTGGGTGTCATGAGTGGCCGTGTGGATTGGCGCATGCTCTACGCCAACCCTTTGCTGTGGTCAACGGTGTTGGGCATTGCTTGCTCGCAAGCGCACATCAACGTGCCCGTGTGGTTGGCCACACCGCTGGGCATGATCGGTCAAGTCTTGGTGCCGATGATGTTGTTGGCCTTGGGCGCGCGTTTGTCGACCAGCCGCATCACCGACGTTCAGGTGGGCGTGCAAAGCGCGGTGTTGACCATGGGGGTGCGCACACTGGCCGCCTTTGTGGTGTTGGGGGGTGTGCCTTTGCAGGGCGTGGAGCGAGGTGCTTTGCTGCTGTTTGCAGCCTTGCCGCCTGCCGTCTTCAACTACATGCTGGCCGACCGCTTCAACCAGCAGCCCAACCAAGTGGCCTCGATGGTCATCGTGGCACACGTCACCAGTTTGGCGTTTTTGCCGCTTGGGATTTGGTTGGCTTTTCTTTGAAGATGGGTTGTCAGCGACAAGCCCACGTGCTGAAGCAGGTCTGAAAACCGTCAGTGCTTGTTGGGCAACTTGTTCAGCGTGGTTTCTAACCGTACCAATAGGTTGGTGATGCTTTGCTTTGAAAGTTCGCTTGGAAGACACGTGATTGACGCGAGTATTTGGCGGTCAGCTATTCATTGACGTCTGAGAAAAATGCAAGTCATGACTTACAAAATATACTTTATACGGGTAATATGTAAGCCATGACTGACAATATTAGACTTCCAGATGAATTGGGCCGCCAATTACAAGCCCGCCGTGAAGCGCTGGGCTTGAGCAAGTCAGTACTGGCCGAAAAGTCAGGCAAAGTGCGTGAAGTCATTTATCGGCTCGAGGCGGGACAAGAGTCCACCGTGTCCTCTCTCTTGGCGGTCATGGGGGCATTGGGGCTGGTGATGCGTGTCGAACGCGCAGGCCTGCCAACGGCCAGCGAAGTCGCCGCCAGATTCCGGGATGAGGACGACGATGCTCCCTGAAAAAATTCGCCTGCTGAACGTCTCGATTGGTGACACCGACAACGCGGGCCAGTTGATCCGAGCGTCCACCTACGAATTTCGCTATCTGCAGACCGACCCCCAACAACCCGCTGTGGCCTTGCTGATGCCACCCGCGCAGCAGCTCACATGGCAGGATGGCGACCTGTTTCCGCCGATGGACCAGAACCTGCCCGAAGGCGAATTGTTCATGAAGATTCGGGAACTCTTCCCGAAGCAGCCCATGACGCCCATGCACATGCTGGCGTTGGTGGGGCGTAATGGCATTGGACGGCTGGGCTACAGCTTGCCAAACCACTCACCCGCAGCCATGCCCCGAACGCTGAGCAAAAGCGAGTTACTGGAAACGGCCTACACCCCCGAGGTATTCAATGACCTGGTAGCCGCTTACTTGAGCACAGGCGCAGGCATTGCTGGCATGCAGCCCAAGATCATGGTGCCTGACCGGTCGACCGTGCCCATCCCCTCACTCATCGTCAAGGCCGCCAGCCCTGCATATCCAGGCTTGGCAGCCAACGAGTTCCTCTGTCTGACAGCCGCCCAAGAAGCGGGCATCGACACCCCTACGTTTGCGCTGTCTAACGATGGACAAATGCTGGTACTGGACCGCTTTGATTTGGTGGTGCATGACGATGGTCGCGTCGAGCGCCTGGGGTTTGAGGACATCGCGGCCCTGGCAGGGCTGCGGGTGCGCGACATCTTGTCTGACCGCAAATACCAAGGCAGCTACCAGCGCATCGCAGAGTTGTTGCGTCAGTTGCAATTGCCCAGCGACAACCTGCATCGGTTTTTTGAACAAGTGGCGTTTTCCATCATGGTGCGCAACGGTGACGCGCACCTGAAAAACTTTGGCCTGCTCTACCGTTCACCAGAACAGATTTGGTTGGCTCCCATGTTCGATGTGGTGACCACCAGCATCTACACCTACACCCAATACGCAGGAGGCCCCGAGCTGGAGGACCTAACCCTGGCACTCAAGCTGTTTGCAGGCAAGCACCACACCAAGGCCTATCCCACAAAAGAGGAACTGGAAAATTTTGGCCACCGCGTGTGCGGCGTCACCCAGCCAGCCCGCACCCTAGAGCGCATTGCCCAAGCCATGCACAGCACCATGGATAAAGCCAAAGGCGACCCGCGTGTGCCCAAGACACTGCAGACGCAGATGGCCCAGGCTTGGGAGGCGGGGTATGGGTATGCGAGATAGGCTAAGGGTGCGGTTGCATATTGTTTGGGAATGTCATGGGCTTCAGGCTGGAAGCGGTCATTGGAGGCCATTGCTTAGGATGGCCGGTCTCCTCCCGCTTCCAGTCGTCCCTGACTGGCTGGAATCGCTGCTTGCGCCTAAAGGCTGATCCGGCGCTACGTGCGTGAAACTACCGGATTCGTTCGCTAACCAAGTGCTGCCTTGCAGCGTCCCTCAAAGTCGGTCCTCCAAACCTTTAACTCCTCAATGTCCTGCCGGAGCTCCGCTTCATCGGGGATGAAGGCCGGAACCTCCATCGACTGGCTGTGCTCGTAGAAGGAGTACTTGGTCATCAGGCGGTCGATGGTCGCGTAATCGGACGGCTCTATTGCGCACAATACTTGTTAATCAATACGTCAAAATACTGTGTAAATAATCAGTAAGTTTTGCTTGAAACTTGGCGTGAACTTGGTGAAATGCTCTAGTGCGATATCATGGATAAACGCTCACCCGACTTTTTTAACTTACTCTCTAGCCCTCATAGAAATGCTTGGACTACTCCTTATTGCTTACATCTGTGCAAGTTTAGGGGCAACCTTGCACGTCGATAACATTTCCGTTATAAAATGACTAGCCTTGTGGTGACAAAGGAGATCGAAGATGAAATTGATCTTCTCGATGCAACTCAGCCCGATCTCGTGGATGCTGCAGAGCTATTGCTGGAAAGTTTGTATGAAAACTTGGATCTGCTGCAACGCTTACATGTGCCAAGCACGCATCCGTTGCACACGCCAGTTTTTGAGGTGAAGCAATTTGCTGAAGCTCTCGAACTTGGCTACAACATCTACATTCTCAAATTCCAGAATCTCAACGGCTATCTGACTGATCATCGAATCTTGCTAGGTTTCAATGCACAAAGAGACATCTACTATGCACTCGCCATCACTGACCGAGACTACTCCTACGATACAAGTCACGCATCCTTCGGGAGTCTTGTTACTCGATACGAGCAATATCGAATTCCAAAAGTCGCTTGACCTCGGCTCTGCTCAGACTGGGCGAGCAATGGTGCGCGCCACGCTATTTGTTCACGACAAATGGGTCGAAATCGATCAACTATCAAGTGACCCTGCTATCTTGAATGGTGGGACAGAGGCGGGTGAGTATTTTGCGCGCCGTCAGCGTGATCCTGAGCGTGCAGCTCGCATGGCTAAAGCCCGCCAAAAGCTTGGTCAAGCTTTGGACGCTACTTATGGAGAGCGTGTTGGATTGGCAGGGTTACGTTTTAAAGCAGGTCTTTCGCAAGTAGAACTTGCTAAACGAATGAACACTCAACAACCAAGCGTTGCACGCTGGGAGCGTTCCCCTGAAACGATGCGATACGAGTCCATTGAGTCATTGGCTAATGCACTTGGCGTTGATCCAATAAAAGTCTTTGCTGCAATCAAGGCACAACGGCAACCTAAGACAACTGTTGAAACCCATGAACTCGCTTGAAAATTTCAACTTAACTTGCATTTATTGCGACGATATTCGCGATGAGGTGAGTGGGAAGACCAGTATTGTTGGATGGTATCCAGTTGAACCGATTCAACTGAAAGCTGAGGAACCCCTACTGCTGCCGACGCTGTGTGTGTTGGGCCTTTTATCGACACCACTTGATCTGAAATTTTCAGAAATAAAAGTGGAGTTACTTCAGAATAAGAACATTGTTCAGAACGTCACAGTTCCTGAGCAGTCCCTTGACCAAGTAACGAGTGACTTGGGGGGATCCAATCTTGGGCGGCAAATGAGAGTGGCGTTCAAGATCGTTAACCTTCAAGTGTCAGAGCCAACTTTGTTACGAATGCGCGTCACCATCGATGGCCAGGCTCTAGAAAGCAATCCGCTAAGCTTTGTGCGCTAACTGTCGCGCAAAGAGACGACCGGTAAATTTCAAAGAATGCACGGTTAATTTTCACTTTACTCAGGTGCTACGCAAACGTTGTCGTTTGGTACAGTTCTAAGCGACTCCGCTTGGCGGGGTCGCGAAGTTGTTAGTTGAACGTCATACGCCAATGACCGGCTAGGGTCGAGAGTGTGAATTCACCGTTTCGAGCAGCGGACTTTCAGTGAGCGTCCAGTTATCCCATATTGAAGTTAAATCTATTTGGCCAGACGATGGTGTCCACTTAAATTTGGTGGACACCTATGCATCCCAAAACTCTCATTCGCCGCACTCACTCACTTGAATTCAAG
>NZ_NESB01000014.1:0-49859 GCF_003063395.1 Limnohabitans sp. JirII-29
CTTGAATTCAAGTGAGTGAGTGCGGCGAATGAGAGTTTTGGGATGCATAGGTGTCCACCAAATTTAAGTGGACACCATCGTCTGGCCAAATAGATTTAACTTCAATATGGGATAACTGGACGCTCACCTTTTATCGTTGCCTATTGAGATCAAGGCATGTGGACGGCAAAACTACGAACGGTCATACGAGGCTGCGTTGCTTGCAGCGGACCCTGATGAACGGATCCGGGCAAGTCTTCGAGGTGTTTGTGCGCTTGGCGGCGCACGGTGGCGGCTTTGAGTGGCAGCACGATACGCAATTCAGACAACAGTCCCCGGATGCGATTGATCAACGCGGTGCGCTGCTCCACATAACCTTGGCTGGCACGGTGCACATGACCTGCCCCCAGCCAGCCGTACCAAGGTAATGGCAGTTAGTCCGCAAATTTTGGAGAATTGCGGATATGAAGACCACACGATTTACAGATGAGCAAATCATCGCTTTCCTCAAGCAAGCCGAAGCCGGCATGTCTATCAAGGAGCTATGCCGCAGCGGCGGCTTCAGTCAGCCAACCTTCTACAAGTGGCGCTCCAAGTTCGGTGGCATGGAGCCCTCAGATGCTTCTAGGCTGAGAGACTTGGAGTCCGAGAACACCAAACTCAAAAAGCTATTGGCCGAGGCCCATCTGGATATTCACGCCCTCAAGAGCGTGTTCGGCGTAAAGCGCTAGCCCCACAGGTCAAACGCGAGGCGATTGGCAAGATGATCCAAGACCATCAACTGTCCGAGCGCCACGCCTGCCGTCTTGTGGGGCTAAGCCGAGACAGCTATCGCAACCCACCTCAGCCAGATCAACTCACCCGTGATCTGTGCGAACGCATCGTGGACATTGCTCACGTAAGGCGCAGGTTTGGTTATCGGCGCATCCATGACTTGCTGCGCCCAGAATTCCCACATGTGAACCACAAGCGGGTGTATCGGCTTTACAGAGATGCCAACTTGGCCGTCCGCTGTCGCAAGAAGGCGAAACGACCATTAAATGAACGCGTGCCACTGCAATTGGCGCAAACCGTGAATGAGGTGTGGAGCATGGACTTTGTCTCAGATAGCTTGTCCAACGGTCGCAGGATCAAATGCCTCACAGTGGCCGATGACTTCAGTCATGAGTGCGTAGACATTGCGGTGGACTATGGCATTTCAGGCCAATACGTGACTCGTTTGCTGGACCAAGCGGCAATCTTCAGAGGCTACCCGCTAGCAGTACGAACAGACAACGGCCCTGAGTTCACGAGCCGAGCCTTCATGGCTTGGGCAACGGCGCATGGTGTGAGGCATATCTTGATTCAACCAGGACGCCCCATGCAAAACGGCTACATCGAGAGCTTCAATGGGAAGTTTCGTGACGAGTGCTTGAACGAGCAATGGTTTCAGACCTTGTCTCAAGCCAGAACGTGCGTTGCTGAATGGCGCAGGGACTACAACGAAGTCAGGCCACACAGCAGCTTGGGTCGAATACCACCGGCTCAATTCGCGCAGCGGCATCGGATTAATTCAAATGCTGCTGCAAATACAAACCATCAAGTTTTGGAATAACCTTGGCCCCTCGGACTAACTTCTAAATCAGTGGTACGGCTAGTGGGGGCAGGTCACACAAACAGGCGCGACTGCTGCTCGATGCTCTTGACTGGCACAAACCGCATGTTGGGGCGGGTCACCGCCTCACAGATGGCTGTCGCGTCTGCGGCGTCGTTCTTGCCGCGTTTGCCGCTCATGCGGTAAGGCACGACGAACTTGAGTGCCATAAGCCGCACGGTGTGGCCAAACTTGGCAAACTCCATTGCCCAGTAGTGGGCACCGGAGCAGGCTTCCATACCGGTCGTGGAGGGCGGCAACTGTGCCATAAGCTCTATCAGTTTGCCGCGTGGTACTTCTGGGCGTATCAGGGCAGGTTTGCCAGCTTCATCCACACCATGCACGGCAAAAACGTTCTTTGCCAGATCAATGCCAACGGTTACGATATTTATAAGATTCCCTTTCCGAATACAAGTGAGCAGATGAAAAGTACGACCTCTCCATCGTGGCACTCAGTTGCCGTTGACCGCAACCCTGACGCGGCGCGGATCACTTGGAACAGGGAAGTCCCTTTCATTCGTTAGGCAGCGCCATTCGCAACTCCGGAAACTCCAGCATGACTCAATGCTTCACCTACCTTTTCAAGCGGTCGTTCGAGTTCGTACCGATTGAAAAACTCAACACACTGCCAAAGCAGGTCCGTGGCTTGTACGTTCTGTACAGAGCGGAAGCAGAGAAAAAGATGGAGGTTGTTTATGTCGGAATGGTGCGCGGAGACAAAGCTGGAACGAAGGGACGACTAGAAACCCATCGGAGAACCAAGAAGGATTTGTGGACACACTGTTCGGTGTTCGAGGTCTGGGACAACATCACCAAGGAACAAGTTGAAGAGCTTGAAGGCCTTTTCCGGCACATCTATCGCCGTGATTCCATGGCGAACCAACTAAACAAACAGAGGGGCTACGGTCCGCTCTTCAAGTTGGCGAAGCAAACCAAGGCAACAGGCGAGCAAAGCGCTGCCTAACCCCTACAGGGACATCCCACGTAGCCAAGCACCGCAGGCGCGAGTTATTCACTGTTGACGTCTTTCTTGCACAGGCATGACGGGGATGGTGCGATACAACGGGAACGGAAGTTGGGTGTCAGTTGCTCCTTCGCTCTGGTGGCTTAGCTGGGGTGCGGCTTGCTAGCAGGAGATTAGACTGCGACAGAACTCCAAACCAGCGATGGGCTTGCATTTTCAACGCTTTCAGATGAAGAATTTAAGGCTCAATCATTTGCTGAAAGAAAGGCGCTTCACATGTTCACCACCGAGTTTTTGATCACATCGCTCATCGTTGTTCTCATACCCGGCACCGGGGTTGTGTTCACCGTCTCTACAGGCTTGTCGCAAGGGCGTCGTGCGAGCGTCCTTGCTTCTTTGGGGTGCACTTTGGGCATCGTTCCGCATTTGTTGGCCACCGTGTTGGGCTTGGCCGCTGTCATGCACACAAGTGCGCTTGCCTTTCAGCTTCTTAAGTACGCAGGTGTCGCGTATCTTTTTTATCTGGCGGTGGTCACGTGGCGTGACCAATCTGCGTTTACCGTACAGCCCATTCGGGCCGATGGTGGTGCGTTGGGCTTAGTCACCAAAGCGTTCTTGCTCAATATTCTCAATCCCAAGCTGACCATCTTTTTTCTGGCTTTTCTGCCACAGTTCATACAGCCAGATGGCGGAGCACCGCTGCTGCAACTCATGGGGCTAAGTGGCGTTTTCATGGTCATGACTTTTGGCGTATTCGTCGTCTATGGCTTGTTAGCGCATGCGTTTCGCAAGTCGGTCATTGAGTCTGCGCGCGTCCAAGCTTATTTGCGCCGTAGTTTTGCGGCGGCATTTGCCGGTCTTGGCACGCAACTGGCGTTTTCTGAACGTTGAATTCATCTCACCCGTAACCTTCAAAAAATAGAGAATCATTGTTGTTGCTACTCAACAGCGTCGCCGTAAGTCAACCTAAACCTCGAAAGGAAAACGTATGAACAACCCCGTCGGCTGGTTTGAAATTTATGTGCAAGACATGGCGCGCGCCAAAGCGTTTTACGAGGCGGTGTTTGACACCACGCTGTCTCAGCTCGACAACCCAGAGCTTGAGATGTGGGCTTTCCCCATGGACATGGCCACTTCCGGTGCTTCTGGGGCGCTGGTTCGCATGCCTGGTTTCCCCTCGGGTGCCAACAGTGTGCTGGTGTACTTCAAGTGCGCTGACTGTGCTGTAGAGGCTGACAAAGCCATCAAAGCGGGCGGCACAGTCCAAAAGCCCAAGATGTCCATTGGGCCGTATGGCCATATTGCGCTTGTCGTGGATACAGAAGGCAACATGATTGGTCTTCACTCCATGCAGTGATTTTTTGTGGTGGGCATGGCGTCAATCCATTGCCACCGCAAAGGCAATGCCGGCCAATGTCCTAAGATCACCCCTTATGAATTGGCTAGAAAAAATCAAATGGGACGACAAGGGCCTGGTCCCCGTCATCGCGCAAGAAAACGACAGCGGCGATGTGCTGATGTTTGCCTGGATGAACCGTGAGGCTCTGCAAAAAACAGCTGAGCTTAAACGTGCGGTGTACTTCAGCCGCTCGCGCAACAAGTTGTGGTTCAAAGGCGAAGAGTCAGGCCACGTGCAAACCGTGCATGACATTCGCCTGGACTGTGACAACGACGTGGTGTTGCTGCGTGTGACACAGCTGGGCCATACCCCCGGCATAGCCTGCCATACTGGGCGACACAGTTGCTTTTTTCAACGCCTAGAAGGCAACGACTGGCAAGCCTGCGAGCCCGTGCTCAAAGACCCCGAATCGATTTACAAATGACCGCCATGAGTTCGACCGACGTCAACAATTTAGACACTTTGCAACGCCTCGCTACAGTGATTGAAAGCCGCAAACCCGCCAACGGCGGCGACCCTGAGAAGAGCTACGTCTCACGCTTGCTGCACAAAGGGCCAGATGCTTTTTTGAAAAAGATTGGCGAAGAAGCCACTGAAACCGTGATGGCCGCCAAAGATGTGGACCATGGTGGTGACCCCGCCAAACTGGTGTACGAAGTGGCTGATTTGTGGTTCCACAGCATGATTGCCTTGGCCCACTATGGCTTGACGCCTGCCGATGTGGTGAACGAATTGGCGCGTCGTGAAGGGCTGAGCGGTCTGGAAGAGAAGGCCCTGCGCAAAGCCCAGGCACGCGAACAGACGGGCGAATGACGCACGCCATGGCACTGCCGCCTGATACCTCCGCACAGAACGACTCGGTCCAGACCATCAGTCTGGTGAGCTACGTGCTGCACTTGATCGTGGCGGTGAGTGCGGTGGTTCCGGGCGCTCAGGTGGGGCCTGCTTTGCTGGTGGTGGCCTTGATTTTGGATATGGTGAAGAAGGAAGACGCCCAGGGTACGTGGCAGGCTTCTCACTTCAGCTACCGCATTCGCACAGTGCTGTGGGTGGCGGCTTTGTATGTGGTCACGGCACCGCTGTGGTTCTTGTTCTTTTTTCCAGGCTGGATGGCCTGGGCCTTGATTTCAATTTGGTTTCTCTACCGCATCGTGCGGGGTTTGGTTCGCATGAACAAGCAGCAGCCGATGGATGATTTCGTTCTTTAAAGTGATCAGCATGACGAGTGACAACTGTATTTTTTGCAAAATCATTGCGGGCCAAATTCCCTCGCGCAAAGTGTATGAAGACGATGAGGTGTTCGCCTTTCACGACATCAACCCTTGGGCACCCATTCATTTTTTGATGATTCCCAAGCTGCATATCCCCTCCATGGCGCACGTAGGCCCTGAGCATGAGGGCTTATTGGGGCGCATGATGTTGCTGGCCCCTAAGCTGGCTTTGCAAGAAGGCGCGCGCCCTTACCCGGAGGGTGGGTTTCGAATTGTGACCAACACCGGTGCTGAAGGTGGGCAAGAAGTCCACCATTTGCACTGGCATGTCATGGGTGGGCCGCGCCCGTGGTTGCGTGGCTGATTAGAATTCCCCGTATTCAAGGAGAAAGACATGGGTTCATTTTCAATTTGGCACTGGCTGATCGTGTTGTTGATCGTCATCATGGTGTTTGGCACCAAGAAGCTCAAAAATTTGGGCGGTGATTTGGGCGGGGCTGTGAAAGGCTTCAAAGACGGCATGAAAGAAGGCTCGACGCCTGAAGACAAGCCTGCTGCGCAAGTCAACGCTGCGGCTGCGGCAGACAAGACCACCATCGACGTTGAAGCCAAGCAAAAGTCTTGATGCACATTGATCGTTTGCTGTGATTGATCTTGGTATTTCCAAAATTGCGCTGATCGGCGCCGTGGCGTTGATCGTCATCGGCCCCGAGAAGTTGCCACGCGTGGCAAGAACGGTGGGCGCGTTGATCGGCAAGGCGCAACGCTATGTGGCCGATGTCAAAGCCGAGGTCAATCGGTCGATGGAGCTCGACGAGCTCAAAAAGATGAAAGACACGGTGGAGAGTGCGGCACGTGATGTGGAGCATTCGGTGCAAACGGCGACCAGCGATTTTGAAAAAGATTGGGCCGACACCACCGCAGGTTTGACCGGCAATGAATACACCCCGCTGGAAACACCGCCCCTGAGCTACCAGCACCCCGGTAAGAAGTGGCGTCTCAAACGCGGTAGCGTGCCGCAGTGGTACAAAGCCCGCCAAGGCGTGCGCACCAAGGCCCTTTCAAGCGCAGCCCGTGTGGCGCGCTTTCGTCCCGCTGTGAGGCCTGATGTCTGATACCCCTTCCCCTGACGAACTGGCTGGCACCGAGCAGCCGTTTGTTCAACACCTGATTGAGCTGCGTGACAGGTTGGTCAAATCAACCATTGCAGTGGCGATTGCAGGCGCAGTGCTGGCGATTTTCCCTGGGCCTGCCGAGTTGTATGACCTGCTGGCCGCGCCGTTGGTGGCGCAGTTACCCGCTGGCGCCACCTTGATTGCGACATCGGTAATTTCGCCATTTTTGGTGCCGCTCAAAATTTTGCTGATGGCCGCATTTCTGTTGGCTTTGCCTGTGGTGTTGTATCAAGTGTGGGCATTTGTGGCGCCCGGCTTGTATTCGCATGAAAAGAAACTGGTGTTGCCGCTGGTGGTGTCGAGCACTTTGCTGTTCATGATCGGCGTGGCCTTTTGTTACTTTTTTGTGTTTGGCCAGGTGTTCAAGTTCATCCAAAGCTTTGCGCCTAAAAGCATCACGGCCGCACCTGATATTGAGGCCTACTTGAGTTTTGTGATGACCATGTTCATCGCGTTTGGCTTGGCGTTTGAGGTGCCGATTGTGGTGATCGTGTTAGCACGCATGAATGTGGTGAGCATTGAAAAGCTCAAAGGCTTTCGTTCTTATTTTGTGGTGTTGGCGTTCATCGTGGCGGCCATCGTGACCCCACCTGATGTGGTGTCGCAGCTGGCTTTGGCCATTCCGATGTGCGTGCTCTACGAAATCGGTATTTGGGCCGCACAGATTTTTATCAAGCACACGCAAGCGCCAGCGCCAGACGCTGAGTGAGCGTACCCAGAGAGCTCCATGAAACGTCATTGGTTGCTTTTTTCACAAGTGGTCACGGTGGCGCTAGCGCTGTGGTTTGTCGTCGCCACACTCAAACCTGAGTGGCTCAGTCGAGTGCCACGCATGGTGGGTGTGACTTTGCAAGAGGCACCGCCATTGCCCGCTGGGGCAGTGATGCCGGGCAGCCTGAGCCCGGCAGCCAAGCGTGCAGCACCCGCGGTGGTGAGCATTGCCACCACCCAGGCAGCCGCCAAAAACCCGCAACAAAACGACCCATGGTTCCGGTTCTTTTACGGTGACCGTGAAGACGATACGCCGCAAGCGGGTTTGGGCAGTGGTGTCATCGTCAGCGCCGAGGGGTACATCCTGACGAACAACCATGTGGTGGAGGGCGCGGAGGAAATTGAAGTCACCCTCAGCGACAGCCGCCATGCCCGTGCCACAGTGATTGGTACCGATCCCGAGACCGACCTGGCGATTTTGCGTATCCAGTTGGATCGTTTGCCTGTGATCACGCTGGGCAATTCCGATACCTTGCAGGTTGGCGACAAGGTGCTGGCCATTGGGAACCCTTTTGGCGTGGGCCAAACAGTGACCAGTGGCATTGTGTCGGCGCTGGGTCGCAACCAACTGGGCATCAACACATTCGAGAACTTCATTCAGACGGATGCCGCCATCAACCCAGGTAATTCGGGTGGAGCGCTGGTGGATGTGAATGGCAGTTTGTTGGGCATCAACACTGCCATCTATTCGCGCTCTGGCGGCAACATGGGCATTGGCTTTGCCATTCCCGTGTCGACTGCGCGTCAAGTGTTGGAGGGCATCGTGCGCGATGGTCAGGTGATGCGTGGCTGGATCGGCGTTGAGCCCAACGAACTCACGCCCGAGTTGGCTGAGACTTTTGGGTTGAAAGATGCGACCGGCGTGCTCATCACTGGGGTGTTGCAAAACGGACCAGCGGCGAAAGCTGGTTTGCGTCCTGGCGATGTGTTGGTGCGTGTGGCAGGGGAGCCCGTGCGCAATGTGGGCGAGTTGTTGACGCGCATTGCAGCGCTGACGCCGGGAGTGTCGGCCAAGCTTGACGTGATGCGTCGCAACCAAGCCCTGAGTTTGGATGTGACCCCAGCGCAACGCCCCAAAACCAAGGCAGCACCGCGATGAGTTCTTCGCATGGCGTGACGCGGACCTTGCTGGTTGATACATGCAACACCTTGTTGCAGCCTACGCGGTTCAAAGACTACGGCCCCAATGGCTTGCAGGTTGAGGGCAAAGCCCAGGTCAAGCACCTCGTCTCAGGCGTCACCGCCAGTCGGGCCTTGATTGAGGCTGCGATTGAGGTCAAAGCCGACGCGATTTTTGTGCACCATGGCTTGTTTTGGCGTGGTCAAGATGGTTCTGTGACAGGCTGGATGAAGCAACGTTTGGCGCTGCTGCTGGCCCATGACATCAACTTGTTGGCCTATCACTTGCCGCTGGACGCGCATCCTGAATTGGGTAACAACGCGCAATTGGGGCAACGTCTGGGGCTGGTGGCGCAAGGCACATTTGGTGACCAAGATCTTGGCTTGTGGGGTGAGCGTGCGGATGGGCAAGCATTTGCTTCGGTCGACGGTTTGACCCACACCTTGACGCAGGTGCTGCAACGCTCTCCGTTGGTGGTGTCGGGTGTCAATCGTCCTATCCGTCGTATTGCTTGGTGCACGGGTGGTGCGCAAGGTTTTTTTGAGGCGGCTATCGCGGCGGGTGCGGATGCTTTCATCACCGGTGAAATTTCTGAACCTCAAACGCATTTGGCGCGTGAGACCGACGTGGCCTTTTTGGCTTGTGGTCACCATGCCACCGAGCGTTATGGTGCGCCTGCGGTTGCAGCCCATGTGGCGGCGCAATTGGGGCTGACGCACCAGTTCATCGACATCGACAACCCGGCTTGACGATGGCCACCGCTTTCAAGCCAATTGCCATCACCGTGGGGGATGCTGCGGGCATAGGCCCTGAGATCATTGCCCTGGCTTACCGTGATGCGCCGCAACAAGTGCAAGGGTGTGTGGTGGTTGGCGATGTGGCCGTCATGCAGCGTGCTGTGGAGGTGTTGGCTCGAACCAACCCCGGCACTATGCGCGTCACGTTGCTGCCGCTGTCGAGCTTGTCTGACTTGCCCTCAACTTTGCCCGCCCTGACTTTGCCGGTCTTGCAGGTGGGTCAAGCCTTTGACGCGGCCCAGTTACCCGCTTGGGGCCGCATCAGTGCGGCCGCTGGCGCGCTGGCTGCTGATGCGGTGGTGTGGGCCGCGCAAGCGGCTTTGCGAGGCGAGTTGGCGGCAATGGTGACGGCTCCTTTGCACAAAGAGGCTTTGTCTGCGGCCGGTGTGCCGTTTCCGGGACACACCGAAATGTTGCAAGCCTGTGCAGCCGCGCATGTCGGTGTGTCGGTGGACGATATGCCTGTGCGCATGATGCTGGCCAACCGCGAGTTGCGCACGGTGCTGGTGAGCATCCATGTGCCTTTGCGTCAAGCCATTGAGGCGGTGACCGTAGAGAATATTTCGCAAACCTTGCGCATCACGCATGCAGCGCAATTGGCGTCGACGGGGCGCGCGCCGCACATGGGAGTGGCAGGCTTGAACCCACATGCAGGAGAGGGTGGGTTGTTGGGGCGCGAAGAAATTGACATCATCGTGCCCGCACTGCAACAAGCCCGTGCCGAAGGCCTGCACGTCAGTGGCCCGTTTGCGCCGGATACGATTTTTATGAGAGCTCGCGCCAAAGACGGTCAACCTGGCGAGTTTGATGTGGTGATTGCGATGTACCACGACCAGGGTTTGATTCCCGTCAAGTATCTCGGGGTTGAGCAGGGGGTCAACGTGACGTTGGGTTTGCCGCTGGTGCGCACCAGCCCTGATCACGGTACGGCGTTTGACTTGGCTGGGACAGGGCGGGCAGACCCGGCCAGTTTGTTGGAGGCTTTGGCCATGGCGCGCCGCTTGGCTGGAGGCGGCGCTCAGGCGTAAGTTTCAACGTTCGCGCAGGTTGTCGCGGATTTCACGCAGCAGCAACACATCTTCTGGGGTGGCGGGTGGTGCGGCAGGGGCTTCGGCGTTTTTGAGGCGGTTGATTTGCTTGATCATCACAAAAATGATGAAGGCCAACAAAACAAAGTTGACGGCAACCGTGATGAAGTTGCCGTAAGCAAATACCGGAACGCCTGCTTTTTTGAGGGCCTCAAGCGTCATGGGGGTGCCAGCGGGTGGCGTGCCGAGGGCTAAGAAAAAGTTGGAAAAATCAAGCCGGCCAATCAAGGCCGAGATGATCGGCATGATCAAGTCATTCACTGCGGAGTCCACAATTTTTCCGAAGGCCGCGCCGATGATGACGCCAACGGCCAAATCCATCACATTGCCCTTGATGGCGAAGGCTTTGAACTCTTTCAGCATATCGAATCCTTAATGAGGGTGAAGGGTTGTCAAATTCCAGCATAGCGCAAAGCTTGCATCTGGCAAATGATGCTCGCGCGCGAGAAGTGACCGCAAACTGGTCAGCTACAATTCGCTGTTAACCCAACCAGTGACAATTGTTTGAGGAATTCCATGAGTGACACCCCAGTAGACACCAGTAAACGCACGTGGCTGATTGCATCCACCTGCGCGGGTGCAGTGGGCGGCGTAGCAGTTGCCGTCCCCTTTGTGAGTACCTTCCAACCCTCCGAGAAGGCCAAGGCCGCCGGCGCGGCTGTGGAAGTTGATATTTCAGCCCTCAAGCCCGGTGAAAAAATGACCGTGGAATGGCGCGGCAAACCCGTTTGGATTGTCAAACGCACGCCTGAACAGCTGGAGAGTCTGAACAAGACCGAATCACAGCTGGCAGATCCCAAGTCAGAGCGCAAGCCTGCGGAATTCACACCTGAATACGCACGTAATCAAGCACGCTCGATCAAGCCAGAAATTTTTGTCGGTGTGGGCATTTGTACACACCTGGGCTGCTCGCCCTCGGACAAGTTCACGTTGGGGGCACAGCCCTCATTGCCAGACGACTGGCAAGGTGGTTTCTTGTGCCCTTGCCATGGATCGACTTTTGACATGGCCGGTCGCGTGTTCAAGAACAAACCTGCACCTGACAACCTCGAAGTCCCGCCACACATGTACCTGTCCGACACCAAGTTGTTGATCGGTGAAGACAAGAAAGCCTGATAGGACAACACACCATGGCTGAATTCAAAGAAATCTCTCCCAACGCCAGTGCTGGCGCAAAACTGCTCAACTGGGTGGACAACCGTTTTCCGGCGTCCAAGATGTACAAAGAGCACCTGTCTGAGTACTACGCGCCGAAGAACTTCAACTTCTTTTATTTCTTTGGCTCGCTCGCACTGTTGGTGCTGGTGATCCAAATCGTGACCGGTATTTTCTTGGTCATGCACTACAAACCTGATGCAGCACTGGCCTTTGGCTCGGTTGAGTACATCATGCGTGATGTACCCTGGGGCTGGCTGATTCGCTACATGCACTCCACAGGCGCTTCGGCGTTCTTCATCGTGGTCTACATGCACATGTACCGTGGCCTGATTTACGGTTCGTACCGCAAACCCCGCGAACTGGTGTGGGTGTTTGGTTGTGCCATTTTCTTGTGCCTGATGGCAGAAGCCTTCATGGGCTACTTGTTGCCTTGGGGCCAAATGTCCTACTGGGGCGCACAGGTGATCGTGAACTTGTTTGCTGCTGTGCCCTTCGTCGGTCCAGATCTGGCCTTGCTGATTCGTGGTGACTATGTGGTGGGTGATGCCACCCTGAACCGCTTCTTCAGCTTCCACGTGATTGCAGTGCCTTTGGTGCTGTTGGGTTTGGTGGTGGCACACATCATCGCTCTGCACGAAGTGGGGTCGAACAACCCAGATGGCGTAGAAATCAAGGGTCCGAATGCACCGAAAGATGCGCAGGGTCACCCACTCGACGGCATTCCATTCCACCCTTACTACACGGTGCACGACATCTTGGGCGTGAGCGGTTTCTTGTTGGTGTTCACTGCGATCATCTTCTTTGCACCTGAATTCGGTGGCTACTTCCTCGAATACAACAACTTCATTCCAGCAGACCCGCTCAAGACCCCGTTGCACATTGCCCCCGTTTGGTATTTCACGCCTTTCTATTCAATGCTGCGTGCCATCACCAGCGAGATGATGTATGCCTTGATCGCTTGCGTATTGGCAGGAGCCGTACTGGGCGTGACTCGTACCAAGCTGTCTGTCTTGTTCAAAGGTGTGGTCGTTGGTGGTGCGGTGGCCTTGGTGTTGATGATGCTGTCGATCGACGCCAAGTTCTGGGGTGTGGTCGTGATGGGTGGTGCTGTGGTCATCTTGTTCTTCCTGCCTTGGTTAGACAACTGCGGCGTCAAGTCGATCCGTTACCGTCCTGATTGGCACAAGTACCTCTACGGCATCTTTGTGATCAACTTTGTGGTGCTGGCTTACTTGGGTGTGCAACCTCCGTCAGCCATTGGCGAGCGCGTGTCCCAAGTGGGCACCCTGTTCTACTTCGGTTTCTTCTTCTTGATGCCTTGGTGGAGTCGCCTGGGCCAGACCAAGCCGGTCCCTGACCGTGTGACGTTTGCCCCTCACTGAGATTCACGGAGCACATTCACCATGAAAAAAATTATTCTCAGCTTGGCTCTGGTTCTCGGTGTGGTCACCGGTGCCCAGGCTTCAGGTGGCGACACCATTGCGTGGGACAAAGCGCCCAATAAAACCAATGATTTGGCGGCCTTGCAAAACGGCGCCAAGTTGTTTGTGAACCATTGCTTGAACTGCCACTCGGCAGCGTTCATGCGCTACAACCGTCTGACCGACATCGGTTTGACCCAGCAGCAGATCAAAGACAACCTGTTGTTCACCACTGACAAAGTGGGTGAAACCATGAAGTCCAACATTGATCCCAAGCAGGCCAAAGAGTGGTTTGGTGCCAACCCTCCTGACTTGACCGTGATTGCACGTTCACGTGCAGGTCATGGCGGAACGGGTGCAGATTACCTCTACACCTACATGCGCACTTTCTACCGTGACGAAACCAAAGCCACGGGTTGGAACAACTTGGTGTTCCCCAACGTGGGCATGCCCCACGTTCTGTGGGAGATGCAAGGCGTA
Organism: Limnohabitans sp. JirII-29; assembly: GCF_003063395.1. Taxonomy (NCBI): domain Bacteria; kingdom Pseudomonadati; phylum Pseudomonadota; class Betaproteobacteria; order Burkholderiales; family Comamonadaceae; genus Limnohabitans; species Limnohabitans sp. JirII-29. The sequence continues at coordinate 13,197 of NZ_NESB01000014.1, forward strand.
CGTCGTCCTATCTATGAAGAGCATGAAGAACACGGTCACACCGTCCATGTGTTCAAAGGTTGGGAACAAGTCACGCCCGGCACCATGACGCCGTTGCAGTACGACCAGGCCATGGGTGACTTGGTGGGTTACTTGCAATGGATGGCTGAGCCCGCTCAAAATACCCGTGTTCGCATTGGTGTGTGGGTTCTGCTGTTCTTGGTTGGATTCATGTTCATTGCTTGGCGCCTGAACGCTTCGTTCTGGAAAGACATCAAGTAATCACATAACTTCGGTGATGGGTTTGCACCTGTCATCACCCCGCGGAGTGACAGGTCAGCCTGTCACTCTTTTTGATTTTTAGGAGCTGCCCATCATGATGGTGCTTTACTCGGGAACCACGTGTCCCTTTTCTCATCGCTGCCGTTTTGTCCTGTTTGAAAAAGGCATGGACTTTGAGATTCGTGACGTGGATCTCTACAACAAACCCGAAGACATCAACGTGATGAATCCCTACGGCCAGGTGCCTATCCTGGTTGAGCGTGATCTCATCTTGTACGAGTCAAACATCATCAATGAATACATTGATGAGCGCTTCCCGCATCCTCAGCTGATGCCCGGTGACCCCGTGGACCGCGCACGCGTGCGTTTGTTTTTGCTGAACTTTGAAAAAGAGCTGTTCACGCACGTGTCGACGCTGGAGTCGCGTGTGGCCAAGGCCAATGACAAGGCTTTGGAAAAGGCGCGCGCGCACATTCGCGACCGCTTGACCCAATTGGCGCCAGTCTTCTTGAAGAACAAGTACATGTTGGGCGATAACTTCTCGATGCTGGATGTGGCCATTGCCCCCTTGCTGTGGCGCTTGGATCACTATGGCATTGAGCTGTCAAAGAACGCTGCGCCGTTGCTGAAATATGCGGAACGTATCTTCTCGCGCCCTGCCTACATCGAAGCATTGACGCCGTCTGAAAAAGTGATGCGCAAATAATTGGCATGCTGAATACGCCCGACGCTTCATCGACCCGTCCATATCTGCTGCGTGCTTTGCACGAGTGGTGCACCGACAACGGCTTCACGCCTTATGTGGCGGTGTTGGTGGACGAGACGGTGCAAGTTCCTATGGAGTATGTGAAGAACGGTGAGATTGTGTTGAACGTCAGTTATGACGCCACCAGCAGCATGACCTTGGGCAATGAGTTCATTGAATTCAAGGCCCGCTTTGCGGGTACTGCCCGTGAAATCATCGTGCCTGTGAGTCGCGTGCTGGCTATCTACGCCCGAGAAAACGGGCAGGGTATGGCGTTTCCGATGCCGGTGGCGAAGTCAGATGACGCGCCTGTGCAGACAGCCACTTCTCCTGTCCGTACTGGACTGAGTGCTGTCGATGCAAGTCATGCAGAGGCGTCTTCTGCCGATGGTGACGAGCCACCACATCCCACATCTCCCAGCGGACGTCCAACTCTCACGCGTGTGAAATAAAAAACAGCCTTCTTCGAGGCTAAAATAATGATCATGCCGATTTAGCTCAGTTGGTAGAGCACCCGCCTTGTAAGCGGTAGGTCGTCAGTTCGAATCCGACAATCGGCACCATACAAAAGTCCGCTGTGCGCAAGCCCAGTGGGCTTTTTCCATTCAAGTGGGTGATTTCACTTTCACACGAATCGTGGTGACATTCCAGCCTTTGGTGCGCAGGTGTGCACACAAGGCGGGCAAGGTTTGGCGCAGTTTGGCTGCAACTGCGCTGTTGGGTACCAACAGGCACCACGTGTCGCCTTCCACTGAGCCCGATTGCACCAAACTGCGCAAGGACACGGGCAGCAAAGGTGCGATAGCGCGCAATCTGTTTTGGTTATCGCGAGCGATGGCGGAGAGTTGAGCCAAGCCGGGCGCCGAGTCCACAACTTGTTCCAGCGTTTGGGCTCTGCCACGCAAGATGGTGCGTGTTTTTGGCGCTGTGCTGTATCCCAGGGCTCGGTAAGCTGCAAGGGTGTCAGGATGAGGTGGTTCTCGGGTGGCCATGGACCAATTATGGGGCTGCGCACGGTTAAAATTCGCCGCTTCTATCCAGCCTTTCACAAAGGATCAAGCGGCTCTCTGTCTTGCATGAGAGAGAGGCCGCCGCAGCGCTCGCATGGCTTTCAATTTCCTCACCCAAATTTTCGGTAGTCGCAATGAGCGCTTACTCAAGCAGTACCGTAAAACCGTCGCGCAAATCAACGCTTTGGAGCCCGGCTTAGAGCAACTCAGCGATACGGCGTTGCAAGCCAAGACCGATGAGTTCAAACAACGTGTCCAAGGTGGCGAGACGCTGGATGCTTTGTTGCCAGAGGCTTACGCCGTGGTGCGTGAAGCCTCAAAGCGTGTGATGAAAATGCGCCACTTTGATGTGCAACTGGTGGGCGGTATTGCTTTGCACCAAGGCAAGATTGCAGAGATGCGCACGGGCGAGGGCAAAACTCTGACTGCGACGTTGCCGGTTTACCTGAACGCACTGTCCGGACAAGGCGTGCACGTGGTGACAGTGAACGATTACTTGGCCAGCCGTGATGCGCAATGGATGGCGCGCTTGTACAACTTCCTTGGGCTGTCGGTAGGCATCAACCTGCCGCAAATGCCGCGCGAAGAAAAGCAAGCGGCTTATCGTGCAGACATTACCTACGGCACCAACAACGAATACGGCTTTGACTATTTGCGCGACAACATGGTGTACGAGCCTGTTGATCGGGTGCAGCGAGGTTTGAATTACGCCATCGTGGATGAGGTGGATTCGATCTTGATCGATGAAGCGCGTACGCCTTTGATCATCAGTGGCCAAGCGGAAGACCACACCGAGCTGTATGTGGCGATCAACCAAGTGGTGCCACTGCTGACGCGCCAAATTGGTGAAGAAGACCCACGCACAGGCGAAGGCATCATCACGCCAGGTGACTTCACGGTCGATGAAAAGTCGCACCAGGTTTTCATGACCGAGCAGGGCCATGAAAACGCCGAGCGCATTTTGGCCAGCCGCGGGCTGTTGCCTGAAGGTGCGTCGTTGTACGACCCCGCCAACATCAGCCTGATGCATCACTTGTATGCGGCGCTGCGTGCCAACCACCTGTATTACCGCGACCAGCACTATGTGAACCAGGGTGGCGAGATTGTGATTGTGGATGAATTCACGGGACGCCTGATGTCGGGACGCCGCTGGAGCGATGGCTTGCACCAAGCGGTGGAGGCTAAAGAAGGGGTTGAGATTCAAGCGGAAAACCAAACGCTGGCATCGATCACATTCCAGAACTATTTCCGCCTTTACAACAAACTCGGCGGCATGACGGGGACGGCCGATACCGAGGCCTATGAGTTTCAAGAAATTTACGGGCTTGAAACTGTGGTGGTGCCACCTAACCGCATCAGCCGTCGTGACGACCAACTCGATCGTGTCTACAAGACCACCGACGAAAAGTACAAAGCTGCAATTGACGACATCCGCGACTGCTACGAGCGCGGTCAACCGGTGCTGGTGGGCACCACCTCGATTGAAAACTCGGAGTTGATTGCGGGCATGTTGGAGAAGGCCAAGTTGCCCCACCAAGTGCTCAACGCCAAGCAGCACGCGCGCGAGGCTGACATCGTGGCGCAAGCAGGCCGTGCCAAGATGATCACCATCGCTACCAACATGGCCGGTCGCGGGACCGACATTGTGTTGGGCGGCAACGTGGAAAAACTGATTGCTGAGGTGGAGGCGGATGACAGCCTTGACGCCACAGCCAAGCAACAAAAAATTGACGCTTTGCGCGTGCAGTGGACCAAAGACCATGAACTGGTGAAGTCACTGGGTGGGTTGCGCATCATCGCCACCGAGCGCCATGAGTCACGTCGCATTGACAACCAACTGCGTGGGCGTTCAGGCCGACAAGGTGACCCAGGCTCTTCGCGTTTTTACCTGAGCTTGGATGACGCCTTGATGCGCATTTTTGCGGGTGAGCGCGTCAAGTCCATCATGGACCGCTTGAAGATGCCTGAAGGCGAAGCCATTGAAGCGGGCATCGTCACACGCAGCATTGAAAGCGCCCAACGCAAAGTCGAAGCACGCAACTTTGACATTCGAAAACAGCTGTTGGAATACGACGATGTGTCCAACGACCAGCGTCGCGTGATCTACCAGCAGCGCAACGACATTTTGGATGCGACCGATTTGACGGCTCAAATCGCGGGTTTGCGTGAAGGTTGCTTCACGGATTTGGTCCGTCAATTTGTGCCGCATGAGTCGGTGGAAGAGCAATGGGACATTGCGGGGCTGCAACGCGCTTTGTTACAGGAGTGGCAGCTTGACCTGCCATTGCTGCAAGAGATTGAAAAAGCTACAGCCATCACCGATGAAGATATTTTGGCGCAGGTAATTGCGGCGGCACACGCCGCTTTCCAGGCCAAGGTGGAGCGTGTGGGCATCGACCAGTTCACGCCCTTCATGCGCGTGGTCTTATTGCAAAACATCGACAGCCATTGGCGAGAGCACCTGGCGGCTTTGGACTACTTGCGTCAAGGCATCCATTTGCGCGGCTATGCCCAAAAACAGCCCAAACAAGAATACAAGCGCGAAGCGTTTGAGTTGTTTGGTCAGTTGCTGGATGCCGTCAAAAACGAAGTCACCCGTGTGCTGATGACGGTCAAGATCGAATCGACCGAGCAAATTGAGCAAGCTGCCAGTGAACTGGAAGACCGTGCCGAAAGTTTGCACAACGTGACGTATACCGCGCCCAATGAGTCGGGTGTCGCCGAGACCACGGCGGATCCCCAGACCTTTGCGGCTCAAGTGCCGGTGGTGGGTCGCAACGAGCCTTGCCCTTGTGGCAGCGGTAAAAAATACAAACACTGCCACGGCCAATTGGCCTGATCTTTATGCCTGTTCATTTGATTCCCCCAGTTGCTTCGGCTTTGCACGCCATTGCCGGTGTGCGCATTGGCGTCACACAAGCCGGCATTCGCAAAGCCGATCGCAAAGACTTGACCGTGGTGTTGATCGACGAAGGTGCGTCGGTCAGTGGCGTGTTCACCCAGAACCGTTTTTGTGCCGCGCCGGTGCAAGTGTGTCGTGAGCACTTGGCTTCGGGTCAAGGGATACGTGCCATGCTCATCAACACGGGCAATGCCAATGCTGGCACGGGTCAGCCTGGGCTGGTGCGTGCACGTGCCACCTGCGTGGCTTTGGCCAAAGCACTGGATATTACACAAGAGCAGGTGTTGCCTTTTTCGACCGGTGTGATCATGGAGCCGCTGCCGCACGACCGCATCATGGCGGGTTTGCCCGCAGCCATTGCGGCCGCAGGTCACAGCACTAGCGCTCAGCAGTGGGTAGACGCCGCTGAGGGCATCATGACCACCGACACCGTGCCCAAAGCAGCCAGCACACAGGTGCAGCTGGCCGGCACGACCGTCAGCATCACGGGCATCAGCAAGGGCGCAGGCATGATTCGCCCCAACATGGCCACCATGCTGGGCTTTGTGGCAACGGACGCATGTGTCGCCCCTGAGTTGATGAAAGAGCTGTCGTTGGCCTTGGCGGAAGGCTCGTTCAACCGTGTGACCGTGGACGGCGATACCTCGACCAATGATTCGTTTGTGGTGATTGCCACCAACAAGGCGCCTCATGCACCGATCACCAGCCTGCAAAGCCCAGAAGGCCAGGCCTTGTTCCAGGCCATGTTGCAGGTGGCCAGCCAGTTGGCACAAGCCATCGTGCGCGATGGCGAAGGCGCGACCAAGTTCATCACCATTCAGGTCGAGGGTGGCCGTGATGGCGCCGAATGCCGTCAGGTGGCTTATGCCATCGCACATTCACCCTTGGTCAAAACGGCTTTCTATGCCAGCGACCCGAATTTGGGCCGCATCTTGGCGGCTGTTGGTTATGCCGGTATTGCTGATCTCGACCAGACAGGCATTGACCTGTACTTAGACGATGTACATGTGGCCATTCAGGGCGGCCGTCACCCAAGCTACCGCGAAGAAGACGGTCAACGTGTGATGAAACAAACTGAAATCACCGTCCGTGTGGTGCTTGGGCGTGGTCATGCCAGCGACACCGTGTGGACGTGTGATTTGAGCCACGAGTACGTGACCATCAATGCCGATTACCGAAGCTGAAATGAACGATTTGTCGAACCACCCCCTTGAACGTTTGGTGCAACGCGCCGAAGCCCTGATGGCACGCATTGAGTCCGTGTTACCCCAACCTTTGTCGGCACCTGATTGGTCAGCCAGTGTGGCTTATCGCTACCGCAAGCGCAGCAGTGGCCATGGCAGCTTGGAGCCCGTGCGTCATGTGGCAAGCTTGGGGCTGAAAGATCTGCAAGAGATCGATGGACAGAAAGAAAAAATTCAACGCAATACCGAGCAATTTGTGAATGGTTTGCCGGCTAACAACGTGCTCTTGACGGGCGCGCGAGGCACGGGTAAGTCGTCGCTGATCAAAGCCTGTTTGAACGAGTACTCGCCGCGCGGCTTGCGACTGATTGAGGTGGACAAAGACGACTTGACGGACTTGCCTGACATCATTGATGTGGTGTCGACACGACCAGAGAAGTTCATGATTTTTTGTGATGACCTCAGCTTTGAGGATGGTGAGCCAGGCTACAAAGCCCTCAAGTCCATCTTGGACGGTTCGGTCGCTGCAGCAACGCCCAATGTGCTGATTTACGCCACCAGCAACCGCCGCCATTTGTTGCCCGAATACATGAAAGAGAACCTCACCTACACCCACACCGACGACGGTGAGGTGCACCCGGGCGAGGGTGTGGAAGAGAAGATTTCGTTGTCCGAGCGCTTTGGTTTGTGGGTGAGCTTTTATCCATTTAGCCAAGACGAATACTTGACCATCGTGGCGCAGTGGCTGTCTTCGTTTGGCGTGCCTTCTGCGCAAGTGGAAAGCGCCAGACCAGAAGCCCTGGTGTGGGCTTTGGAGCGTGGTTCACGCAGTGGGCGCGTGGCTTACCAGTTTGCCCGTGACTACGCGGGCAAACATGCCCAAGCTTGACGCGACATCATGACATCTCCGCATGTGCGTGTGGTCGATGCAGACCAACCCCGTTCTGTGGAGCGTGGCTTGGTGCAAGTAGCTGTGGGTGTGCTGATTCGTGATGACCATGCGTTTTTGATGACCACCCGTCCGCCCGGTAAGGCCTATGCGGGTTATTGGGAGTTTCCGGGTGGCAAGCTTGAAGCGGGTGAAACGGTGGCCGAGGCTTTGCGCCGTGAGCTGCAAGAGGAAATCGGTATCACCATCACCGACTGCCAGCCATGGCAGACCGAAGTGATTGACTACCCGCATGCCTTGGTTCAGTTGAACTTTTGCAAAGTCACCCATTGGACGGGGGAGCTCCAAATGCGCGAAGCCCAAACTTTTGCTTGGCAGCAATTGCCTGTGGTGGTGGAGCCTGTGTTGCCAGGCACGGTGCCGGTGTTGCAGTGGTTCGCGCAAGAGCGCCAGTTTGTGGGTGCCACCCACAAGGCGTGATCAACAAGGGTTAACTCACCCAGCGCCTACTGCAGGGGCGTGTTTTCGAAATCCGCATCGTCTTGCGGCGTTTGATCGGGCAAGCGGTGTTCTTCGTTGGCCCAGGCACCCAGGTCAATATTGCGGCAACGTTCGCCACAAAAAGGTCGGTAGACGTTGGCCGTTTCGTACCGGCTAGGACCGCCACACTGCGGACATTTGACAATGCGAACCTCGGTGCTCATGGCTCAAACGCACAAGGCCATTTCAAACGGCACATCGTCAGTGCTAGGTTGTAAACGGCCATCGCCGTCTTGGCGCATCATGCGCACCCAAATCATCAAGCGGTTGCCGCTAATTTCTGGAATCAGACCCAGGGCGGGATCAATGGCGACGCGCATGAGTTGGAACTTGCCCTGCGCGAGGGACTGTTGAAACTGACCACCCATGGCCATCATTTTTTGCGTGTTGCCTGTGTCGCGCATCAAGGTGAGCAGCAGCTTGACGGAGGCGTTCATCGGTTGAAAGCTCTCGGCCCAACGCAAGATATCAGTACGGCGTGCGTCACCGCTTTGTTGTTGCCATGCGTGGTAGGCGGGCAGGTCGAAGCAGCAGGTACCACCGGGAATAGCCACTCGGTTGCGCAAGGCAGTCAGCCATTCGTTGTCGGTCACGGACTGACCGATTTTGCCGACGGCATTGTTCATGGCATCAAAGCAGCGGTCCAGTTGATAGAGCAATTGGTCCAAAGCCTGTTCTGATACCGAAGGGTTACCACGCAGGCCATTGAACATTTGTTTGTGACGATCTAAGTCTTTGAGGATGTCTGACTTGAGGTCGGTGCGGCCTCCTGCTTCAACCAACTCAAACAGCGTGGTGAGCGCGAAGTGGTTGTCCACCGGGTGGTTGCGTGTGGTCAGTTCTTCGAAACGCTGAAACAGGTGTTCCAGGCGCAGATAGGTGCGCACACGTTCGTTGAAGGGATGTTCGTACAGAATCACGCAGTAAAACGAATAGATCGGAGGGCCGTTTTGGACAGCATGGATCATACCCTCTGAAATCTCGTTTTCTGAGCAGAGTCGCCTGGGTTACAGAGGCAAATTCAGAACCTCTGCGTGCAACTCATCCAAGCTAAGTTTCTCATTGAAGATCACCCAGTCTGCCGCAGCCAGACGCGCTGGTCGCTTGGCCTGAGTATCGATGATGCGTTGTACAGCCTCTTGGCTTAAGGCGCTGCGAGCCATGACACGTTGAATTTGTGTTTCCACCAGGCAGTCCACCACCAACACGCGGTCAAGCCGCTGACGCCACCGGTCTGACTCCACCAGCAAAGGCACATCAAACACCACCGTATGACGACCTGCTGCAAGGGCGGCGTTTGCTTGACGCTCGGTTTCTTGTGCGACCAAGGGATGAATGATGGCTTCCAGCGCACGTTTGGCATGAGGGTCGTTGAACACGAGGACACGCATTTGGTCCCTGTCCAATGCGCCTTCAGCGGTGAGAAAGTGAGCGCCAAACTGCTGGCTGATCGGGACAAGTGCAGCACCTCCCGGTGCCGTCACAAGACGGGCAATGGCATCTGCATCCACAAGAGCCGCGCCGCGCTTGAGCAACATCTGAGCGACTGTGCTCTTGCCACTGCCAATGCCACCGGTCAGTCCAATGCGAACTGAATGAAGAGGGGAGGTTGTGATGGAGGGCATGATGGGGCCTGCTTACCAACCGATCAAGCGCATGACACGTTCACCGCCGCATAACGCCAATAGACCTCCAGCGATAGCGAGGAACGGACCAAATGGCAGGTAGCCACCTTCGTGCAATTTGTTGTGTGTTTTCAGTACCAGGCCCACCACAACTCCTGCGGTGCTGGCCAACAACACCAGGGGAATCAGAGCCAGGGGTCCAAGCCAAGCCCCCAGTGCCGCCAGTAGTTTGAAGTCACCTGCTCCCATGCCTTCTTTGTGTGTGAGTTGCTCAAAGACATAGGCAACCGACCACAGCGAGGCATAGCCAGCCACAGCGCCCCAGACGGCATCTTCAAGCGGCATGGCGACCCAGTGGTTGGCGCTGGCGATCAGCCCTGCCCATAGCAAGGTTTGGGTCAAGTCGTCGGGCAGCAATGTCGTTTGCCAATCGATCACAGCCATGGCCAACAAGCTGGTGCCAAACCAAGCCCAGCACAAGGCGTTGAGGGTCAAGCCCCAGCGCCAGGCGCAGGCCAGCCACAACAAACCTGTTGCGGCTTCAATGGCTGGATACACCCAGCCAATGGGATGTTGGCAAAAACTGCAACGTCCTCTGAGCAAGAGAAAGCTCAAGAGTGGAATGTTGTGCCAAGCCCGCAAGGGCGTGTGGCATTGCGGGCAATGTGATACGGGTTGGCAAATGTCATAGCGTGCGGCCGCGTCGTGTGTTGATTCCACGGGGTTCATCACCATCAGGGGCAGACGATGAATGAGCACATTCGTAAAACTGCCGACGAGGACGCCCAAGATGACGACCAAAACACCAGATCCAAAATTAAGTTCTGTCACACCACTTGTCCCAGTTGAAAAATAGGCAGATACAAGGCCACCACCATGCCACCAATCAGCACACCCAAGACCACCATGATGAATGGTTCCAGCAGCGTGGACAAGCGCGCCACGGCGGCACTCACCTCGTGCTCATAGTAAGTGGCGGTTTTGTCCAGCATCTGATCGAGCGAGCCAGACTCTTCACCAATGGCACACATTTGCACAGTCATTGGTGAAAACAAACGCCCATTTTTACTCATGGCTTGGGCCAGCGAGCTGCCGTGCATCAGTTCATCACGCATCGACTGAGTGGCAGCCTGGTAATGCAGATGCCCGGTGACACCTTGGATGGCTTCCAGTGCATCTGTCAGCGTGATACCTGCTGCAAACAAGGTGGCGAGTGTGCGTGTCCAGCGTGCCAAGCAGGCATGGTGAACCAAGCGGCCCAGCACGGGTAGTCGCAGTGCAAGGGCATGCCAATGCCATGTCAGTGTGGGACGATGGCGCACCAGATGCTGTGTCCCCCAAATCACCAAAGCACACAAAACAACAAGTATTCCCCCGTGTTGCTGCCAGACCTGGCTGAGTTTGATCACACCACGCGTCAATGCGGGCAACTCTGCGTCAAACGACGCAAAGATGTTTTGAAACGCAGGCACCACAAACGACAAGAGAAATACCATGACGGCCAAGGCTATCACGAGCACCGCACATGGATAGACCAAAGCTGAACGCAGGGTTGTGCGCAAGGCGTCTGATTTTTCGCGATGCTGTGCCAAGCGACTCAGCATGGTGTCGAGCATGCCCGACATTTCACCGGCAGCGACCAAGTTGCAAAACAAAGGGTCAAACACCACATGACGGCGTAGTGCGTGGTTCAAAGCCATGCCACTTTCCACTTGATGTCGCAAATCTTGAACCAATGCTTTGATGGCCGGGCGACGCAGCCCCCGCGCAATGATGTCGAACGCTTGCAGCAATGACACGCCCGACTGCAAGAGGGTGGCCAGCTGGCGCGTCAGTCGCGTGATCTCTGTTGGGCGTATGCGTGGGCTGGTTTTTAACCAGTTGGGCAAACTGAATTCACGACGCACATGTGTTGGGCGTATGCGTTGCGCATGCAGTTGGGTAATGACTTCTTGCTTGGTCGCTACTTGCATCTTGCCCTTGACCAAGCGGGCCTCGCGGTCATGGCCATGCCAAAGAAAGACGGGATCAGCCATGGTGCGTCAAGGCCATGACTTCTTGAGCCGAGGTGAGGCCTTGCAAGACTTTGAGCCAACCGGCTTGGCGCAAGTTACGGATGCCCTCTCGTGCAGTTTGTGCTGACAAGGCCTGTCCATCGCTGTTGTCCAAAATCAGGGTTTGCAGCGCATCGCTGATGGGCATGACTTGAAAAATACCGACACGTCCTTTGTAGCCTTGATCGCACGCATCGCATCCCACGGCTTTGAAGAGTGGACGGGTTTGAATATCTTCCAGGGTAAACATGGTTTGAGGTGTTGCAGTCAATGCTTCCCGAATGAACTGCGTCTGCGACGCTTCCATGGGCGCTTTGCATGCTTCGCACAATCGTCTGACCAGGCGTTGCGCGGTGATCAACACCACGCTCGCTGCCACATTGAACGGCTCTACGCCCATATGTCGTAAACGAGCCAAGGTGCTTGGGGCGTCGTTGGTGTGCAAAGTCGACAAGACGAGATGCCCGGTTTGTGCAGCCTGAATGGCAATCTCGGCAGTTTCCAAATCACGAACCTCTCCCACCATGATCACGTCCGGGTCTTGTCGCATCAAAGCTCGCAAAGTGTGCGCGAAAGTCAGTCCAGCACGCTCATTGATGTTGACCTGATTAGCGCCATGGAGGTGTATTTCAGAAGGATCCTCTACGGTGGAGATGTTGACTTCTGGTCGATTTAACAACTCCAGGCAGCTGTAGAGTGAGAGCGTTTTGCCCGAACCTGTCGGGCCTGTCATGAGCACCATACCGTGCGGGCTTTTAATGGCAGCTAACAAGCGAGCCTGATCATCAATCTCGTAACCCAAATCGCTCAAGTTGGGTCGTTTCTTGCTGAAATTTAAAACTCGTACCACCATCTTTTCACCGTGGATAGTCGGCAACGAACTCACTCGCAAATCCACCAATTGCCCTGCCTGGGAATATTGAATTCGTCCATCCTGAGGCAATCGTTTTTCGGCGATGTCCATGCGTGCCAATATTTTGAGGCGTGAAACCAGCGCATCACGCAAGCTCATGGGCGGCGTAGCCACTACGCGCAAAAGACCATCAATGCGAAAGCGAACGCGTAAATCGGTTTCTCCGGTTTCAATGTGAATGTCTGAGGCGCCTTTGAGCAATGCTTGCTGGAACAAATCATCCAGTGCTTTGACTGCTGGGCCGTCTGGTGACATCGGCACGGTTTTGGGTGGAGTTGGCATGCAAATTCTGAATCGGTGATACAGAATTTTTCAGCCCAGACCGCTGCTGCGGAGCGAGTGGACCTCACATAAAAAATCCCCTGGCCTTTACGCAACAGGGGATTTGTTTGACTATTTGGTCGGGGTGAGAGGATTCGAACCTCCGGCCTCTACGTCCCGAACGTAGCGCTCTACCAGGCTAAGCTACACCCCGATGTCTGCTGTAAGGTGAACTGCATGACCTCACAGGAATAATTTTAACAAACGCATGCGATGGCACGGGCGCTCTCTCGCTAGGACTTTGCGGATCAACCCAAAGTCGTATTTGGCTTTGAGCGAGTTGATGTCGATCAATCTCAGAAGGTTAAAGGCTCACCCTGCTTAGTCCAGGCCCTAAAATTTATAAGGCTTAACAAAATACCAAGAGGTAGATATGAATTACGTTTTTCATTCAATCCAAGGAGTTGCTTTGCGTTTCCTGACAGCTCTGACGATGGCTTTTTCACTTGCAGGTATTGTTCATGCAGGACCTTTCCCCACCATTCCTCTAAAAGAATTACCCGATCCGTTGCGTTCTGTTTGGAAAGAGCTCAAGCCTGAAATGACGGAAATGAGCCACTGTGCTGCGGCATTTGATAGTCACAGCGATGGCGACAAAATGGTCTTTCGATGTTCGATTCACATCAAAATGTCAGCGGAAGGAGCTCGACGTGCCATGAAATATTGCGAAGAAAAGCGCGAAGAAAAAAACATCAAAGCGCCTTGCCGACTGGTGGTTGAGTAACTGACAGCATGTATTTGTATCCGCATGCCCGCATCTATCGACATGGCATATTTTCAAAAATGATATTTAAATTCCATATTGGATATATTTTTGTCTGATTTTTTAAATCCACACCAATGAATTAAATTCAATTCATTGGTATTGATGCTGGTTTTTATCTTATTGAATAATTAAATATCATGTATATAATCTAAATATATATTTATTTTTTTATTGGAGATCACTCATGGCACGTACCACCATAGCCGCTCAATTGGCCAAATTGCGCAAAGACCGTGAAATTTTGGAAAAGCGCGAAAAAGCTTTGATGGCAAAAACAAATGACAAAGTGCTGGGCAAAATTGTTCAAATGGCAAAAGAGGCGGGTATCACTGCTGCTGATATTGCAAAAGCCATGGGTACTGTCAAACCCGCCAAGGTCAAGGCTGTTCGCGTTGCCAAAAAAGGAGCTTTGGCAGGTAAGAAAGTAGCGCCTAAATACCGCAATCCTGCCAATCCCGAGCAGACTTGGACGGGCCGTGGTGTTTCCCCTTCTTGGGTGCAAGCCTTGAAGGCTTCCGGTACCTTGGATTCGGCGTTGATCGCTGTGGCAGCCACACCCCAAGAATAACTAGCTCCGGCGGTCCAGTAACTGGGCCGCCAAATCATGTAGGGCCTCTTGATAGGGGCCTTTCGGCAATATGCCCAGCGCCGCAATGGCGCGTTCTGCTTCAGCGCTTGCAGCGGCCCGGGTTGCGTCTAGCGCACCTGTGCGACGAACGATTTGAATAATTTCGTCCAAACCATCCATTTCGCCATTTTCAATAGCGCGTTGAATGGTTTCTTTTTCTTGTGGCGTTCCACGCTGCATGGCAATGATCAGCGGCAAGGTGTTTTTGCCTTCGCGTAAATCATCCCCCAAATTTTTTCCTAATTCTTGGGCATCGCCATCGTAGTCCAGCACATCGTCAATCACTTGAAATGCCGTACCCAGAGCTTGTCCGTATTCGGCACATGCGGCCTCCACTTCGGGTGAGCTCTGTGCAATCACTGCGGCTAGGCGGGTGCTGGCTTCAAAGAGCTTGGCTGTTTTCGAGCGAATGACGCGCAAATAGCCAGCTTCATCCAAGGATGCGTCATGCATATTCATCAATTGCATGACCTCACCCTCTGCGATCACGTTGGTCGCATCGGCCAATATTTCCATGACGCGCATTTCGCCTGAATCGACCATCATTTGGAAAGCGCGTGAATATAAAAAATCACCTACTAGCACACTGGCGGGGTTGCCAAAAGACTCGTTTGCAGTAGGCCTGCCGCGTCGCAATGTAGATTCGTCTACCACATCGTCGTGCAGCAAAGTGGCTGTGTGAATGAATTCAACCACGGCTGCCAAATTAAAGCGTTGCGAGGCTGTATAGCCGATGGCACCGGCCATCAACAATAGCAACGCAGGTCGGATGCGCTTGCCACCGGCGGAAATGATGTACTGAGAAACTTGCCCCACCAATGGCACGCCAGAATCCAAGCGTTGGGCGATGACGCGGTCGACTTCTGCCATATCGGCAGAAATCAGGGACAAAGCGGAGGAGGGTGCTGTCGACAAGTAGAGCCTTAAACCAATGAAAAGCTTACTGATTATAGGGATGGTACTGCGCGTAGCCTAGTTGATCTGCACAAGAGGCAGAGAGCTGCTATAATTTTTGGCTCTGCGGAAATCCGTCCGTAGAGTTCACTCAGATTTTATCTAGAGGTCTTACATGTACGCGGTCATAAAAACCGGTGGCAAACAGTATCGTGTTGCTGCTGGCGAAAAAATTAAAGTAGAACAGATTGCTGCGGACGTTGGCCAAGAGATTGTGATCGATCAAGTGTTGGCAGTCGGTAACGGCGCTGAACTCAAGATCGGCACACCCTTGGTGTCCGGCGCAACTGTCACAGTCACAGTGTTGTCTCACGGTAAGCACGACAAAGTGCGCATTTTCAAAATGCGTCGTCGTAAGCACTACCAAAAGCGCCAAGGGCATCGTCAGCAATTCACTGAATTGCAGATTGCTTCCATCAACGGCTAAGGAGCATTTGACATGGCACAGAAAAAAGGCGGCGGCTCTACGCGAAACGGGCGCGATTCCAAGCCCAAAATGCTCGGTGTCAAAGCGTTCGGTGGTGAGTTGATCACTGCAGGCGCCATCATCGTGCGCCAACGTGGTACCAAATTTCACCCCGGCACCAATGTCGGCGTGGGCAAAGACCATACCTTGTTCGCTTTGGTGGACGGCCACGTGTCGTTCGGCGTCAAAGGCGCTTTGAACAAGCACATGGTCAACATCACACCCGTTTGATTCCATCGAACTGACTTGTGACAAAGCCCCGACCTGTCGGGGCTTTACTACTTTAAGACATCCATGAAATTCGTTGACGAAGCCTATATCGACATTGCCGCTGGTGATGGGGGGAACGGCTGTGTCTCGTTTCGCCATGAGAAGTACAAAGAGTTTGGTGGCCCCAATGGCGGTGACGGTGGTCGAGGCGGCCACGTGTTTGCCGTCGCGGACCCGAACCTCAACACGTTGGTCGACTTCCGATTTTCTCGCCGTCACGAAGCTAAACGTGGCCAGCACGGTTTAGGTTCCGACATGTTCGGTCATGCCGGTGACGACATCACCCTCAAAATGCCCGTGGGCACCATCATCACTGACGCTGAAACTGGCGATGTGTTGTACGAGTTGCTTACTCCCGGCGAGGTGATCACCATCGCCAAAGGGGGCGATGGTGGCTTTGGCAATATGCGCTTTAAAAGCGCCATCAATCGTGCACCCCGCCAAAAAACGCCGGGCTGGCCGGGTGAAAAAAAGGAACTCAAACTAGAGCTCAAAGTGCTGGCCGATGTGGGGTTGCTGGGGATGCCCAATGCCGGCAAGTCCACGCTGATCTCCGCCATTTCCAACGCGCGTCCAAAAATTGCCGATTACCCCTTCACCACCTTGCATCCTAATTTAGGTGTTGTTCGTGTAGGGCCTGAGCAAAGCTTTGTGGTGGCCGATGTGCCGGGGTTGATTGAAGGTGCGTCCGATGGTGCCGGACTGGGTCATCAGTTCTTGCGTCACTTGCAGCGCACACGTTTGTTGCTGCATCTTGTGGACATTGCACCGTTTGATGACGGTGTGGATCCGGTCAAGCAAGCCAAAGCCATCGTGGCAGAACTGAAAAAATACGACAAAGCCTTGTATGACAAGCCACGTTGGCTGGTCTTGAACAAGCTCGACATGGTGCCCGCTGATGAACGCGAAGCGGTGGTGGCTGACTTCGTCAAACGGTTCAAGTACAAAGGTCCTGTGTTTCAAATTTCAGCGCTCACGCGCGAGGGATGCGAACCTTTGATCAAAGAAATTTACAAGCACATCAAAGCGCAACAGGTGTCGGAACAGCCACCGGAGTATGTCGACCCGCGCTTTGTCGATCCCGCGGTCTAACTTTCATTCACATGACCCACACCTCTACCCACTTGTTACGCGACGCGCGTCGCATCGTGGTCAAGGTCGGCTCTAGCCTGGTGACCAACGAAGGCCGTGGCTTGGATGAGCACGCGATTGGTGAGTGGTGCCGTCAACTGGGCGTGTTGGTACGCGATGGCCGAGAGGTCATCATGGTCTCCAGTGGTGCCATTGCTGAAGGCATGAAGCGTTTAGGCTGGACCAGCCGTCCCCACGAGTTGCACGAACTACAAGCGGCGGCTGCCGTAGGACAAATGGGCTTGGCTCAGATGTATGAGACCAAGCTGCGCGAGAACGGTTTGGGTTCTGCCCAAGTCTTGCTCACCCATGCCGACTTGGCGGACCGCGAGCGTTATCTCAACGCCCGTTCCACCTTGCTGACCTTGTTGACCCACGGCGTTCTGCCGGTGATCAACGAGAACGACACCGTGGTCAACGACGAAATCAAATTTGGTGACAACGACACCTTGGGCGCCTTGGTGGCCAACTTGGTAGAGGCCGATGCCTTGATCATCTTGACCGATCAAAAAGGTCTTTACACCGCTGATCCACGCCGCGACCCAGCTGCCACGTTTGTGCACGAAGCCCGCGCAGGAGATGCTGCACTGGAAGACATGGCCGGAGGCGCTGGCTCCAGCATTGGCAAAGGTGGCATGATCACCAAAATTTTGGCTGCCAAACGCGCTGCAGGTTCTGGTGCGTCTACCGTGATCGCCTGGGGACGCGAGCCTGATGCTTTGGTGCGTTTGACCCAAGGCGAGGCGATCGGCACCTTGTTGGTCGCACCGACCCAAAAGCAACAAGCTCGCAAGCAGTGGATGGCCGACCACCTGCAACTGCGCGGCTCCGTCACCATCGACGATGGCGCTGTGGGTAAGTTGCAGCATGAGGGCAAGAGCTTGTTGCCGATTGGCATGACGGGTGTGGATGGCGACTTTTCACGCGGTGAAGTGATCGCCATCTTGGATTCTCATGGTCACGAAGTGGCCCGTGGCCTGGCTAACTACGCTGCGGCTGAAGCACGCTTGTTGTGCCGCAAGCCCTCTGCGGATGTGGAGCAACTGCTCGGCTATGTGGCAGAGGCCGAGATGGTGCACCGCGACAACTTGGTGCTCACCAAACTCGTTTGAGCTTAGTCGGCACGAAGGCCTGAGGCCTTCGCAGTTTTTTCAATCACCTTGTTTGAGTGCAGACTGAGGGTCTGGGTCGAAACTGGCACCCGGTGGCAACTCTATGCTGATGGACATGCCAAATTGTTTCGTGCCCACATTCATTTCTTGCTGGATGTGATTCATTCCGCGCAAATAGCGGTTGCGGCCTTCTTGGCGCGGTAAATAACGTGACAGCTCGGTCAACGCCATTTCGTACACCCCACGTTTGAATTCCACCACCACATCCAGTGGCACCCAGTAGTCGTTCCAGCGCCAAGCGTCGAACTCGGGATGGTTGGTGGCGCGCAAGTTCAATGAATGATCGGGCGCCATCAATTGCAGCAAAAACCAAATCTGCTTTTGGCCTTTGTAAAAGCCGCGCGCATCGCGTCGGATGAACCGGTCTGGCACCTCATAGCGCAACCAGTCGCGGGTTCGGGCCACGATACGCACATGCTCTTGTTTGAGCCCCACTTCTTCGTGCAGTTCGCGGAACATGGCTTGCTCGGGGGTTTCGCCTCGATCAATGCCGCCTTGCGGAAACTGCCAACTGTGGGTGCGTATGCGCTTGCCCCAAAACACCTGATTTTTCTGGTTGAGCAAGATGATGCCGACGTTGGGTCTGAACCCTTCTCGGTCAAGCATAATCAAACCTCAAATTTTTTAAACTGAGTCCATTATGCACAGAGCTGCTGTGCTCACCTCAGGACTCACCCTGATTTCCCTCTGACATCACGTATTTTTGTGCCGCTATGAAAGCCTCTCAGTTCCTCATCTCCACCCTCAAAGACGCCCCCGCCGACGCCGAAGTGGTGAGCCACAAACTCATGATGCGTGCGGGCTTGATCAAGAAACTGGGCGCTGGCATTTACAACTACATGCCCATGGGCCTGCGTGTGATTCGCAAGGTGGAGGCCATCGTGCGCGACGAAATGAACCGCGCGGGTGCTGTTGAACTCAGCATGCCCGTGGTCCAACCCTCCGAGTTGTGGCAAGAAACCGGACGCTTCGAGAAGATGGGCCCTGAGTTGTTGCGTATCAAAGACCGTCATGGTCGCGACTTCGTGGTTCAGCCCACCAGCGAAGAAGTGGTGACTGACATTGCTCGCCAAGAATTGCGCAGCTACAAACAGTTGCCCAAAAACTTCTACCAAATTCAGACCAAATTTCGTGACGAACGTCGTCCCCGCTTTGGCCTGATGCGTGGGCGTGAGTTCATCATGAAAGATGCCTACAGTTTTGACCGCGACCAAACCGCTGCCAAAGCCAGCTACCAAGTCATGGCGCAGGCCTACCGTCAAATCTTTGACCGCTTCGGTTTGCAATACCGTGCCGTGGCTGCAGACAGTGGTGCCATTGGTGGCGACTTGAGTGAAGAATTTCAGGTGATCGCTGCCACAGGCGAAGACGCCATCGTCTATTGCCCCACCGGCAGCTACGCCGCCAATATGGAAAAGGCCGAGGCCCTGGCACCCGCGCAAGCCCGTGGTGCTGCGTCGCAAGCACTGACCAAAACCGCCACCCCAGGCAAAAGCACCTGCGAAGACGTGGCGGCTTTGTTGAATGTGCCCTTGAACACCACCGTCAAATCGCTGGTGTTGGCGACGGACACGCTCAACGACACAGGCGAAGTCGTCAAGTCGCAAGTGTGGCTTTTGCTCTTGCGCGGCGACCACGACATGAACGAAGTCAAAGTGGGCAAATTGCCCGGCTTTGAGGGTGGTTTCCGTTTTGCAACCGCTGGCGAAATTGACAGCCACTTTGGCTGCAAGCCCGGCTACTTAGGCCCCGTCAACTTGAAACAGCCTCTCAAAGTGGTGGCAGACCGCGACGTCGCCGTGATGAGCAACTGGGTGTGTGGAGCCAACGAGGTGGACTTTCACAACACCGGCGTCAACTGGGGCCGTGACCTACCCGAGCCCAGCCTCGTGGCCGACCTGCGCAACGTGGTGGCTGGTGATGCTTCCCCCGACGGGCAAGGTGTGTTGGCCATTGAGCGTGGCATCGAAGTGGGCCATGTGTTCTACCTCGGCACCAAATACAGCCAAGCCATGAACGCCACATTCCTGGATGAAAACGGCAAACCCCAATTCATGGAAATGGGCTGTTACGGCATTGGCATCACCCGCTTGCCAGCGGCTGCCATTGAGCAAAACCATGACGCGCGCGGCATCATTTGGCCCGACGCCATTGCCCCCTTCACGGTGGTGATCTGCCCCATCGGCATGGACCGCAGTGCAGAGGTCAAATCCGCTGCCCAACAGCTCTATGCAGACCTCATGTCTGCTGGTGTGGACGTTATCTTGGACGACCGTGGCGAGCGCCCTGGCGCCATGTTTGCCGATTGGGAACTCATTGGCGTGCCGCACCGCGTGACCATCGGCGACAAAGGCCTCAAAGACGGCTTGGTGGAATACCAAAACCGCCGAGACCCTGAAGCCACCAAAGTGCCCGCTGCTGATGTACTGGCCTTTGTGAAAGCCAAACTCAGCGTGTGACAAGCGTGTCCTTCTCCGATATTGCGCAATAGCTTATCGGTGCGATGCTTGTCGCTTGGGGCGATCAATAGCTTTCGGAGGGGATAGCTCCAAACTGGTGAGAGTCTCCAAGAACGCCACCAAGTCATGTGCCTCCTGCGCGCTCAAGTGCAGGGGTTTGAGCAAAGCTTCTCCATCTTGGTGTAACCGCTCTTCGTTCAGCGCTGAGTAGTGTTTCACCACATCTTGCAAAGTGGCCAGACTGCCGTTGTGCATATAGGGCCCCGTGCGCGCCACATTGCGCAGCGACGGCACCTTGAACTGACCAAATTGGCTGTGATGCTCCGTCAAGTGCCGGGTGCGCTCTCCTGAAGCGCGTGTGACGTCGTCAGACCAGACACCCAGACGGTTGTGCGCGTCCTCGCGCACCAAGCGAACACCTGCGTGGCGACCTGCATCCACCTGTCCGCGCGCCACAAAATACGGTACCCCCACGTCATGAAACTCGCCATTCGAAAACATGGGACCAACATGGCAGACATGGCATTGGCCCTTGCCCATGAAAATCGACAAGCCTCGTCTTGCTGCTGGTGGGTAACGTGCGGCGGCGCGCGCGTCATGGCGTGCCAGCGCATCACGCAACAGGTCAAAGCTGCTTTTGCCTGACTGCAAGGTTTCCATGTAGGCCGCCAGTGCCTTGGCTGCATTGACAAGCCGCACCTCATCAGCGTCGTTGAGCGATGGATGTAACAGCTGTGTCACGCCAAATGCCTGTTGGTACTGGTGCGCCAGCGTGGCATCACTTCTCAGCAGGTCAGCCACATGCGTCGCAGTGGCGCCCATCTCCTGAGGGCTCAACAAAGGCCGAAGCGCGAACGACCACAGGCTGTCCGAACCGCCGTCCCAGCCTAGCCAGTACGTGTGCGCCACATTCCACAGACTTGGCGTATGACGCACCAAGGGGGATTGACCGACAGCGCCTTTCGCCAGTGGCAAACCATCCGCCAAGCCTCGGGCGGGTTGGTGACAACTGGCACATGACATGTCCGCTCTTGGTGACAGACGCGCCTCAAAAAAAAGTGCGCGGCCCAGCGCAATCGCTGCTGGTTTGCCCGAGACGTGGTTGGACGCATCGTTTTCCCGCTTCAAAGGCCAGGGACCATGCGACAAGATGGCCTGCCGTTCCTCCTGCGTGAATGCTGGCGCGGCATGCGTCGCAGGTACCAACGCCACCAGTAGCCATGCCCACCACAAGCCGTTCATTCGCGCAGAGAAACCATAGCTCATGATGGCCTTACCGCAGGTTGTCATCCAAGCGCAGCGTCTCGCCCCCTTTGGACGTTTGCACCTCAAACACATATTGCCAGCGACCCGGCATGTGAAACAACAAACCAGTGACCTGGAACTGATCCCCACTGCCGCGCGACACCTGGGGCCGGTAGTTCATGCCATGCTTGTGCGCAGGCATCAGCGCATCCACTTTCAGGTCAAACACCACAACGCCGGGTGGCGCACACACCTCTGCTACCAGCCCAAAAGGTTGCCCCACTTTCACGGGAGAGGGCGTGGTGCGAAACGCCACTTGCAATTCACCTGACTGGGCCACTTGTATGTCAGGCCCCTTCTCGCACCCTGCATACGTTGTATTGGCCCAGCACAGCAGTACCAAGCCAAGTGTTGCAACCGCCCGATTGGATGGGGCAATCATGGCTTGACCATCTGGCCAAACAAGGCTTCACCATTTTTGTAGGCAATGCGCTCTGCCACTGGCGGTGGCAAGTCTTGCAACCACTGGCGTGACCAACGCGCATGCTCAGGTACGTACAACCAACGTTCCGGCGTGTAGGTGTCAGTGCCCACCAAAAACCGATCAGGAAACTCCATGAACGCTGCACGCCACTCGGGGTCTACCTTGCCCCCGTTGCCATGATCGCTGCGAAACGCCAAATCGGCCCACAGGTGTTTGTGCTTGCGCAACATCTCGCGCACCTTGGCGGGCGTATCAAAACCCGAATGCGCCCACAGCACCCGCGCATCGGGGTCTTGCTGAAAAATACGTGTGACAGCATCTGCATCTGAATGCGCATGCAAGAACAACTGGTGCTCCTTGGCCAACTGCACCATGCGCCGTGGAATGGGCAAATCCATGTCAGCACCAAAGATATGAAACTCACCAATTGCGGCGTATTTGTAGCGCTTGAGCCGGTCCTCCAGGTGCGCCACCATGGTGTCACTGCGGAACCAAGTGCTGGTTTCGCCGCGATTGCGATAGGGCCGCAATGCAGGAATGATCAAGTCAGGTGCCTGCGCATACAGCCTTTGCGTGCCCTCATCGCTTGAACTTGACACCATGGCACGGCGTACTCCGTTCTTGCGCAGCATGGTCACGATCTCTTCAGGCGAAATCCGCTCCCACGCATCGTGGCTGTAGTGCAGGTGCGCGTCAAAAATCGGCAATGCATCGTTTGCGTGTGCAGAACTGATGGTCAGCAGCAGACTTACAAGAAACCCAATGCGATTCATAAGAAGCTCCTATGCGGGAAAATTGGTGAAGGCAATTTTGTACTGTTCTGTATTTATCTGCTTTGCAATCTGCTGCAAGTAACGGCGTTGATCTGGGTAAATATGGTCAAGGTTGGTGTTCATTGTTCTCGCATCTGAGCCATATGACGATGCCCTGCGTAAACTGACCGAGTGAAAAATACCCGTCCTGTACTGCTCCCTCTCGTATTGGCCCTGTCGGCTTTGTGCGCCCAAGCCGGTCCCCAGCGTGAAGAACCGCTGGCTGACGCAGTGCGCACCGCCTTGAGTGCTGCGGTCACGCAGCAAGGCCCACCTGAACTTGTGCACGCTGACGTGCAGTCTGAGCAAACCTTTGCAGCCTGGCTGGCGCATACCCAAAACGTGTTGCGACAGCGTCTGCGTCCGAGAGGCTCGCCCAGTGCGCGCGCCCAGACAAACGTCGGGCAAAGCTCTGCCACACCCAACCATGAATTGGATGCCGACAGCTTGCAACGCGAGTTTTTGCACACCGTCTGGTACGAGAGCCAGCGTGCAGGACTCGACCCAGCCTGGGTGCTGGGGCTGATTCAGGTGGAAAGCGGATTTCGAAAATTTGCCATCAGCAGGGCGGGCGCGCGTGGCTACATGCAGGTGATGCCGTTTTGGACGCGCGTGCTGTCAGACGGCGACGCCAGTCAGCTGTTCCATGCCCAGGCCAATGTGCGCTTTGGTTGCGTGATCTTGCGCCACTACCTCAACTTGGAGCACGGTGATTTGGCGCTGGCACTGAGCCGCTACAACGGCAGCCGTGGGCAAAGCGCTTACCCCACGGCGGTGCTGTCAGCCAGCAAGGCCTGGCGGCCTCGCTAGCGAGGTGATGTTTTAGCCGTTCAAGGCTTTGGCCAGTTCGCCCGACTCGTACATCTCCATCATGATGTCTGAGCCGCCAATGAACTCGCCCTTGACGTAGAGCTGCGGAATGGTGGGCCAGTTGCTGTATTCCTTGATGCCTTGGCGAATCTCGGCGTCATCCAGCACGTTCACGGTTTTGATGGCTTTGGGCTCAACACCGCAGGCCTTCAAAATTTGAATCGCACGGCCCGAGAAGCCGCACATCGGGAAGCTGGCGCTGCCTTTCATGAACAGCAGCACCTCGTTGCTTTTGACCAGGTCATCAATGCGTTGTTGCACATCACTCATCGTCACTCTCCAAACTAAAACCAGATTATTTCATTGTCGGCCAGCGCCCGCCGGTGCAGCGCAAGATGCCCGCAAGGTCAGGGCGGCTTTGCACCTGTTCAAACCCAGCGTTGAGCAGCAGATCATGTACGGCCAAGGCTTGGTCAAAGCCATGCTCCATCAGCAGCCAGCCGCCGGGGCGAAGGTGTGAGCCCGCTTGTTGCACGATCTGTCGAATGTCGTTCAAGCCGTCGTGGCCAGAAGTGAGGGCTTGCAAGGGTTCGTGCTGTAAGTGCTCTAGGTGCGGGTCGTGGTCCGCCACATACGGTGGGTTAGACACGATGGCGTCAAACTGTGCCTCGCCCAGCGGCGCGCACCACGCGCCTTGGCGCCAAGTGATAGACAGGGCCAGCCGATCGGCATTGGCCTGTGCCACAGCCAGGGCGTCAGCGCTCAGGTCAACCGCCCAGACCTGGGCCTCAGAGCGACTGTGCTTGAGGGCCAGTGCAATCGCGCCACTGCCTGTGCCTAAGTCCACCACTTGGGGTGAGGGAATATCGGCCAAGCAACTCAAGGCCCATTCCACCAGCACCTCGGTGTCCGCGCGGGGGTCGAGCACGCGCGCATCCACTTGCAAAGACAGGCCAAAGAACTCTTTCTGACCGGTGATGTAGGCCAGCGGAACGTGCGCCAGGCGACGCGCTACCTGCGCCTGAAAAGCCAGGTGCGCGAGGGGATCGAGGGTTTCGGTGTCATGGCTGAGTAGCCAAACCCTGTCATGCAAGTCACGGCCCACGCTGTGCAACAACAGCATTTGGGCTTCCAGACGCGTCACGCCTTGTTGTTGAGCCCAGGTGAGGGCGCTTTGAACGTTCGCTGACGTCATGGCGTGCCCGGGTCCAGTGCTTGCAATTGCTCGGCTTCATGGGCGTGCCGCAAGGCCTGCAAGGGCTCAGCCAAGTCACCCTCCATGATCAGGTTGAGCTTGTACAACGTGAGGTTGATGCGGTGGTCCGTCCAGCGTCCCTGGGGAAAGTTGTAGGTGCGAATGCGGTCGCTGCGGTCACCGCTGCCAATCAGGCCTTTGCGCAACGCAGCGTCTTTGGCCGCACGTTCGCTGCGCTCTTTTTCTTGGATGCGCGCTGTCAACACCCGCAGCGCTTGGGCTTTGTTGCTGTGTTGACTGCGTCCGTCTTGGCACTCGGCCACGATGCCGGTGGGCAAGTGGGTGATGCGCACTGCCGAGTCGGTCTTGTTGATGTGCTGGCCACCCGCGCCGCTGGCACGGTAGGTGTCGATGCGCAGATCTGCCGGGTTGATCTTGACCGCTTGCGCCTCATCGGGCTCTGGCATCACCGCCACCGTGCAGGCGCTGGTGTGAATGCGGCCTTGGGTTTCGGTCGCTGGCACACGCTGCACGCGGTGGCCACCCGATTCGAATTTGAGCTGGCCATACACACCGTCTGTGCCGCTGGGGCTTTCCAGTCTCACCACCACTTCTTTGTAGCCGCCCAAGTCGCTGGCCGATTCGCTGACCAGTTCGCTGCGCCAACCTTGACGCTCTGCGTAGCGGGTGTACATGCGCAGCAAATCGGCAGCAAACAGGGCCGACTCATCGCCACCTGTGCCAGCGCGAATTTCTAAAAAAGCGGGGCGTGCATCATCTGGGTCTTTGGGCAGCAGCATGCGCTGCAACTCGGTTTCTAGCTGCGTCAACTCGGCTTGGGCGTGGGTGACTTCTTCTTCTGCCATGGCCCGCATGTCGGGATCATCGGCACCGTCTTGCAGCATTTGTTGCGCCGCGTGCAGGTCAGATTCACGTTGCTGGTAGCGTGCATAACGCCCGGCGGTTGCGGTGACGTCGGTGTGCTCGCGCGACAAGGCGAGGAACTGCGTCATGTCCTTCATGATGTCTTCACGCGACAACAAAAAGTCCAGCTCAGCCAGGCGTTGCGCGTAGCGCTCCAGTTGAGCGCGCAGAAAGGCTTTCATGGCATCAGGCTGCCGTCACCCAAGGCAGGGCAGGCGCACGAACGGGGTGATGAACATGGGGGGTCATGGCTTGCTGCGCAAAAAGAAGCGCTCAATGGCCTGGCGTGCGTGTTCACGTGACGCGACGTCACCTGCATGCAGTTCAGTCATGGCGCCGTGCAGCATTTTTTGGGTCAAACCCCGCGAGAGGGCTTCAAGCACGGCTTCCACGTCATCGCCTTTGGCCAGCAGTTTGCGAGCACGTGCCAGTTCGGCGTCTCGCCACTCGTCGGTTTGGGCGTTGAGTTGCTGAATCAGCGGTACGTTGCTGCGTTGCTCCAGCCAATGGGCGAAGTTTTGTACGCCCACATCGATGATGGCTTCGGCTTGGGCCACCGCTGCTTGGCGGTTGGCTTGGCCGGTTTGCACCACCTCTGACAAATCGTCCACGGTGTAGAGGTAGGCGTCTTCGAGTGACTTGACCTCAGGCTCGATGTCACGTGGCACGGCCAGATCGACCATGAACATGGGGCGGTGCTTGCGCTGGCGCAGGGCCCGCTCGACGGCACCCAAGCCAATCAAAGGCAGGGTGCTGGCGGTGCAGCTGATCACGATGTCAAATTCATGCAACCGCTGAGGCAGGTCAGACAAGCGCATTACCTCGCCGCCAAATTGCAGGGCCAGTTTTTCGCCACGCTCCAGGGTGCGGTTGGCAATGGCCAACGACTTGGGTTGCTTGGCTGCGAAGTGAGTGGCGCACAGCTCAATCATTTCCCCTGCTCCCACAAATAGCACTTTGGTTTGAGCCAAGTCTTCAAACAGCTGCCCTGCCAAACGCACCGCCGCCGCCGCCATGCTGATGGAGTGCGCGCCAATTTCGGTCGAGCTGCGCACCTCTTTGGCCACTGCAAATGAACGTTGAAACAGCTGGTTCAAGGTGGTGCCCAGGGCGCCGGCTTCAGAGGCGGCACGCACCGCGTCTTTCATCTGGCCCAAGATCTGAGGTTCACCCAACACCATCGAATCCAGGCCACTGGCTACGCGAAACGCATGGCGTGCTGCTTCGCTCTCCATCAGTTCATAGGTGTGGCCTTGCAGGGCAGCCATGGGCACGCCGCCCGATTGGGCCAGCCATGCCAGGGTTTGTTGCATTTGGTGGTGCGTGCCTGCCCCGTAAATTTCGGTGCGGTTGCAGGTGGACAAAATGGCCACCTCGCTCTCGCCGCTGAAGGTGTTGCGCAGCGTGGTGAGGCTGGGGCCCATTTGATCGACCGCAAAGGCGAAGCGACCCCGCAGATCCAGCGGGGCTGTGTTGTGATTGAGGCCAAGAGCCCAGACTGCCATAACTGTCGATTATAAAATTTACCGATGGGTCCTTACGAGCAACTCTTCCACGTCCTCAATTTCATGGCACCCGCCTGGTGTTTGGCCCTCCTGTGCGCGCTGTGTGCGCGTGCCATGGTGCGTGTGGGCCTGCCCAAAGCGCCTTGGTCCATGCGTGCGCAAGTGTTAACCAACGGTTTGTTGGGTGTGGCCGTGTTGTTGGGTGGGCTGGCGCTGTGGGGCGTGGACGGCAAGATGGTTACTTGGGGTGCCCTGGTGCTGGTGTCTGCCAGCACCCAATGGCTGATGTGCCAAGCCTGGCGTCGCTGAATGGCGCACAACCCGTAGGGAGATACCCTGCGGTAACATTCAAACCCCTCTCGCGCACCCTCCAAAATGAACGCTCCTACCTCGCTGAACCACTTGCTGTCCATGGCCGAAGAGAGTCCACGGCTGCGCGAAATCCCTTACAACTACACCTCGTTTTCCGACCGCGAAATCGTGCTGCGTCTGCTGGGTGCCGAGGCCTGGG
Source organism: Limnohabitans sp. JirII-29 (assembly GCF_003063395.1). Lineage (NCBI taxonomy): Bacteria > Pseudomonadati > Pseudomonadota > Betaproteobacteria > Burkholderiales > Comamonadaceae > Limnohabitans > Limnohabitans sp. JirII-29. Next base: position 40,973 of record NZ_NESB01000014.1, read on the forward strand.
AGTTGCTGCTGCGCTTGCGCCAGGAACGCCGTACCGGACGCTCGGCCCGTATGCTCTACGAGGTGTTGGGTGATATCTGGGTCGTGCAACGCAACCCCTACCTGCAAGACGACTTGCTGGACAACCCCAAGCGTCGCCACCAGCTGGTAGAGGCTTTGCACCATCGTTTGGGTGAAGTGGAGCGTCGCCGCACGCCCAATGAAGACGCGGAACGTGATGCTTCGGTGGGGCAGTTGCTGGTGGCCGCCTCGCGCGCCATTGAAAGCTTCAACGCTCAATTTGAAGCGATTGCCGCTTTGCGCAAAAAAACCGAGCGCTTGCTCAAGAAGCACACCGCCTCTGACAACATCAAATTCGATGGTTTGTCGCGTGTGTCGCATGTGACCGACGCCACCGACTGGCGGGTGGAATACCCCTTCGTGGTGTTGACCCCTGATACAGAGGCCGAAATGGCCAAGATGGTCAAAGACTGTATTGATCTAGGGCTCACCATTGTCCCGCGTGGTGGTGGCACGGGCTACACCGGGGGCGCGATTCCTCTGACCTGGAAGAGCGCGGTCATCAACACCGAAAAGCTCGAAGCCATGTCGTCCGTGGATATGCGTGACTTGCCAGGTGTGGGCCATCCGGTCCCCACCATCTGGACCGAAGCCGGTGTGGTCACGCAGCGCGTGGCCGATGCCGCTGAGCGCGCCGGCTTTGTGTTTGCCGTTGACCCCACCTCCGCTGAGGCCTCGTGCATTGGCGGCAACATCGCCATGAATGCGGGCGGTAAAAAAGCCGTGCTGTGGGGCACCGCACTCGACAACTTGGCCAGCTGGCGCATGGTCACCCCCGATGCGCAGTGGCTCGAAGTCACCCGCGTTGGGCACAACCTGGGCAAGATTCACGACGCTGACATTGCCAGCTTTGACTTGCAGTATTTCGAGGCCGATGGCAAAACCCCGATTCGTCAGGAGCGCTTGGACATTCCGGGACCCTCGTTCCGCAAAGAAGGTCTGGGCAAAGACGTCACTGACAAATTTTTGAGCGGCTTGCCTGGCATTCAAAAAGAAGGGTGCGACGGCCTGATCACCAGCGCCCGCTGGATCTTGCACCGCATGCCCCAGCACACCCGCACGGTGTGCATGGAGTTCTTTGGCAACGCAAAAGACGCAGTGCCAAGCATCGTGGACATCAAAGACTTCATGTTTGCCGAGCAAAAGCGCAGTGGCGTGTTGTTGGCAGGACTGGAACATTTGGATGACCGCTATTTGCGTGCGGTGGGTTATGCCACCAAGAGCAAACGCGGTGGCTTGCCCAAGATGGTGTTGATTGGGGACATCGCCGGTGACGACCCCGATGCGGTGGCGCGCGTCACCTCTGAAGTGGTGCGCTTGGCCAACTCGCGCAGCGGCGAAGGCTTTGTGGCCATCAGCCCCGAAGCGCGTAAAAAATTCTGGTTGGATCGCAAACGCACCGCCGCCATCAGCCGTCACACCAACGCCTTCAAGATCAACGAAGACGTGGTCATTCCGCTGCCCCGTATGGCCGAATACACCGACGGGATCGAGCGCATCAACATCGAACTGTCGTTGCGCAACAAGATTGCCCTGTGCGATGCGCTGGATGAATTCTTTGCCCGTGGCAACCTGCCCTTGGGCAAGTCGGACGATGCGGCGGACATCGCCTCGCCCGAGTTGCTCGAAGACCGCGTCACGCAAGCCCGCTCGCTGATTGCCGAGGTGCGTGGACTGTGGCAGCAGTGGCTGCACGATTGCGACGCGTTGTTCTTGCCCTTGCAAGACCACAGCTTGCGCGCCAGTTGGAAGACCCAGATTCGCGCCGTGTTGCAAAACATCTTCACCGGGGCGGCTTTCTTGCCGATCTTGGAAGAGTGCAACGCCATTCACCAACGCGTGCTCAAAGGGCGCGTGTGGGTAGCCCTGCACATGCACGCCGGTGACGGCAATGTGCACACCAACATCCCCGTCAACAGCGACGACTACGCCATGCTGCAAACCGCCCACGAAGCGGTGGCGCGCATCATGACCTTGGCACGCTCTCTCAATGGCGTGATCTCGGGCGAACACGGCATTGGCATCACCAAGCTGGCGTTTTTGACCGACGCTGAGTTGCAACCCTTTGCCGACTACAAAGCCCGTGTCGACCCCGAAGGACGCTTCAACAAAGGCAAACTGCTGCGCAACAACGACGCTGATGCCAATTTGCGTCACGCTGATTTGAGCCAGGCCTACACCCCGAGCTTTGGCTTGATGGGTCATGAGTCCCTCATCATGCAGCAGTCTGACATTGGGGCCATTGCGGCCAGCGTCAAAGACTGCTTGCGTTGCGGCAAGTGCAAGCCGGTGTGTGCTACCCACGTGCCACGCGCCAATTTGCTCTACAGCCCGCGCAACAAAATTTTGGCCACCTCGCTGTTGGCAGAAGCTTTTCTGTACGAAGAACAAACCCGCCGTGGTGTGTCCATCAAGCACTGGCAAGAGTTTGAAGACGTGGCTGACCACTGCACCGTGTGCCACAAGTGTTTGACACCTTGTCCGGTCAATATTGACTTTGGTGATGTGTCCATGAACATGCGCAACCTGTTGCGCAAGATGGGGCAGCGTTCATTCAGACCTGCTGCTGAATTCCAGTCATGGTTCATTGGTACTGCGAGCCCCAGTGCGATTCGCATTGCACACACATTGACCGATTGGAGTTTCAAAGCGCAGCGCTTGGGCAACCAAGTGTTCCGTGCGCTTGCGCGACAACAAACCAAGGCACCACCGGCCACTGTTGGTGTCGCGCCCATCAAAGAGCAGGTGATTCACTTCATCAACAAAAAAATGCCGGGCGGCTTGCCCAAGAAAACCGCCCGCGCTTTGTTGGACATTGAAGACAAAGACTACGTGCCCATCATCCGCAACCCCAAGACCACCACCTCCGACACCGAGGCTGTGTTCTATTTTCCTGGGTGTGGCTCTGAGCGCTTGTTCAGCCAAGTGGGCTTGGCCACGCAGGCCATGCTCTGGCATGCCGGTGTGCAAACCGTGTTGCCACCCGGCTATTTGTGCTGCGGTTATCCGCAGCGCGGCAGCGGGCAGTTTGACAAGGCTGAAAAAATCATCACCGACAACCGTGTGCTGTTTCACCGTGTAGCTAACACGCTCAACTACCTCGACATCAAAACCGTGGTGGTGAGCTGTGGCACTTGTTACGACCAGTTGCAGGGTTATGAGTTCGACAAAATCTTCCCGGGATGCCGCATCGTCGACATCCACGAGTACTTGCTGGAGAAGAACATCACGTTGCCATCAGGACAGGGTGGGTATCTTTACCACGATCCTTGCCACAGTCCTATGAAGCTGCAAGAACCCATGAAGACTGTCAAGGCGCTGATGGGCGACGATGTGATCAAGAGCGATCGCTGCTGTGGTGAGAGTGGCGGCTTGGCATCATCGCGACCCGATATTTCGACCCAAATCCGCTTTCGCAAAGAAGAAGAGATTCGTAACGGTGAGGCCAGTCTTCGCGCTTCAGGCAGCGTGGGACAAAACGAGAACGTCAAAATCTTGACCTCTTGCCCGAGTTGCCTCATGGGACTCAATCGTTACCAAGACGACCTGCAAAACGGTTTGCTCGAAGCCGACTACATCGTGGTCGAGATGGCGCGCAAGATTTTGGGTGAACAGTGGATGCCCACCTATGTGGCCCAAGCCAATGCCGGTGGCATTGAGCGCGTGTTGGTCTGAGGCGGGAGAACAAACATGGCTGGTTTAGACAAAAACACCCCCACGCCGCAAGACATCACGGTGCATGGGGCCACCCGTGTGCTAGAGGTGAGCTTTTCGGATGGTGCGTCGTTTCGCATTCCGTTTGAACTCATGCGGATCTACAGTCCCTCGGCTGAAGTGCAGGGCCACGGGCCTGGCCAAGAGGTGTTGCAAACCGGCAAGAGCGATGTCACCTTGACCGAGCTGGCGCCGATCGGCAACTATGCTGTGCAACCCACCTTCAGCGATGGCCACGACACGGGTATCTTTTCGTGGGAGTACCTCTACTTTTTGGGCGCCCAGCAAGACCAACTGTGGGCCGATTACGAGCGCCGCTTGGGCGAAGCAGGCGTCACGCGTGATGCCCCAATGCCCGAGGCAGCAGGTCCCGGTTGCGGCCACTCACACTGATAACATTGACAACCATGAGCAGCACCCATTTCGGTTTTAAAACGGTCGACGAAACAGACAAAGCCCGTCATGTGCGTGGCGTGTTTGATTCGGTGGCGTCCAAGTACGACGTCATGAACGACCTCATGTCCATGGGCTTGCACCGTGTCTGGAAGCGCTACACCGTGATGGTGGCTGACTTGCGCGAGGGTCACCAAGTGCTCGACATCGCAGGGGGTACCGGCGACTTGGCCATGGCCTTTGCCAAAGAAGTAGGCAAAACCGGTCGCGTGGTGCACACCGACATCAACGAAGCCATGTTGCGCACTGGGCGTGACCGCTTGCTAGACCACGGGGCGGTCTTGCCCACCTTGGTGTGCGATGCCGAAAAACTGCCTTTCCCAGACAACCACTTTGATGTGGTGAGTGTGGCCTTTGGCTTGCGCAATATGACGCACAAAGATGCGGCACTCAAAGAGATGTGCCGCGTGCTCAAACCCAACGGCAAATTGTTGGTGCTGGAGTTCTCCAAAGTGGCCAAGCCCTTGGAGAAAGCCTACGACTGGTACTCCTTCAACATCTTGCCTAAGCTCGGCAAGTTGGTCGCAGGTGACGATGCCAGTTACCGCTATTTGGCCGAATCAATTCGCATGCACCCTGGTCAAGAGGAATTGAAATCCCTTATGAAACAAAATGGCTTTGGCCATGTGGACTTTCACAACATGAGCGCCGGGGTTGTGGCACTTCATGTTGGAATCAAGTGCTGAGCGCATCCTAATTTTTGGAGACAAGAAAATGAAAATTTGGTCCACGGTGTTGGTCATTGCTTTGGCCCTGACAAGTTTGCAAGCCGATGCTGCCAAGCGTTTGGGCGGTGGTAAATCTGTCGGTCAACAGTCCAACCAAGTCACACAACGTGAAGCGGCCAAGCCTGCCACGCCAACACAAAACGCTGCGCCTGCGGCGACACCTGCCGCACCTGCTGCTCCTGCACCAGTGGCGCAACCCCAACGTAAACCTTGGGGTGCCATGTTGGGTGGTTTAGCTGCTGGTTTGGGTTTGGCTTGGCTCGCGCACTCCATGGGCTTGGGCGCTGAATTTGGGCAGTTCTTGATGTTTGGTTTGATCGCTTTGGTGGTCATGATGGTGATTGGCATGGTCATGCGTCGTCGCCAACCTGCGGTTGCCAACACCAGCCCTTATGCTTTTGAAGGTGCTGGCGCTCCTGTGGAGCCACGCACCATGCCACAGTACAACCCACAAAACGTAGGCAACGATGCCTCGGCTCGCCCGGTGGACACCGACCCCCGTTACACACCAGGTGCCGCAGGTTCTGGTGCCGTCATTGGTTCTGGCTTGGCAGGCAGTCAGACTTGGGGCATTCCGGCCGACTTTGACACCGTGGGTTTTGTGAACGCGGCCAAACAAAACTTTCATACCTTGCAGCAAGCCTGGGACCGTGCCGATGTGAGCACTTTGCGCTCGATGATGACTGACAGCATGGTGGAAGAAATCAAAGCGCAATTGGCCGAGCGCGAAACCACCGCCAGCGGTCAGCCCAACCATACCGAAGTGGTGATGCTGGACGCACAGTTGCTGGGTATTGAAGAGGCGGGCGCCTTCTACATGGCCAGTGTTGAGTTCTCTGGTCTCATCCGTGAAGAGCCTTCTGCGGGCCCCACCCCCTTCCGCGAAGTCTGGAACATGACCAAGCCCAAAGACGGCAGCTTGGGTTGGTTGGTGGCAGGCGTTCAAGCGCTTCAATAACGGGCGTGATTACCCTGCCGTCTGAGTGACGTGCAAATACAAGGAATAATTGGGGACTATGGCCACACAGTCCCCTTTTTCTTGGTTGAGTGACGCCGCAGACAAACTGCGCGCCAACCTTCCCGCAGACTTACCTCAAGCTTTGACGCCCCCTCCTTGGGCGGTGCAAGAGTTGCAACAGCGGGTGGTGTTGTTCTTGAACCATGTGTTGATGCAAGAACCTGCGGCGCGTGAGCGTTTGCAGCGCCAACGCGGTCGCAGCGTGCAACTGCATTGGCGCGATCAAGTGTTTCAATGCCAATTCACCCCAGCAGGCTTGCTGGACGTGGCACCTGCCGAGCAACCTGCCAAAGCACCTGACTTGGTGTTGCGTGTCAGCGAGACCTCTCCTTTTGCGTTGGCCCGTACTGTGCTGCAAGGTGACAAACCAGCGATTCGCATCGAAGGGGATGTGCAACTCGCAGCCGAGGTGAATTGGCTCATCGACCATGTGCGCTGGGATCCGGAAGAAGATTTGGCTCGCCTCATTGACGATGCACCAGCCCACACCTTGGTGCAAACAGGCCGTCGTGCGGTAAGCGCTTTGCGTGACTTTGTGCAACAACGCACCACACCGAAGGCACCGTCATGACACGTTTGTTTCGCGGTGTGTACATCGTCTTTATTGTTTTGCGTTACGGTTTAGACGAAGTGGTGTTGACCAGTTTTCAAACACCCGGTTTGCGCTTGCTGGCGCGCATTGTGTCGGTCGGGCGTGATCTGCGGGCACCGCGCGGTCAGCGTTTGCGTGAAGCGCTGGAGCAACTGGGACCCATTTTTGTGAAGTTTGGCCAGGTGTTGTCTACGCGACGCGATTTGTTGCCCCCAGACATTGCCGACGAGTTGGCTTTGTTGCAAGACCGCGTGCCGCCGTTTCCATCCAGCGTGGCCGTGGCCACCATTGAGCGCGCCTTTGGGCGCCCCTTGGCGGATGTGTTTGTTGAGTTCACCCATCAGCCGGTGGCCAGTGCTTCTATTGCCCAGGTTCACTTTGCTGTCGCCAAAGAGCGCAATGGACAGTTGCGTGATGTAGCGGTCAAGGTGCTGCGCCCCGGCATGCTCACGGTGATCGACAAAGACCTGAGCTTGATGCGCACGATGGCGGGTTGGGTTGATCGCTTGTCGGCGGATGGCAAGCGTTTGAAACCACGTGAGGTGGTGGCTGAGTTTGACAAGTACCTGCACGACGAGTTGGACTTGGTGCGTGAAGCCGCCAATGCCGCGCAACTGCGCCGCAACATGGAAGGCCTCAACCTGGTGTTGATTCCGGAGATGTTGTGGGACTACTGCCACACCGACGTGATCGTGATGGAGCGCATGAATGGCGTGCCCATCAGCCAAGTTGATCGTTTGCGTGAGGCCGGGGTGGACATTCCGAAGCTGGCGCGCGATGGCGTGACCATCTTCTTCACGCAGGTGTTTCGCGATGGGTTCTTCCACGCCGACATGCACCCGGGCAATATTCAAGTCAGCATTGACCCGGCCACTTTTGGGCGCTATGTGTCGCTGGACTTTGGCATCGTGGGCACGCTCACAGAGTTTGACAAAGAGTACTTGGCGCAAAACTTCACCGCTTTCTTCCGGCGTGATTACAAGCGTGTGGCCGAGCTGCACGTGGAGTCGGGCTGGGTGCCCGCAGACACCCGCGTGGACGAATTGGAGTCAGCCATTCGCGCAGTGTGTGAGCCGTACTTTGATCGCCCACTCAAAGAAATTTCTTTGGGCATGGTGTTGATGCGCTTGTTCCAAACCTCGCGTCGTTTCAATGTCGAGATTCAGCCGCAACTCGTGTTGTTGCAAAAAACCTTGCTCAACATCGAAGGCCTGGGTCGACAGCTCGACCCCGAATTGGACTTGTGGAGCACTGCCAAACCATTCCTGGAAAAGTGGATGTTGGAGCAAGTTGGGCCCAAAAAGTTGTGGGACCAACTGGTGGCGGAGGCGCCGCGTTACGCCAAGTTGTTGCCAGAGTTGCCGCGTCTGGTACATGACTTTTTGAAACATCGCCAAAGCGATGCCAACCCCCAATTGCAAACCCTGATCAACGAACAACGTCGCACCAACCGCCTGCTGCAGCGTTTGATGTGGTGTGGTGTGGGTTTTGTGGCTGGCTTGCTGGCCATGCAATTTTTGGTTCGCCTGCATCCGTATTTTTGAGTTTTCAAAAGGAGTTTGACCCGTGTTGCTCACACTCGTCATCGTCTACTTGTTGGTCACCATCGCCATCGGTTTGATGGCCGCCAAGCGGGTGCAAAACTCGGCCGACTTTGCCATTGCAGGGCGTCACTTGCCGCTGGCCATGATTGTGACCACCACCTTTGCCACGTGGTTTGGGTCGGAAACCGTGCTGGGTATTCCCGCCAAGTTTGTCAATGGCGGCTTGCACGGCGTGGTGGAAGACCCCTTCGGCGCAGGTTTTTGTTTGATCTTGGTGGGACTGTTTTTCGCGGGCAAGCTCTACCGCATGACCTTGCTCACCATTAGCGACTACTACCGTGAGCGTTACGGACGCACGGTCGAAGTGGTGTGCTCATTGATCATCATGGTCAGCTACTTGGGCTGGGTGTCGGCACAAGTGACCGCGCTGGGGCTGGTGTTCAACGTCTTGTCCAACGAGGTCATCAGCATTCCTGTGGGCATGGTGATCGGCGTGGTGTCGATCTTGGCCTACACCTTGTTTGGTGGCATGTGGTCGGTGGCTATCACCGACTTCATTCAGATGATCATCTTGGTCGTGGGCTTGTCGATCTTGGCCGTGTTTGCGGCTGACCAAGCCGGGGGCGCTGACAAGGTGGTGGCCCTGGCCATCTGAGTTAGCCCCCTGAAAAACAGTCCCGTTGGTATTCCTTAAACTAACAACTAGGAATACGACTATGGATATGACTATGTCTTCAGCAAGGCCCAATCGGGTTGAGGTGGTCACAAGCGTTCAACGG
>NZ_NESB01000015.1:0-32688 GCF_003063395.1 Limnohabitans sp. JirII-29
TCAGCGTCGTCTTGCCGTGGTCCACGTGGCCAATCGTGCCCACGTTGACGTGCGGCTTGGTACGTTCAAATTTTCCTTTTGCCATTTCAATTCTCCAAAGAGCAGGCCCGTGTACAGGTTTTATGTTTGCACGATGCTGCTGATTCGCCCCGCACGGGGAACAGGGCGGCGCATCGTCGCAGACAGAGGGCAACCGCAGTTACCCTCAAGGGATTTTTTACTTGGCGCGTGCGGCCACAATGGCTTCAGCCACGTTACGCGGAGCTTCCGAGTAATGCTTGAATTCCATGGTGTAAGTCGCGCGACCTTGTGACATCGAGCGCAATGTGGTCGAGTAGCCGAACATTTCGGACAATGGCACTTCAGCTTTGATCGCCTTACCGCCACCGACCATGTCGTCCATACCTTGCACCATGCCGCGACGTGAGGACAAATCGCCCATCACGCTGCCAGCGTAGTCTTCAGGTGTCTCCACTTCCACAGCCATCATCGGCTCCAGAATCACAGGACTTGCTTTGCGGCAACCTTCTTTGAAACCAAAGATGGCAGCCATCTTGAAGGCCATTTCGTTTGAGTCCACATCGTGGTACGAACCGAAGTGCAGCGTGACTTTCACGTCAACCACAGGGTAGCCCGCGAGCACGCCTTGACCCAAAGCCTCAATCACGCCTTTTTCCACCGCAGGGATGTATTCACGAGGAACCACACCGCCCTTGATCGCGTCAACGAACTCAAAGCCTTTGCCAGCCTCTTGTGGCTCAACCTTGAGCACCACATGACCGTACTGACCCTTACCGCCAGACTGACGAACGAACTTGCCTTCAGCATCTTCGACAGTCTTGCGAATGGTTTCGCGATAAGCCACTTGGGGCTTGCCCACGTTAGCTTCCACGCCGAACTCACGCTTCATGCGGTCAACAATGATTTCCAAGTGCAATTCGCCCTGGCCACCGATGATGGTCTGACCAGACTCTTCATCGGTTTGCACACGGAAGGATGGATCCTCAGCAGCCAAACGCGACAAAGCCATGCCCATTTTTTCTTGGTCAGCCTTGGTCTTAGGCTCCACAGCTTGACGAATCACGGAGTCAGGGAACACCATGCGCTCCAAGGTGATCACCGCCGCAGGATCGCACAAGGTCTCGCCCGTGGTGACATCTTTCAAGCCCACGCAAGCAGCGATATCACCCGCACGGATTTCGTCCACTTCTTCACGGTTGTTGGCGTGCATTTGCACGATACGACCGATGCGCTCTTTCTTGCCGCGCACCGAGTTGTACACCGTGTCGCCCTTTTTCAGAACGCCAGAATAAACACGCACAAATGTCAACTGCCCCACAAACGGGTCGGTCATCAACTTGAACGCCAAGGCAGAGAATTTTTCGTCGTCGTCGGCCTTACGGATGACTTCCTTCTCGTCTTCGTCATAGCCTTTAATGGCTTTCACATCCAAAGGAGAAGGCATCAGCTCAAGCACAGCATCCAGCATGCGCTGAACACCTTTGTTCTTGAAAGCCGTACCGCACAACATGGGCTGAATTTCGCTGTTGATGGTACGCACACGCAAACCATGCGTGATCTCTTCTTCCGTCAAGTCACCCTCTTCGAGGTACTTGTTCATCAACTCTTCAGACGCTTCGGCCGCAGCTTCCACCATCTTTTCGCGCCACTCTTTGGCCAATTCGACCAAATTGGCTGGAATTTCTTCAAAAGTGAACTTCATGCCTTGAGACGCTTCGTCCCAAATGATGGCTTTCATTTTGCGAAGGTCAACCACGCCGGTGAAGTTTTCTTCAGCGCCAATTGGAATCACGATAGGGACAGGGTTGGCCTTCAAGCGCAACTTCATTTGGTCGACGACCTTGAAGAAGTTGGCACCCGTGCGATCCATCTTGTTCACAAAGGCCAAGCGCGGCACTTTGTACTTGTTGGCCTGACGCCACACAGTTTCAGACTGGGGCTGCACGCCGCCCACCGCACAGTAAACCATGCAAGCCCCGTCGAGCACGCGCATAGAGCGCTCCACCTCGATGGTGAAATCCACGTGACCGGGGGTGTCAATGATATTGATGCGATGGTCTGGGAAAGAACCATCCATGCCCTTCCAGAAACAGGTGGTCGCAGCAGAAGTGATCGTGATGCCACGCTCTTGCTCTTGCTCCATCCAGTCCATGGTGGCAGCACCGTCGTGAACTTCACCAATCTTGTGGTTCACACCGGTGTAAAAAAGAATACGCTCTGTCGTGGTGGTCTTACCAGCGTCAATATGCGCTGAAATACCAATGTTGCGATAGCGCTCAATGGGGGTATTGCGAGCCATGTTTTACCTTTGAATTTAGAAGCGGAAGTGGCTGAATGCCTTGTTGGCTTCGGCCATGCGGTGCACTTCGTCACGCTTCTTCATGGCACCGCCACGGCCTTCGGAGGCTTCCAGCAGTTCGTTGGCCAGGCGCAGCGCCATGGACTTTTCGCCACGCTTGCGCGCAGCTTCTTTGAGCCAACGCATAGACAAGGCCAAGCGGCGCACAGGACGCACTTCGACAGGAACCTGATAGTTGGCACCACCGACGCGGCGAGACTTGACCTCAACCATTGGCTTGACGTTGTTGATGGCGACAGAGAACAGCTCGAGCGGATCTTTGCCCGACTTCTGTTCGATTTGCTCCAACGCACCATAAATGATGCGCTCAGCAACCGCCTTTTTGCCGCCTTCCATGATCACGTTCATGAATTTGGACAGCTCGACATTGCCGTACTTAGGATCCGGCAGGATTTCACGTTTAGGGACTTCGCGACGACGTGGCATTTGATCACCTCTATTGCTTCAGTTGGCATCCTTTCGGACACCGCGAAAGTCATCATGACTTCCACTTACTCGACCCACACCCAACACGGGCGCTTGGGGTCACTTCGTTTTGTGCCGTCTGCCTGACGACCAAAACACCATTTTTGCGACTTAAGCCTCGCAGGGCCTGCAGCTTTTATGCCTTAACACAAGAGCCGTCTTTGAAAGCAATTAAGCCTTCTTAGGACGCTTAGCGCCGTACTTGGAGCGAGACTGCTTGCGATCTTTCACGCCTTGCAAGTCAAGCGAACCACGCACGATGTGATAACGCACACCAGGCAAGTCCTTGACACGACCACCGCGCACCAGAACCACCGAGTGTTCTTGCAGGTTGTGGCCTTCACCGCCGATGTAGGAAATGACTTCAAACCCGTTGGTCAGACGCACCTTGGCGACTTTACGCAGAGCAGAGTTAGGCTTTTTAGGCGTCGTTGTGTACACGCGAGTGCACACACCGCGACGCTGCGGCGAATTTTGCATCGCAGGGCTTTTTGACTTGGTCTGTTCGACCTCGCGCCCCTGACGCACCAGTTGATTGATGGTTGGCATTGAAAAACGTCCCTAAACGTTTGATTAAAAAAGAAAACGTGAATCCCTTCGGAAATTCCGAAAAGCCTTCTAGTGTATCAGCATCGCCCCAACAGGTAAAGCCAGCTACAGTATGACGAAGAAAGAATTACTTAACCCACAGCCGCACAACATCCCAAGCGCGGCCAAGCACGCCTGCCTGTTCAACTGTCTCTAGAACCGTCAAGGGCACGTCCACCAACGGCTGTTGATCCAACGTCACCTTCAGTGCGCCCAGCACCTGTCCGCGCACCATAGGGGCAACCAAGGGCTCAGGGCGTGCCGCTTGTGTTTGAATCCGACTCGCTGCGCCAGCGGGCACCGCCACCACAATAGCTTGGGAACGACCTAGCTTGACCACATTGCTGCGCCCCTTCCACACACTGGGGGAAACTACGGCTTGGTTGGCCTCAAACAATTTGACGGCATCAAACGCTGTATATCCCCAGTTGAGTAGTTTTTGCGACTCCGTAGCCCTCGCATTTTCGCTGGAGGCGCCCAACACAATGGACAACAAACGACGCGGTCCGACGCCAGGGGCCTCACGCTTGGCCGTCGCGATCAGACAAAAGCCTGCCGCTTCGGTATGCCCAGTTTTCAACCCGTCCACACTGGGATCTCGAAACAACAACAAATTACGGTTGCTCTCGTTGGCAGTCGGTGTGCCTGGGTAGCGGTACTTTTTGATGGCGTAATAGCCTACATAATCAGGAAAGTCCTGCACCAAACGACTGGCCAAAATACTCAAATCACGCGCGGTGGTGATATGGCCAGCCTCGGTCAATCCTTCGGGATTTTTATACCCAGTGGACTTCATGCCCAGCACCTTCGCCTGCGCATTCATCATCTGCACAAAATGCTCAGCAGTTCCGCCGACCCCCTCTGCCAAGGCCATCGTCGCGTCATTGCCCGACTGAACAATCATGCCCTTGACCAAGTCCTCCACAGGAACTTTCATTTTGGGATCGATGAACATCCGCGAGCCCGGCATCTTCCATGCGCGCTCGCTCACGGGCATGGTTTGTTGCAACGTGATCTTTTTAGATTTGAGCGCGTCAAAGACCAAGTAAGCGCTCATTAGCTTCGTCAAAGAGGCTGGCTCCACAGGCTTGTCGGCATCTAGCTCAGCCAGGACTTGGTTAGCAGTCACATCAACCAGCAAGTAAGCACGGGCAGCAATTTCAGGCGGCTGAGGCATTTGAGCATGCGCATGCAGCAGACACATTGCCGCCATCCAAAAACCAAGGGAGACAGTACGCAAGGTTCGGATCATGGCCATCTTCAATTCAAAAGGAAAACGAGTCAAAGCCCTGCCGTCGGCATCTCAGGCATTCAGGTGGCGAACCACCAAGCTCTTCAAAAGAGGCAATTGTCCATGAAAGAAGTGCGCGCCCCCCGGGACCACCGTGACCGGCAAGCTTTGTGGACGCGCCCAATCCATCACCGCCGACAGAGGGACTGTGTCATCTTGCTCGCCATGCACGACCAGGGTTCGCTCATGCGCCTCCAACGGCACATTGGCCACCGTAAAACGCGATGCAGCAGTTCCCACAAACACCACTTTTTCAACTGTGCGCTGCCCCCACAAGGCGGCCAACGCATGGCTTGCAACAAAAGAACCGAACGAAAAACCCGCCAAGGCCAAAGGCCCCTCAGGCGCTACCTGTTCGACCACACGCAAAAAATCTTGCGCTTCGCCTTGGCCAGCATCGTGCGTCCCCGCAGATGCACCGACCCCTCGAAAATTAAAGCGCACCACAGACCAACCGCACTGAACAAGAGCGCGCGCCAAAGTCTGCACCACTTTGTTGTCCATGGTCCCGCCGAACAAAGGATGAGGGTGCGCTACGACGGCCACACCACGGGAGGGGGCCATCGGTTCGTCGCGTAACGCTTCAATTTCGCCGACCTCGCCTTGCAAAATCAGCCGTTGAGTTTGTGAGTTCATGGCGCAGCCTTTTCAGCGACCTACGTCCGCAGGAACCAGCAAACGCTCAACAGGCTTGCTATTTTTGAGATGGCTTTCAACAATTTCGCTGATGTCTGCCTTGTCGACAAAGCTGTACCAAACAGCCTCCGGATACACCACAGCCACAGGCCCACCTGCACAGCGGTCCAGGCACCCCGCCTTGTTCACGCGCACCCCGCCCGGCCCAGACAAGCCAGCGGCCTTGACCTGTGCTTTGCAATGCTCGAAGGCTTCCTGTGCGCCGTGCTCAGCGCAGCTTGCTTGGCCGTTGTCGCGCTGGTTCAAACAAAAGAAGATGTGGTGCTTGTAGTAAGAGGCTTGTGTCATGCCTTGAATTCTAGGTTTACCCAGTCTCACCGGTCACTCAACCGTTCTCGACTCAAACGCGACAGCGTAAACACCAACGCCACATAAGGCCACAACCAACCCAGCCACTGCACCAGCCCATGGAAGCGAATGAACTGCCCTTGTTCCCAAGCCTGAAGAGTTTGCGCAAAGTAAGCGCTCTCTGGCGATTGGTTGAGCACGCTTTGCTGCACCAACAGCGCCAACATCAAAAACGCCAAGCACATACGACCCGAGGCAAAAACAAACACCAAAGCCAGCACAAAGCCCAAACCCAAACCCAGCATCACAGGCAAGTCCAACCATGTCCACGCGTGGCTTGGGCCATAACTCAACGCGGCCGACAAGGCGCTCATGCCCAAAGCCATAGCCAAAACAAGCAGCAAATACGCCACGCGTTGCCACCGTTGGCGAATCACGGCAAAACCCAACAAACCAGGAATCAACAAACCCAACACCACACAGAGCAACTCTGCACCGGGCAACAAAGGCTCCAATTCAAAACCGCGCAGAGGGATCCAATCTTGAAATGGTGACGCATCGAAAGCGCTCGTCAGTGCATCTTCCACGCGCTCCCACACCTGCCCTAAACCCAAAGGCACCGCCACGGGAAACAACAAGGCAACTGGCCACAACGCCATCAGCACCAACGCCAAGTGCGCATCACGCACAAACCAGCGCGACTTGAACTGACTCCAGCGGTGCAACAGCCCCAACTGCTCCAAGGCACTTGCCACACAGGCACCGAGCCACGCACCTAGCGTGTTGAGTAAAAAATCTGCCTGCGACGGCACGCGCGCTGGCAAATAACTTTGCAGCCCTTCCATTGAAAAAGAAAGCAACGCGGCTGCAGCCGTGCTCCAAGTCACGGCACGCCAGCGCCAACCCATACGCATGGCACTGAGCGTTAGAAAAAATCCGAGGGGGGCGTATCCCAAGACATTGGACGCCACATCAAAACCGGTCCAATATTTAGGCCACGGCGCAGTCAGAAATGACCAGGGCTCAATGCCTTGGTCGCGCCAATGATCAAAAGGATACAGGCTGGCGTAAATGATCAACGCCACGCAAATTTGCGACAAAGGCCACGCAGAGGTTTTTTGCATGGACCACCCAATTCAAACCTCAGAAAGGCTTGACAACCACCAAGATCACAGCGACCAGCAACAAGACCACGGGAACTTCGTTGAACCAACGAAACCATACATGACCGCGCTGGTTGGTGTGTGCTTCAAATTTACGCAACAAGACGCCACAAGCGTGGTGGTACCCCAAGGCCAACAACACCACCGTGAGCTTGGCATGCATCCAACCGTTGCCAGGCCCCCAACCAATGCCATAACCCAACCACAGCCAAAGCCCCAGCGCCACGGCGGGAATCATCAACAGCGTGGTAAAGCGCATCAGCTTGCGCGCCATCAACAACAGGCGCTGCTCCTCCGCCACCGACTCAGGCGAGACCTGGGCCAAGTTGACGAAGATACGTGGCAAATAAAACAAGCCGGCAAACCAGCTAGCCACAAAGACGATATGAAAAGATTTAACCCACAACATGCAGTCAGTTTAGCCGGGTCTAAAAAAAGCCCGACACAAGGTCGGGCATAAATGCCTGCGTGCTGATCGCGCAACAGGCCCCGCTTAGGGAGGAAAAGCGGGGAGCAGCAAGCTGCTCCATGTCAATCTAGCAAACGCTTTGATGCAAAACAATGGGGGAAACGTCAGGCTTGAGGCACAATTTTGCCCATGACACACCCGTACACCGCAGCTCTCGCCCCCTTCCCCGCCAACCGCCCTCGTCGGCTGCGACGCGACGACTTCACGCGTCGCTTGGTGCGCGAACATGCCTTGAGCACCAACGACCTGATCTACCCCGTGTTCGTGCTCGAAGGCGAGAAACGCCGTGAAGCAGTCGCCTCCATGCCCGGCGTAGAGCGTCTGAGCCTTGATTTGTTATTACCCGTGGCTGAGCAATGTGTGGCATTGGGCATCCCTGTGATGGCCTTGTTCCCAGTCATCAGCAACCACCTGAAAACACCCGATGGCAGAGAAGCCACCAACCCCAAAGGCTTGGTACCTCACGTGGTGCGCGAACTGAAAAAGCACTTTCCCGAGCTTGGCGTCATGACCGACGTTGCCCTAGACCCATTCACCAGCCACGGACAAGACGGCTTACTCGATGACACCGGTTACATCCTGAACGACGAGACCGTGGCCGTATTGACCCAACAAGCCCTGACCCAAGCGCAAGC
The DNA here is from genome assembly GCF_003063395.1 of Limnohabitans sp. JirII-29. Lineage (NCBI taxonomy): Bacteria > Pseudomonadati > Pseudomonadota > Betaproteobacteria > Burkholderiales > Comamonadaceae > Limnohabitans > Limnohabitans sp. JirII-29. Next base: position 7,976 of record NZ_NESB01000015.1, read on the forward strand.
AGGCGTAGACATCGTGGCACCCAGCGACATGATGGATGGGCGCATAGGCGCAATCCGAACAGCACTAGAGGCGCAAGGTCACATTCACACGCGCATCATGGCCTACAGCGCCAAATACGCGAGCGCGTTTTATGGCCCATTTCGTGACGCCGTGGGCTCTGCGGGCAACCTGGGCAAAAGCGACAAAAAGGTCTACCAAATGGACCCCGGCAACAGCGACGAGGCCCTGCGCGAGGTCGCTCTGGACATCGCAGAAGGCGCCGACATGGTGATGGTCAAACCTGGCATGCCTTATCTCGACATCGTGCGTCGCGTCAAAGACACCTTCCAGGTTCCGACCTTTGCCTATCAAGTTTCTGGCGAATACGCCATGCTCAAAGCGGCCGCGCAAAACGGCTGGCTCGACCATGACGCGGTGATGATGGAAAGCTTGCTCGCCTTCAAACGTGCCGGCGCAGACGGCGTATTGACCTACTTTGCCCTGGATGTGGCACGCCTGCTGAAAAAGTAAGCGCCATCAAGCCAGGTGCTTGGCAAAAAATGCCATGGTGCGCTCCAACGCCAATTTGGCCGACGGCTCATGCCATGCACCCCGGTGGTTGCAGTTGAAGCCATGGTCAGCGGCATAAACGTGTACCTCCACCGTGGGTTGTGCTTTTTTGAATGCCTCGACAGTGTCCAGAGGAATCCAGTGATCTTGCTCTGCGTAATGCGCCAGCACTGGGCAATGTGGCTGACGTGCGCGCTCTTCGTGACTGGTGCTGCCTCCCCCGTAATACGGCACAGCTGCGCTCAACCCTTTGACCAATGAGGCCGCGCGCCAAGCCAGCAGCCCACCCCAGCAATAGCCCACGATGCCCACTTTGCCGCCGCTGTGTTTGGCAGCGTAATCAACCGCCGCTTGTATGTCCGCCATCACGCCCGGAGCGGGCAGCGCCTCCACCGCCGCTTTAAGCGCAATACCGGCTTGCATGTCATCGGGCGTATAGCCCATCTGCACCGCTGGTTTGACGCGGTCAAACGTGGCTGGCGCTACCGCCAAATAGCCCGCAGCAGCATAGCCATCGGCCACTTCGCGAATATGGGCATTGACACCAAAAATTTCCTGCACCACAACGATCGCGCCTTTGGGCTTGCCGTGGGGTTGGGCGACGTAGGCAGAAAAAGCAAATCCATCAGAAGAAGTCAAATGCACGGTGGTCATGGTGTTACCTTCAAAATCTAAAAACAGAATGTCCATCAGGTTACTCTGTTTTAAAACCCTACATGCTATCGTGGTGCGCTTGAAAATAGACTCGCTAAAAAACCAGGAGACTTACTTGAAACCCGTTCTTTTGATCACCGGCGCAAGCCGTGGCATTGGCGCTGCCACCGCCCTGTTGGCCGCCCAAAATGGCTGGGGCGTAGCTGTCAACTACACCCAAAATGCACTGGCCGCCGATGACGTGGTGCGCCAGATTCGCCAAGCCGGTGGAACGGCAATCAGCGTGCAAGGCGATGTCGGTCACGAAGACCAAATCCTGGCCATGTTTGCGCAAGTTGACGCCAAACTCGGACGTATCCGTGGCTTGGTCAACAGCGCCGGCATTGTCGATATGACCAGCCGCGTGGACGAAATGAGCTGGACCCGCGTCGAGCGCATGATGCGCGTCAACGTGTTGGGGTCATTTGCCTGCACCCGTGAAGCCATCCGCCGCATGAGCACCCGTCACGGTGGTGAAGGCGGCGTCATCGTCAACCTCAGCAGCGCAGCTGCACGACTTGGCGCGTCCGGCCAGTACGTCGACTACGCCGCTAGCAAAGCCGCCATCGACACCCTGACTTTGGGCGTCTCTAAAGAAGTCGCCGCTGAAGGCATTCGCGTCAACGCGGTGCGTCCCGGTGTGATCGACACCGACATTCATGGCAGCGGCGGCTTACCCAACCGCGCCAAAGAGCTCGCACCGCTCATCCCCATGCAGCGCGCAGGCACTGCGCAAGAAGTGGCACAAACCATTGTCTGGTTGCTCAGCGACGCCTCCAGTTACATCACGGGCACCTGCATCGACATAACCGGCGGCCGCTGATTCGCCCCTGACCACACCATCTGATTGACTTAGGACTCTTCATGACCATTGCCTCCATCCAGCACTTCATCGCCGGGCAGCACGCCGCAGGCGTGAGCACCCGCACGCAGCCGGTGTACAACCCCGCCACCGGTGCCGTCACTGCCAACGTCTCCCTGGCCAGCAGCGACGATGTCAACGTGGCCGTCGCAGCCGCACAAAAAGCTTTCCCGGCCTGGGCCGACACCTCACCGCTGCGCCGCGCACGCGTGATGTTCAAGTTCTTGGAGCTACTCAACAAACACAAAGACGACCTGGCCCGCATGATCACCGCCGAACACGGCAAGGTGTTCACCGACGCGCAGGGCGAGGTCACGCGTGGCATCGAAATCGTCGAGTTCGCCACCGGCATTCCGCAGCTCCTCAAGGGCGACTACACCGAACAGGTGTCCACCGGGATCGACAACTGGACCATGCGCCAGCCCCTGGGCGTGGTGGCAGGCATCACCCCTTTCAACTTTCCAGTCATGGTGCCCATGTGGATGTTCCCGGTAGCCATCGCCACAGGCAACACCTTTGTCTTGAAGCCCAGCCCGATTGACCCCACCCCCGCACTCTTCATGGCCGACTTGCTCAAACAAGCAGGCCTGCCCGACGGCGTGTTCAACGTGGTGCAAGGCGACAAAGAAGCCGTGGACGCCCTGCTGGTGCACCCTGACGTCAAAGCGGTCAGCTTTGTCGGCTCCACCCCGATTGCCAACTACATCTACGAAACCGGGGCCCACCACGGCAAACGCGTGCAGGCCTTGGGCGGCGCGAAAAACCACATGGTGGTGATGCCCGATGCCGACATCGACCAGGCGGTCGATGCCTTGATTGGCGCGGCGTATGGCTCTGCTGGCGAGCGCTGCATGGCCATCAGCGTGGCAGTGTTGGTTGGCGATGTCGGCGACCGCATCATGCCCAAGCTGATCGAACGCACCAAAACTTTGAAAGTACTCAACGGCACCAACTTGGCCGCAGAGATGGGCCCCATCGTGACCGACATTGCGCACAAACGCATCACCGGCTACATCGAACAAGGCGCCAAAGAAGGCGCCCAGCTGCTGGTCGATGGCCGGGTGTTTGACGGCAAACAAGCAGGTGAGGGTTGCGGCAACGGCTTTTGGATGGGGGGCACCTTGTTTGACCACGTCACGCCCGAGATGCGCATCTACAAAGAAGAAATTTTTGGCCCCGTCTTGAGTTGCGTGCGCGTGGCCGACTTTGCCCAAGCCGTGGCACTGATCAACGCCCACGAGTTTGGCAATGGCGTGAGCTGCTTCACCCGTGACGGTGGCGTGGCACGCGAGTTTGCCCGTCGCATTCAAGTGGGCATGGTGGGCATCAACGTGCCGATTCCTGTGCCGATGGCGTGGCACGGTTTTGGCGGTTGGAAGAAGAGTTTGTTTGGCGACATGCACGCCTACGGCGAAGAGGGTGTGCGTTTCTACACCAAGCAAAAGAGCGTCATGCAGCGCTGGCCGGACAGCATTGGCAAGGGTGCTGAGTTCGCCATGCCAACGTCTAAGTGATGCTCGCATTGCGCTGGTGCGACGTGGGCAGCCAACCATGGCGCCTCAGTCGCTTCGCGCCAGAAAGTTGCCATGTCAGGCCACCCACGCCACACCATCGCAAAGCCCTAAATACGGTTTATCCCGCATGAGCGACACCCAGTTTGACTACATCATCGTCGGCGCAGGCACCGCTGGCTGTCTGCTGGCCAACCGCCTGAGCGCCAACGCCAGCAAACGGGTGTTGTTGATCGAAGCAGGTCGCCGTGACGACTACCACTGGGTGCATATTCCCGTGGGGTACCTCTACTGCATTGGCAACCCACGCACCGACTGGCTCTACAACACGGCTGCTGAGGCAGGTCTGAATGGCCGCAGCTTGCGCTACCCGCGTGGCAAGGTGCTGGGCGGATGCTCTAGCATCAACGGCATGATTTACATGCGTGGCCAGGCGCGTGACTACAACCACTGGGCCGACCTGACGGGTGACGCACGTTGGCGCTGGGACAACTGCTTGCCGTATTTCAAGCTGCACGAAGACCACCACGGCGGCGCCGACGCCCTGCACGGTGCCAAAGGTGCGCGCAGCGAGGTGTTGCTCAATGACCGCACGGTGTATGGCGAAACCCTGCGCCATCACGTCGCAGGGGGCGAGTGGCGCGTAGAGCGCCAGCGTTTGCGCTGGGACGTGCTCGACGCCTTTGCCCAAGCCGCCGTGCAAGCGGGCATTCCTGCCACCGACGACTTCAACCGTGGCGACAACGAAGGCGTGGGCTATTTCGAAGTCAACCAAAAAAATGGCTGGCGCTGGAACACGCCCAAAGCTTTTGTGCGCCCCACCTGCTACGCACGGCCCAACTTTGAACTCTGGACGTCGGCTCAAGTCGTTAAATTGTTGATGACCACCGATACCGACGGCCAAGCCCACTGCACAGGCGCGCAGGTGTGGACCGGCCACGGCCATGTCACTGTGACTGCCAAACAAGCCGTGGTGTTGAGTGCAGGCAGCATTGGCACACCGCAGATATTGCAACTCTCGGGCCTGGGCCCCGCAGACTTGCTCAAGCAACACGGCATTGAGCCGGTGATCGACTTGCCCGGCGTGGGTGCCAACCTGCAAGACCATTTACAAATTCGTTCGGTCTTCAAGGTGCAGGGCGTGACCACGCTCAACACCTTGACCAACAGCTGGTGGGGCAAAGCCAAGATTGGCTTGGAATACTTGTTCAAACAAAGTGGCCCCATGAGCATGGCGCCGTCACAACTGGGCGCCTTCACGCGCAGCAGCCCCAACCAGCCTTACCCCAACATCGAATACCACGTGCAGCCCCTCAGTCTCGATGCGTTTGGCGAGCCACTGCACAGCTTTCCCGCCTTCACCGCCAGCGTGTGCAACCTCAACCCCACCAGCCGTGGCACGGTGCATATCCGCAGCCCGCACTTTGCCGATGCGCCCCAGATCGCACCTAACTACCTCAGCACCCCCGAAGACCGTCAAGTGGCCGCCGATTCGCTGCGTGTGACACGACGCATCGCGGCTCAACCCGCACTTGCCAAATACCAGCCCGTTGAGTGGAAACCGGGCGTGCAATACCAAACCGACGCCGAGCTGGCACGCTTGGCGGGCGACATTGCCACCACCATCTTCCACCCCGTAGGCACCGCCCGCATGGGCCGCGTGGATGACCCGCTGGCCGTGGTGGACACCGAACTGCGGGTGCGCGATGGACGCGGCGGCGTGGTGCGCGGCCTGCGCGTGGTGGATGCCAGCGTGATGCCCACCATCACCAGCGGCAACACCAACAGCCCCACCTTGATGCTGGCTGAAAAAGCCGCCCAATGGCTGGCCCACGAGGCACTCAAGAATTGACGCGCCCGGGTAAGCCCGCAAGGGAAAGTCCTGAGGACTACCGCACACAAGAAAACGTACATTCTCAGCACTCACAACAGCCAACGCGCTGTTGAAAGAGGGTCCGAGGAGACATACAAACAGCTCTGCTCACAGAGCGTTGATAGGAAAAGGCACCGGTTGATCCCGGTGCCTTTTGCTTTTGCCCTCTTCATTTCAGACCACAATCCCCGCATGGAACTTTTGATCGCCACCTTCGCCTCGGCGCTGGCTGGTTTTGTGGATTCGATCGTCGGTGGCGGCGGCTTGATTTTGCTGCCCGCCCTATTTGCCGTTTATCCCGCTGCCACGCCCGCCACCCTGCTAGGCACCAACAAAAGCGCCTCCGTCTGGGGCACCAGCTTTGCTGCCTGGCAATACAGCCAACGCGTGTCCATGCGCTGGCGTGCACTGCTGCCAGCCGCAGGTTTGGCCATGGCCGGGTCGTTTGCAGGCGCGTGGTGGGTCACCCTTATCTCACCCGACTTTTTACGTCGCCTGTTGCCCTTGGTGCTTTTTGCCGTGCTGCTGTACACACTGGCGCGCAAAGACATGGGCCGTCACCACCGGCCACGCTTTGAAGGTCGCGCCGAGCTGTGGGCCACTTGCGCTGTGGGCCTGACGATTGGTTTTTACGATGGGTTCTTTGGCCCCGGCACAGGCAGTTTTTTCGTCTTTTTGCTGGTGCGTTGGTTGGGGTACGACTTTTTGAATGCGTCGGTCGCGGCCAAGCTGCTCAATTTGTCGAGCAACGCCGCTGCGTTGGTGCTCTTCACCTGGAAAGGCCACGTCTGGTGGCACCTGGCGTTGCCACTGGCCATGGCCAATGTGGCAGGCAGCTTGTTGGGCACACGCATGGCCTTGCAGCACGGTGTAGGCTTTGTGCGCGGCATGTTCTTGGTGGTGGTGAGTGCCTTGATTTGCAAAACAAGCTACGACGCTTTTTTGCGTTAACCACTCAACTCAACGCTTGACTTTGAGATCCAAACTGGCTTTGTCGGCCAATGCTTCATCCACCTCTACAGACTTAGGTGGCCAAGGCACCGTAGCCACAGGGCGTGGCTTGCCGATTGGGCGCGTCGCTTGGCCCTTTTGCACGGCATCAATGTCTTCTTGCGCCGGGTATTGGCCCAAGATCACAAAGTCAAACACACGACGTGCAATCGGTGCCGCATTTTGAGCACCAAAGCCAGCGTTTTCCACCACCATAGCCAAGGCCACTTTGGGGTCATCCGCCGGGGCAAATGCGATGAACAAGGCATGGTCGCGCATGCGCTCGTCAATGTTGGCGGCGTTGTATTTTTCGTTTTGTTTGACGGTGTAAACCTGCGCCGTACCTGTCTTACCGGCGCTCACATACTGCGCGCCAATAAAACTGCTGGCCGAGGTGCCTTCAATGTTGACGCCCACCATGCCACGCTTGATGACCTCTAAGTTCTCTGGCGTCAACGGCAATTGCCCCACCGGTTCTTTGGCCACCAAGGTGGCCACCTTGGTCTCGACATCCACCACTTCACGCACCAAGTGCGGCTTCATCTTCAAGCCATTGTTCGCCACCGTGCCCGTGGCATGCGCAATTTGCAACATGGTGAAGCTGTTGTAGCCCTGACCAATCCCCAGTGAAATGGTTTCACCCGAGTACCAACGCTGTTGCTCAGGCTTCTTATAGGTGGTGCGCTTCCATTCGGTCGATGGCAACACACCGCGCGATTCACCCAAGATGTCGATGCCCGTGATTTGTCCAAAGCCGAGCGGCTTCATTTGCTCGTACATCAGGTCCACGCCCATGTCGCGCGCCAGGGTGTAGTAGTAAGTGTCACACGACTCCACGATGGACTTGTACATGTCCACCATGCCGTGCCCGCCTTCTTTGTCGTCACGGAAACGGTGGTTACCAAACATGAAGTAACCCGGGTCAGGAATCAAGGTTTTCTCAGCGCGCTTGCCCGTTTGCAAGGCTGCCAACGCCATGAAAGGCTTGTAGGTCGACCCCGGTGGATAGGTGCCACGCAACGCACGGTTGAGCAAGGGCTTGTCGGGCGACTCGTTGAGCGCCTGCCAGTTTTCAAAGTCAATGCCATCGACAAACAGGTTCGGATCGAAGGTGGGTTTGCTCACAAAAGCCAAAACTTCACCCGTCTTCGGGTCTAACGCCACCAAGGCACCGCGACGTTTGCCGTAGAGGTCTTCCACCAGCTTTTGCAGCTTGATGTCGATCGACAGCACCACACTGTTGCCCGGCACCGCCTGGCTGCTGTTGAGGCGCCGCACAGCACGGCCACCGGCCGAGGTCTCCATCTCTTGCACCCCGGTCGTGCCATGCAATTGCGCTTCGTAACTTTGCTCGACGCCAAGCTTGCCGATGTAATCTGTGCCGCGGTAGTTGCCAGAGTCTTCCGACTCTTCGATCTTGGCTTTTTCAGCCTGGTTGATGCGCCCGATGTAACCAATCACATGGCTGGCCAACTCGTTGTAGGGGTAGCTGCGAAACAAGCGCGCCTTGATCTCAACCCCAGGGAATCGGTAGCGCTGCGCCGCAAAGCGTGCCACCTCTTCATCACTCAAGCGGTTACGAATCGGCACCGACTCGAAACTCTTGGACTCGTCCATTTGTTTTTTAAAACGGCGCTTGTCGCGACTTTGGATATCGACGACAGATGCCAACTGCTCAATCACCTCTTCGAGTGGTACCACCAATTTAGAGGGCGTGATCTCCAAGGTATAGGCCGAGTAATTGGTCGCCAAGACAATGCCGTTGCGGTCCATGATGACGCCACGGTTAGGAACAATTGGCACGATGGCCGTGCGGTTGTTCTCGGCCTGTTCGTTCAGGTCCTCGTAGCGGATGACCTGCAAATAAAACAGCCGCAGCACCAAGACCAGAAAAGCCACCAAAATGGCGGCCGTCACCACCACCATGCGCTCCCTGAAACGGCGCAAGTCGCCTTCGATGTTGCGAATCACCCTCATAAGGGCCTTGTCACATCCGGATTAGGCGCGCGTCTTTGAGGCGCCAGCAACAACACGCTGACCGCTGGCCACAACAAGGCTTCGAGCAGCGGTGCCAACACAATCGACCAGCCCGGGAACACCGAGCCCGACATCATGCGCACGGTCAACTCCAAGGCATGGGCCGTCAAAAACAAAGGCAGCACTTGCATGGCTTGTGACGGCACAGTGAACCACAACAAGCGCCGATGCACCATCACCGCCAGAAAGCCCAATGCGGTGTAAGTCAATGCGTGTTGCCCCAGCAAAGCCGCTTGGTGCACATCGGTCACCACACCAAAGAAAAACGCGACGCCGATGCCCACCATGCGCGGCTGATGGACACACCAAAACACCAACACCAGCGCCAGAAAGTCAGGCATCCACGCTGCATTACCGATCAGACTCATGTTGACCAACATATTCACCAACAAAGCTGCCAGCAACGTGCCGCCAATAAACCAAGGACTGGCTGGCAGCAACAACTGATGACCGCGCGGCATGATCATCGGCGACCTCCTTTGAGGTTGGCCAAGGGCTGCGGCTTGTCAATCTGAGGCCGCGCAGGCAATTTGTCGGTCAGCGGCTCCAGAACCATCACGTGACGTGCGCCTTGCACGTGGCCCACTGGCTCACACAAGATGCGGGCAAATGCGGTTTCAGCGCGACGCTCTACTTTGGTCACCTTGGCTACTGGAATGCCCGGCGGGTATACGCCGTCCACACCACTGGTAGAGAGCAAGTCGCCTACCTCGATGTCCGCATTGGTAGCCATAAAACGCAGCTCTAGCAGGGGCGCGCCACCGGCCTCGCCAAAGGCCACGCCACGCGCACCCGTGCGGGTGTTGAGCACAGGAATCGAATGCTCGCGGTCAGTGACCAGCGTCACCTCACTCACCAGGGGCAACACACGCGTGACTTGACCCAAGATGCCATGCTCATCCATCACCGGTGAGCTAGCCTTGACACCGTGGGTCATGCCTTTGTCCACAATCAGTTTGCGGGTGTACGGGTCGGCCGCGTCATACAACACCTCGGCAGCCACGCCTGTCGTGCTCAAACGCTCGCGTAATCCCAGTAGCTCGCGCAATTGACGGTTTTCCAGCGCCAGTTGCTCCACCTGTCCCGATCGTTGGGCTTGCACCAACAGCTGCTGACGTGCTTGCCGCTCAGCGGCTTGTGCCACATCACGGGCCTGCATGTAGTCACTGCTGTACTCAGCCATCATCTGGGGGCGCAAAGCCAACCACTGCACCGGGTACAAAGCCACGGAAAGTACAGCCCGGATCGGCTGTGTCACCCCAAAGCGGACATCAGCCACCATCAACAGCACCGACAAGGCGCTGAAGAACAACAGTTTGGAGATGGCCGAGGGGCCTTGTTTGAAAAAGGCCGGTGGCGATCTGTCCAGCGTGCCAAGTGGCATGGGGTGCCGAGTTCAGTTGTAGGTGGGGTGATCGGCCAGCTTATTCGCTGGTGAAGATAGAGCCCAAACGCTCCATGCGCTCCAAGGCCAAACCGCAACCGCGCACCACACACGTCAGTGGGTCTTCGGCCACCAACACGGGCAAGCCGGTCTCTTCAGCCAGCAAGCGGTCCAAGTCGCGCAACAACGCACCGCCACCTGTCAGCATCATGCCGCGCTCGGCAATGTCCGCACCCAGCTCGGGTGGCGTTTGCTCTAACGCGTTCTTAACCGCAGACACGATGTTGTTGAGCGGGTCGGTCAGGGCTTCCAAGATTTCGTTCGACGAAATGGTGAACGAGCGTGGCACGCCTTCAGACAGGTTGCGGCCCTTGACTTCCATTTCCTTGACTTCAGAGCCAGGGAAAGCCGAACCGATTTTCTTTTTGATGGCTTCTGCCGTGGGCTCGCCAATCAACATGCCGTAGTTGCGACGGATGTAGTTGATGATGGCCTCGTCAAACTTGTCGCCACCCACGCGCACGCTGCCTTTGTAGACCATGCCGCCGAGCGAAATCACGCCCACTTCGGTGGTGCCACCGCCAATGTCGACCACCATCGACCCGGAGGCGTCCGACACGGGCAAGCCCGCACCGATGGCAGCAGCCATCGGCTCTTCGATCAAATACACCTCTGAGGCCCCAGCGCCCAAGGCCGATTCGCGAATGGCGCGGCGCTCCACCTGGGTCGAGCCGCAAGGCACGCAAATGATGATGCGGGGGCTGGGCTTCAACACCGAGCGGGGGTGCACCATCTTGATGAACTGCTTGAGCATTTGCTCGGTCACCGTGAAGTCGGCGATCACGCCGTCTTTCATGGGACGAATTGCCTCGATGTTGCCGGGCACTTTGCCCAACATGGCCTTGGCTTCGTGGCCCACGGCTTGAATGGTTTTTTTGCCTTGCGGGCCGCCTTCGTGACGAATCGACACCACCGAAGGTTCGTCCAGCACAATGCCTTTGTCGCGCACGTAAATCAGGGTGTTGGCGGTACCCAAGTCAATCGCCAAGTCGGTGGAAAAATACCGACGAAAAGATCCAAACATCACTGTCCTCTCAGGCGATGCGCAACAGGCGCATCACCACGTTGTTCGTGGTGCCCGCGGGCGCGGACACAAAGGCGAGATAATACCGCATCCCCCATAAAACACGGGTTTTTTCGGGCTGGCGCGCCCCTTTCACAGACCGCCCACCTTGACCATAAACCTTGACTGCACACGTATGTCCCTGACCGACCAAGACATCAGCCGCATTGCCAATTTGGCCCGGCTTGAGCTCCAGCCTGACGAACAACAGCGCATGCTGAGCAAAATCAACGATTTTTTCAGCATCGTCGAGCAAATCAGCGCCGTCGACACCACCGGCGTGGTGCCCATGGCCCACCCGGTCGACGCCATGGCCAATACAGGCGGCATCCACCTGCGACTGCGCCCTGACGTGGCGAGCGAGCCCAACCAGCGCGACGCCAACCAACGCAGTGCCCCCGCCGTGGAGCGCGGTTTGTTTTTGGTTCCCAAAGTGATTGAGTAAGCCATGACCGATTTGCACACCCTGAGCGTCAAAGCGCTCGCCGAGAGTTTGCGCAGCAGACAAGTCAGCGCCGTCGAAGTAGCGACCCGTTTTCTGGCCCGCACTGGCGGTAATCCGAACAACGCCTTTTTGGACATCGACAGCGAAGTCACCCTCGCTCAAGCCCGCGCCAGCGACGCCAAGCTAGCCGATGGCACAGCAGGTCCGCTCGAAGGCGTGCCCGTCGCTCACAAAGACGTGTTTGTGACCCGCGACTTCGCCACCACGGCGGGCTCCAAAATTTTGAACGGCTACCGCTCACCCTTCGATGCTACCGTGGTGCAGCGCTTGCGCTCAGCCGGCATGGTGAGCTTGGGCAAACTCAATTGCGACGAGTTCGCCATGGGTTCGAGTAACGAAAACTCGGCCTATGGCGCGGTCACCAACCCGTGGGACACCACCCGCGTGCCCGGCGGCTCATCGGGCGGCAGTGCGGCCGCTGTGGCCGCAGGCCTGACCCCCGCCGCCACCGGCACCGACACTGGCGGCTCCATCCGCCAACCCGCTGCGTTTTGCGGCATCACCGGCATCAAGCCCACCTATGGCCGCGCCTCGCGTTACGGCATGATTGCCTACGCCTCCAGCCTCGACCAAGCCGGCCCTATGGCCCGCAGCGCCGAAGACTGCGCTCTGCTGCTGAGTGCCATGTGCGGCCCCGACCTGGACCGCGACTCCACCTCACTCGATGTGCCTGCCGAGAACTTCTCAGCCAAGCTGGACAACAGTTTGGCCGGTGTGCGTGTGGGGATTCCCAAAGAGTTTTTCGGCGACGGCTTAGCCAGCGATGTGCGCAGCGCCATCGATGCCGCGCTGACCCAACTGCAAACCCTGGGTGCCAAGCTGGTGCCCATCAGCTTGCCGCGTACCGAGTTGTCCATTCCTGTGTACTACATCATTGCGCCCGCTGAAGCCAGCTCCAACCTGAGCCGCTTTGACGGGGTGAAGTTTGGCCACCGCACCCAGGACTACACCGATTTGGTGAGCATGTACAAAAAAACCCGTGCCGAAGGCTTTGGCGAAGAGGTCAAACGCCGCATCATGACCGGCGCCTATGTGCTCTCACACGGTTACTACGACGCCTACTACCTGCAAGCCCAAAAAATTCGCCGCATGATTGCCGACGACTTTCAACGCGCCTTTGCCGAGTGTGACGTGATCGCCGGGCCTGTGGCTCCCACCGTGGCTTGGACCCTAGGCAACAACGCCAACGATCCGCTAGCGGACTACCTGGCCGACATCTTCACCCTACCCGCGTCACTGGCGGGCTTGCCCGGCATGAGCCTGCCGGTGGGTTTTGGCACAGGACATATGCCCGTGGGCATGCAACTGATTGGTAACTATCTGCAAGAAGCCCAGCTGCTCAACGTGGCGCACCAGTACCAGATGAACACCGATTTCCACCTCCAACATCCAGCGGGGGTTTAAGACTTATGAGCAAACTTGTCCAAGGCTATGAAGTCGTGATCGGCTTCGAGACCCATGCCCAACTCTCTACGCAGAGCAAAATTTTCAGTCGCGCCCCCACCGCCTTTGGTGCCGAGCCCAACACCCAGGCTTGCGCCGTGGACATGGCGCTGCCCGGCACCTTGCCCGTGATGAACGTGGGCGCCGTGGAGCGTGCCATTGAGTTTGGCTTGGCCGTCAAATCACACATTGCGGAGCGCAGCATCTTTGCGCGCAAAAATTACTTCTACCCCGACCTGCCCAAGGGCTACCAAATCAGCCAATTTGAAATCCCGGTGGTGCAAGGCGGCGAGGTGTCGTTCTTCTTGGAAATCGGCAAAGAAACCGTGCACAAAACGGTGCGCTTGGTGCGTGCCCACCTGGAAGAAGACGCGGGCAAGTCGTTGCACGAAGATTTCATTGGACAAAGCGGCATCGACTTGAACCGCGCAGGCACACCGCTGTTGGAAATCGTCACCGAGCCCGACATGCGCAGCAGCGACGAGGCCGTGGCCTACGCCAAAGAACTGCACAAAATCGTCACCTGGATTGGCATTTGCGACGGCAACATGCAAGAAGGCTCGTTCCGTTGCGATGCCAACGTGTCGGTGCGCAAGCCCGGTGCCGAGCTCGGTACACGCCGCGAGATCAAAAACTTGAACAGCTTCAAGTTCATGCAACAAGCCATCGACTACGAAGTGCGCTGGCAAATCGACCAGCTTGAAGACGGCCACGCGATTGAGCAAGCCACCGTGCTGTTCGACCCCGACACGGGCGAAACTCGCGCCATGCGCACCAAGGAAGACGCCGCCGACTACCGCTACTTCCCCGACCCCGACCTGCCCCCTCTGGTGATTGGTCGCGACTGGGTGGAGCGCGTGAAAACCGAGATGGCCGAACTGCCCCGCGTGATGGCCGAGCGCTTTGTCACGCAATACGGCTTGCCCGACTACGACGCCACCTTGCTCACACAAAGCAAAGCCGCTGCGGCTTACTTTGAAGCCACCTCGCAAGCCTGTGGCCAGCCCAAACTGGCCAGCAACTGGATCATGGGCGAAGTGTCACGCCGCCTGAACACCGGCGACGTGACATTTGACAACCTGCCCGTCAGCGCCGCACAACTGGGTGCGTTGATCAGCCGCATCACCGACAACACCATCAGCAACAACGCGGCCAAACAGGTGTTTGATGCGCTGTGGTCTGAAGGCAGCGAAAGCGGACATGACGTGTCGGCAAGCGTTGCGCGTGTGGACGCCATCATCGAAGCCAAAGGCCTCAAACAAATGAACGACAGTGGCGCCCTCGAAGCCATCGTCGATGAAGTGCTGGCCGCCAATCCCAAGAACGTGCAAGAGTTCAAGGACGGAAACGCCAAAGCACTCAATGGCTTGGTGGGTCAAATCATGAAAGCCAGCAAGGGCAAAGCCAACCCGGCGCAGGTGAATGCGTTGTTGATGAAGAAGCTCCGTTAACTGACAATCAAAATTCGCAGTAAATCGAACCTCATTTTCAATTTGTTTTGAACGGTAAAGTTTCCCTTGAAAACCTACGCAGACAAAATCAACACTGTGCTCAAGCCAGCGATTAGCAGCATGCCACTTGTGCTGGATTTATTTGCCGGATGTGGCGGGTTGGCGCTCGGCTTTGAAGCTCAAGGATTCCCTACCCTAGGCTTTGAGATGGATGCGGATTGTTGTGCAACTTACAAGCACAACCTCGTCGGTGATTGCCTGCAAGTCAAACTCGACGCTAACTATGCTTTTCCTAAAGCTCAGGTCGTCATAGGCGGACCGCCTTGTCAACCATTCAGCGTCGGCGGGCATCAAAACGGCTTACATGATGCGCGCGATGGCTTCCCGGCTTTCATTTCAGCCGTCAAGCAAGTCAAACCTGATATTTGGATGTTTGAAAATGTCCGCGGATTGATGTACAAAAACAAGGACTACCTTGATCTCGTGATTTCAGAATTGGAGTCACTCGGTTATGTGGTCGAGTTCAAACTGATGAACGCCGTCAATCACCTTGTTCCACAAAACCGCGAGCGAGTCATCGTGGTAGGCCATCGTGGAGAGTTTCACTACCCGTCCGTCATCTCGCAGAAAGTCACTGCTGGTCAAGCACTAGAAAAAGTTCCCGTCGAGTCAACGGCAGATTCCAAGTACCTGACTGCAAGCATGGATGCTTATGTAGCCAAATATGAAAAAGCTTCTAACTGTATTACTCCCCGTGATTTACACCTAGATCGACCATCCCGCACAGTGACTTGCCGCAATCTGGCTGGCGCAACAGGCGACATGCATCGATTGGTTTTAGAAGACGGGCGTCGCCGCCGCCTCACCGTCAGGGAGGGGGCAAGGCTACAAAGTTTCCCTGACTGGTTTGATTTCAAGGGTAGCGAAACGAGTGCATTCAACCAAGTAGGAAACGCTGTGCCACCCATGCTTGCCTTTGCGATTGCCAATTGCTTCAAGGACTATTTGCAATCCACAGTGCGTCTGAATAGTTCAGAGATTCGCAAACGCCAACAGCCCAGGCAACTGGATTTACTGGTAGCCTAATATTCATGGTTTCAGTCAAGAAAACTCAAAAACTAACTCACGAAGCACTGGAGATCTTGTCAGCTTTAGGGGTTCCAATGACTGGGCTGACTGAGCGCAGGCAAGAAAAAATGGCCAAAGCTTTTTTGGCAGTCGCAGGGATGACTCCCGACATGCTTTGGTCAGATGCTAAAGACAGCGCATCTGATGGCGGCCATCAACTGCAAAGCCGTCAAATCATCAGCTTTATGAACTCTCATCTGGGTGAAAGCATCTCTCCCGGCTCCTATGACGATATCAGACGCAAGGATTTGGTCTTGCCTGTTGAGGCCTTGGTTGTTCTGCGAAGTGCAAAAAATCCGAATGCAAACACCAACGATGGGACACGTGGTTTTGCCTTAAATCCAAGCGCAGCGCATGTCGTACGATGTTTCGGTACAAACGCATGGAGACCAGCTTTAGAGTCATTCATGACTGATAGGGCGACCTTAGCTCAAGAACTTTCCCGCAAGAGAGATTTGGCCCGAATTCCTGTGACGCTGAACGACGATCAAGTTTTAAGTTTTAGTCCTGGCAAGCACAATCAATTGCAAAAGCAAATCATTGAAGATTTTCTACCCTTATTTGGTCATGGCGCTGAGGTGTTATACGTCGGCGATACCGAAGATAAAAACAAGTATTCCAATACGCCGCGTTTGACTTCTTTGAATTTTTTTGAACTGGCGCACGACAAGCTTCCGGATGTAGTCGCCTACTCATCCCAAAAGAATTGGCTGTTTCTCATCGAGGCTGTGACCACAACCAACCCGATCAATGAACTTCGACTTCGAACTCTTAAGCAATTGACAGCTCAATGCACCGCAGATGTGGTTTACATCACTGCTTTTCCTGACCGTACAACTTATCGCAAATTTGCACATGACATTGCTTGGGAAACCGAGGTTTGGCTTGCAGAGGCCCCAGAGCACATGATTCATTTCAATGGCGACAAATTTATCGGACCTTATCGTGTGTCTTGACGGTCTGATTTTCCACTTCTTAAGGTATTTCTCTAATTCTTATATTGCTGAGAAGCTGGAGTAAGCCATCGCCCAAGACCCCGACACCCTCACCCCTGCCCCCGCGCCCCACAGCGCGTGGGAAGACGCACAAGGTCTCTTGACGGGCTGCTTGTTCGTGGCCTTGGGGGTGTGTTTGTTTCGCGAAGCGGGTCTGTTCACCGGCGGGACCACAGGCGTGGCGTTTTTGGCGCATTACCTGTTGGGCTATTCGCTGGGCGGCGTGTTGTTTGTCATCAACCTGCCGTTTTATGTGTTTGGGTGGCGCAAGCTGGGACACATCTTCACCCTCAAAACTTTTGCGGCGGTGGGCTTGCTGTCGGCTTATGTGGAGGTGCTGCCGCGCTGGATTGGGTTCACGCACCTCAACCCCGTATTTGCGGCTGTGATGGCGGGACTGTTGGCGGGTACCGGCATTTTGATTTTGATTCGCCACGGCGCCAGCTTAGGCGGCGTGACCATCATGGCGGTCTACTTGCAAAAGTCACGCGGCTGGCGTGCTGGCAACGTGCAAATGGCGGTGGACTTTGCCATCTTGCTCATCGCCTTTGCCGTCTCAGACGCCAGCAAAGCCTTGCTGTCGTTGCTGGGTGCGGTTGCTCTGAATATGGTGATTGGCATCAACCACCGCAGCGACCGTTACTACGGCGTGTGAGCTGATTCAGCGCACGCCATAGCGATCCCGATACGCCTGTGTGCGCGCCAGATGCTCACCCATGGCGTTGCCCGGCTGGGCATTTAAGTAAGTCAGCAAGTCGCTCAGCTCCGCAATGGCGCACACCTGCAAGCCCACTTGTTCACGCACATACTGCACCGCGCTGTAGGGCACGTCTTGGATGGTGCCGTCTGCTTTTTTCTCGGTCGCCATTTCTTGGCGGTCCAGGGCAATCACCACCGCATGCGGCGTGGCGCCTGCGGCCTTGATCAAGGCAATCGATTCACGCGCCGCAGTGCCTGCGCTCATGACGTCATCCACGATCAACACCCGGCCTTTGAGCGGCGCGCCTACCAGACTGCCGCCTTCGCCATGGTCTTTGGCTTCTTTGCGGTTGTAGGCAAACGGCACGTTCTTGCCCAAACGCGCCAACTCAATGGCCACCGCTGCGCCCAGTGGAATGCCTTTGTAGGCGGGGCCAAAAATCATGTCGAACGCGATGCCGCTATGCATCAGACGCTGCGCATAAAAGCTGGCCAATTTGCCCAGCTTCGCGCCATCGTCAAATAAGCCAGCATTGAAGAAGTAAGGCGACATGCGCCCGGCCTTGGTTTTGAACTCCCCAAATTTCAGCACACCGCAATCCAGCGAGAATTGCACAAATTCTTGCGCCAACGCGTTGTTGGCTGCCGTACCTTCTGTCATGGGAAATTCCTTGTTCAAACTGACCAGCCTCAACCTCAATGGCATCCGTTCTGCCGCCCGCAAAGGCGTTGAAGCTTGGCTCGATAAAGCCAAGCCCGATTGTATTTGCGTGCAAGAAATCAAAGCCCAAGCCGCCGATGTGCAGGGCCAGTTCGACACCCTCGCCGGTTTGAATGGCCACTTTCAGTACGCCGAGAAGAAAGGCTACTCGGGCGTGGGCGTGTACACCCGCCATGAACCCAGCGACGTGGTGGTGGGTTTTGATGGCGGCGAGTTCGATTCTGAGGGTCGCTATGTCGAACTGCGTTTTGACACGCCCACACAAAAACTCTCCATCATCAGCAGCTACTTTCCCAGCGGCTCATCGGGACCAGAACGTCAAGAGGCCAAGTACCGCTTTTTGGCCGCGCTCTACCCGCACCTTAGCGCGCTCAAAGCCGAGCGCGAATTTGTGCTGTGCGGTGACGTGAACATTGCCCACCAGCAAGCTGACTTGAAGAACTGGCGTGGCAACCAAAAAAACAGCGGCTTCTTACCCGAGGAACGCGCCTGGATGACACAACTCACCACCGAAGCCGGCGTGGTCGACGTGTACCGCCAACTCCACCCTGACACCACCGACGCCTGCTACACCTGGTGGAGCAACCGCGGTCAGGCCTATGCCAACAACGTGGGGTGGCGCTTGGATTACCAATTGGCCACGCCAAACCTTGCAGCTAAGGCACGGTTTGCCCACATCTACAAAGAAGAAAAATTTTCTGACCACGCACCGATCACTCTGCACTACGAAGGCATGCTGTGACGCGCCGCGCCCCCATCGTGGCCATCGTCGGCGCTGGCCCTGCCGGGCTCATGGCCGCAGAGGTACTAAGCGCTACAGGCGTGGACGTGCACGTGTACGACGCCATGCCCACAGTGGGTCGCAAGTTTTTGCTGGCAGGCTTAGGCGGCTTGAACCTCACCCACGCCGAGCCCTTGGAGCAATTTGTCACGCGCTATGGCGAGCGCAGCGCAGCCTGCACGCCGTGGCTGCACAGCTTTGGGCCCCAAGCTGCGCGGGATTGGGCGCAAGGCTTGGGGATCAACACCTTTGTGGGCACCTCGCAGCGGGTGTTTCCCACCGACATGAAAGCCGCGCCTCTGTTGCGCGCCTGGCTGCACCGTTTGCGTCACCCCGCACAAGGCACACCCGTCACCTTTCATATGCGCCACCACTGGAATGGCCAGTTATCGCGCAACACGTCCGAGCCATTGCCAACCCCCACGCCACAGACTCACACATTCACCTTGACCTTCGACACGCCGCACGGCCCGCACACAGCACAAGCCGATGTGGTGCTGCTGGCTTTGGGTGGGGGTAGTTGGGCACGCTTGGGTTCTGACGGTGCGTGGCAAAGCTGGCTTGCTGAGCAAAACATTGAGGTGGCGCCCCTGCGCCCTTCCAACTGTGGCTTTGACGTCCAAGTAAATGACCGCTTGGGGTGGAGCGAACACTTTGCCAGCCGCTTTGCGGGAGAAGCCTTCAAGTCGGTGCAGCTGTCATTCACCGATTCGTTGGGACATGTGTTCAAACGCAAAGGGGAGTTTGTGGCCACGGCCACAGGCCTGGAAGGCAGCTTGGTCTATGCCGCGTCGGCCTTGCTGCGCGACGAGATTGAACGTTCAGGCCAAGCCACCTTGCACCTGAACTTGCGCCCCGAATGGAGCGCTGAACGTGTGCTGGAGGAGGTGTCACACCCGCGTGGTTCTAAGTCGTTGTCGAGCCACCTCAAAAGCCGCTTGAACCTCAACAACTTGCACATGGGCCTGCTGCACGAAGTGCTGAGCAAAGAAGCCATGCACAACCCTGCGCAACTGGCACACACCATCCAACACCTGCCCATCACCCTGCATGCCGCACGCCCACTGGATGAGGCCATCAGCAGCGCGGGCGGCGTGCGTTTGGAAGCACTCACCGCAGACTTGATGGCACAGTCCCAGCCAGGCCTGTTCATGGCAGGCGAAATGCTTGACTGGGAAGCACCGACTGGCGGCTACTTGCTCACAGCCTGCTTGGCCAGTGGACGTGTGGCCGCAGGCGGCGTGTTGGCGCATGTGCAAGCACACAGGCACCAGAGCCCACTATGATTCGTACTTTCTCTCACGCGCCCTTGTTTGAACCATGTTCCGCACCCTGCTCAAATCCAAAATTCACCGCGTTGCCACCACCCAATGTGAGCTCCATTACGAAGGCTCGTGCGCGATTGATGAAAACCTGCTCGAAGCAGCCAACATTTGCGAGAACGAGCAAGTCCACATCTGGAACATCAACAACGGAGAACGCTTCATCACCTACGCCATCAAAGGTGAACGTGGCTCGGGCATGATTTCGGTCAACGGCTCTGCCGCACGTCGCGCCAGCGTGGGCGACTTGTTGATCATTGCGTCATTCGCGCAAGTGCATGAAGACCAGGTAGCTGGCCATGAGCCTCAACTGGTGTTTGTGGATGACAAGAACCAACAAGTGGGCTTGCGCCACCATGTGCCCACGCAGGCGGCGCCTGGGCATAGCACGGATGAGTGTTGAGCTACCGATTTACTGAGTTTTAAAACCACTCTTTGCGGGGTTTTTTATGGGCGTAAATTAAATTACGCTTGAAGCGTCAATCGCCAAAGCGGCGATGCTGACAGACGCTCTCCACCATGCGAGAGCAAAGTGCTCTATCGCTAGCAATACATAAAGTCTAGAACTAAGCGTTGATTGTCTTCGCCCCTTGCACACAGTTGAATGTGCCTAAGCACAACTTATCAAGGGGTTCACATGCAGATTTACTTTGCCGACCTCTGAAATACAGCCGGCTGTAGGAATTGCTCCGCCGATAAAGATTGAAAACATTTCCCAAGATTATTCACGCGCACACTCAGAGCTTATGAAGAAGCCAGACGAAGTAATTGCGGGCACATTTTGACAAAACGCAGCACGATTACAAACGTGCGATCTAAAACTCGTCTTGCGTTTTGCTTTACACAGTGACACGACACATTGGTTCTAGAGCGTATTTGTTATTGAGTTTGTATGGAGCTGCCACTACGATTTTCATTTTCTTAATTCAGCTATCCCCATGAGATTTGTCATCGTCATGTCTTTGATATCAACAGCATTCATCGCCCTTATCAGCATCGTCTCCATCACCCTTCTTTCTCGAATTTACCCAACAGCGTCTAACTACACAGCATCGCCTGAAGTCAAAACGGAAATCTCATGGGGACAAGGTAGTTAAATCATGAAGAAGCCCAGTATTCTGATCGCGTTGCTTTTATCTATTGCCAGTATCAGCACAGCGTCCATGCTCTTTCTGCGTGGTTCGCCAACATCATCAAACTACCGAACTGCTGCACAAGCTCCTATCGATTTCAGATGGGGTGAAGGCTCTGAGGCTGGCGTGCCAGACAGCGCAGCAGATGAAAAAATGCGCGTGGCCCTTGGCAACGACGAAGAAACATTTGTCTTCGCAGGCAAATGCGCAAACGGCGAGTCATATCGACTTTTTTCATACAAAAAGTATGTGCATGGTTTGTCTCAGTCTTACTACGACTACGACGGCCCGGTTGGTCAAGGAACCGTTCAGTCTGCAACGGCACCCAAAATCATGGCTGTAAGAATTTGCCACAAATTGGCAGAGATCGTGAGCGAAAATCTCTTTCAGTAGTGCATCACAGTTTTTTAAAAATACACATAAAAAACAATATATTAAATATAAATGAAGCATTTTTAGTTACTCATGAGTGAATGCAGCATCACGATGACAGATATGTAACTAAAGTTCAGTTGATGCAATCAGTACACACCTGTAGCATCGCTCGAACATGAATGCAATTTTCAAAAAGTCCGTGCTTATCGTTGACGACCATCCGGTTTACCGTGATGCGTTGAGCGAAAAACTTACACATGAATTTTTTGAGGATGGTATTGAAGTTGTCGTCGCAAGCAGCACCAACGAAGGCCTAGAACTTATTGAAAACACGAACAAGCAATGGGTCATTTTGCTTGACATTTTGATGCCGGGGCTGAGTGGCTTGGCCGGAATCAAAGTTTTCAAAGAGCGGCACAACGTTCAACAAGTTGTGGCAATTTCTGGTCTTGACGAACACGCGTGGGAACCGAAAACAGTTTCTGCTGGTGCCACTATGTTTCTGTCGAAAAATAGCACCGCCGAATTCATGATTCGCAAGCTCAAGCCTCTGGTGACACTTCAAAGCGACTATGTCGCGATCAATGAAAGCGTCAAGCCTAAAGAGTTTCGCCTGACACAACGGCAGCTAGAAGTTCTTAATTTGATTTCGCAAGGCCATTCAAACAAAGTGATTGCCGATTACTTAGACATCAGCGAACAAACCGTCAAGATTCACATCAATCAAATATTCAAAGAGCTGCGCGTGTTTAACAGGACGCAAGCCGTACTTAAAGCCCAAAAGCATCAAATTTTGCAATGACGCTTGAATTAACAGCCAACGAGGTCAACAACGTCTATCTGCTGCGTGAAAAATCGGCCCACATCACAAAAGCAGCACGCTCAGCTACGGTTGCAAATGTATTGGCACCTTTGCTCTGCATACCGATGTTCAAAGATGAGGTGCACCCCTCACATTTAGCAATTTGGCTCGGTTATATGTTCATTGTGATCGTCATTCGAACATGGATGATTTTTAAACTGGAATACGAGGCTGAGAAAATTCTCAATCCACAGCGTGATTTAAAAATCGTGACTTACGCGGTTGGAATCGTTGGTTTTGGTTGGGGCTTAGGTTGGATTTTGATGGCGCCTGATTTGCTGATGGTGAATCGGATGATTTATGTCTACATGACCACGGCTGCGATGATTTCGAGCATGTTTGCATACAGCGTGAACTCTGCCACGTTTTTTGCGTTCACACTGCCCATCATGATTCCCTCATTGAGTACGGTTTTATGGTCTGTCCACATTTTCCCGTGGCCATTTTCCGTAGGTTTAGCGTCGCTATACATCGTCGTCCTAAGCATTGCTAAAAACTTCGCCAAAATTTTTGAAGATTCAGTGCGCCTCAGATTTCGCAACGAGTGTCTTTACCAAGAGTTGGCGACTGAGCGAGATCAGTCGATTGCAGCCAATGTGGCTAAATCCAAGTTCATTGCAGTCGCGAGCCATGATTTACGTCAGCCCATGCATGCCGTTAACGTCTATTTAGATTTGATCAACTTAAACAACTTACCCACGGTAGAAAAGAAATCTCTTTCGAAAATTAAAAACGGTATCACCACGCTGAATGCGATGTTTGACTCTTTGTTGAACATCAGCAAACTCGATGCAGATGCGATGCAAGTTACCCATCGTGTTTTCCTTTTGGACGAATTCGCAACCACTATTCGCGATCTGACGGAATCCAAAGCAACAAACAAAGGTTTAATTTTTAATATCAACCACCCCAACTTGTTGGTGCGTGGGGACAAACTACTGCTTCAACAAATCGTTGGCAACCTGGTTTCAAATGCCATTCAATACACGGAAAGCGGTCAAGTCAGCGTACGTTTTGAGTCTGAGAACGGTTGTTTGATCATCGACGTCAGTGACACAGGATGCGGAATAGCTGCATCAGAGCAACAGCAGATCTTCAATGAGTTCTACCGCGCAGACAAAACACGAGAACTGCATGATGGTCTGGGGCTTGGGCTGTCCATCGTTCAACGTTTATGCGACCTCATCGGCGCTGACATTGGCGTAATGTCGACACCGGGACAAGGCGCGAAATTCACAGTGATCACGCCGTTTCCAGTCTCTACAAATGAAGAAGGTATCCATGCCGCACAACCGGCGCACAAGACGCAGGATTCACACCGTAGTCTTCAAGGCAAATACATCGCAGTGATTGAAGACAACCCCATCATCGTTGAAGCCTATAAGCAAACCCTTGCCAACAAAGGGGCGTACGTTCATGTACTGTCAGAGCACCCGAGTGAACTTGACGATCAACTTGTGACGATTGATCGTATCGATTGCATCTTGAGCGATTACCGTTTGAGTCACAGCACTGGCGATGTGCTCATACAAAAGCTGAGAGATAACTACAACGAAGAAATACCCGCCATCATCGTCACAGCCGATACATCACCATCTCATATCAATTTATTTGCTCAGCTAAATGTACAAGTGCTGCACAAGCCGATTAGTTTTCATGATGTCGCAGCAGCCATTGAAAAAATAATTTTTTCTGAAAAGGCACTTTGAAATATCAACCAAACACCCGGCAGGACATGTGGTCGATGGCGTGACCGATATTGAGTAGTAGACGTGTAGGCGTGTTGTGCATACCTCTATGTATGCCCTATTGCTTAGAAACCTTGTGCTTGGATACGTAGATTTCCATGTAACAAGCTCGACAAGCTCACGCGCACGGTATATAGGGGTTTTATAACAATGTTTAGAACATGCGGTCATAGTTTGAAACTCGCACAAATCGCATGCTAAAGCGCCAACGTCAAAGTGTTGAACATGCCCTGTTTATAAGCGATTTCCGGCCTCCAGACTGGGCGAACTCGCCTTCCCTCGAACTTTGATAACAAAGTTTAGAACAGGGATTTGGGCATCCTGGCTCGATATTTTGAGTATGAATTTCCCAGAAACTGGGGGAAGCCTTGAAATTGACCCGCAGCTCCTCGCGCTCTCCGTGAGCGTCCGGTCTTCCCACCTATTTTGTGGGCGAGTGTTCACACGGTCGGACTTGCGGGCTTCCAGCAGTGCGGAAGTAACTCTTCGATGCGGGCATTTGGGTGGCTGTGGATGCGAGCCAACAC
>NZ_NESB01000016.1:0-21886 GCF_003063395.1 Limnohabitans sp. JirII-29
CTTGAATTCAAGTGAGTGAGTGCGGCGAATGAGAGTTTTGGGATGCATAGGTGTCCACCAAATTTAAGTGGACACCATCGTCTGGCCAAATAGATTTAACTTCAATATGGGATAACTGGACGCTCACTTTGCACCAGCAGCATGTAGAGATAGAACAGCTAAAGCATCAATTTGCCAGTTATGACGAAGAGGGCAAGTTCAAGGCGTTTGGGATGGGTGAAATTTTGCAAGCATTACACGCTATGGGTTTTCAAGCTCATTTAAAGCGTGGTTCGCGCAAAAAGTTCCAAACAAACACATGGCCTGTATTGATGCCCGCCCGAGGTGGAGGCTTGATGTTGGTTGGAAACATCTACACAACAGACGGCGGCGAGTCTGTGGTGGTGCTACAAAGATCGGGTCAAACTAAGCCGATACAGCTGAGTTTGGAAGAGTTTGATCAACTGTTTACCGACGAGTGGATTGATGCGACCTCTGCGGCTAAGCACTCAAATCAGACCCAGGGAAATAGCGGTGCACCCCAAGAAAATTTTGGCGTTGCCTGGTTTTGGACTTCTTTGAAAAAGTACAAATCTTTGATGGCCGAAGTTTTACTCGCATCTTTGTTTGTTCAGATCATTGCGCTGATTACACCGTTGATATTTCAAGTCGTGATTGACAAGGTGCTGACCAATCGCACTTTGTCTACGTTGGATGTGATGGTGATTGCTTTGCTCGGGGTCAGTATCTTTGAAGTCGCATTGGGCGCCATGCGTCATTATTTACTCAGTCACACCACCAATCGGGTAGATGTGGAGTTGGGTAGTAAATTATTCAAACACCTTTTGCATTTGCCCTTGTCGTACTTTGAGAGCCGGCGCAGTGGAGATACGGTGGCGCGCGTTCGTGAGTTGGACAATGCGCGCAATTTTCTGACAGGACAAGCTTTGACGAGTTGGCTGGATTTGTTGTTTGCCATCGTCTATTTGGCTGTGATGTTTTATTACAGCGTGACCTTGACACTGGTCGTGCTTGCAGCGTTACCCGTATTTTTTGGCGCTTCAGTGGTCATTACACCGCTCTTGCGTAAAAAATTGGAAGATAAGTTTTCGTTAGGTGCAGACAACCAAGCTTATCTGGTGGAGACAGTGACATCGATGGAAACTCTTAAAAGCCATGCGGTTGAACCGCAATGGCAGAGAGAGTGGGAAAGACGCTTGTCGAGCTATGTACACACCTCGTTTGAAGGAGGCCACTTGGGTCAGGTGACCAATCAATTCATCAACATGACGAGCAAGTTGTTGACGGTTGCTTTGCTGTGGCTGGGAGCACGTTTGGTCATTGACGGTGACTTGACGGTGGGTGGTTTGATTGCGTTCAACATGCTCAGCGGTCGGGTCAACGCGCCAATTTTGAAGTTGTCTTCTCTCTGGCAGGACTTCACACAGATGAAAGTCAGCATCAAGCGCTTGGCCGACATCATGGATGCACCACCTGAGCCTGCATTCAAAGCCAATCGATCAACACCACCAGATCTACAAGGCCGCGTGACGTTTGAACACGTTGGATTTCGCTACAGCGCTAAAGCACCTGAGGTCTTGAACGATTTGAGCTTTGAAGTCGAACCCGGTGAAGTGATTGGAATTGTTGGGATTTCTGGCGCTGGTAAGACTACCTTGATGCGCCTGGTTCAGCGCTTGTATGTCCCTGAGAGGGGACGAATTTTGATCGATGGTGTCGACTTGAACTTGGTTGATACCTCGTGGTTGCGCCGTCAAATAGGCGTTGTGGGACAAGACACGTTGCTGTTCAATCGCAGCGTTCGAGACAACATTGCACTGACCGATGCCAGCTTGAATTTGAAAGCTGTGATGTATGCGGCGCAATTGGCAGGTGCACATGAGTTTATTTTGCAATTGCCTGAAGGTTATGACACGGTCATTGGTGAGAGAGGCAGCAAACTCAGTGGCGGGCAGCGCGCTCGCATTGCCATTGCGCGTGCATTGGCTTCCAACCCAAAGCTGCTGCTATTAGACGAAGCCACCGCTTCATTGGACTACGAGAGTGAACGATTGATTCACGACAACATGGCCGCTATTGCCCAGGGGCGTACGGTGTTCATCGTGGCGCATCGTTTGTCGACTCTGCGTTTGGCGCATCGAGTTTTGGTCTTGGAAGGCGGACGGTTGATTGAAATGGGTCAGCACAGCAGCCTGATGAAACAGGGAGGACGGTATGCGTCTTTGTATCAAGCGCATCAAGTGTTGGAGCTCGAAGGAGTGGCCGCATGAAAAAATCTCAGACAGTAGAAAAACTTCATAACCCTTTCACCACAGCCGCTTTGGTCATGCAATTGCAGCCTCCAGGGTATGTGCTGCGCATGGTTTCATTGGGGATCTGCGCTATGGCGGCGTTGAGCCTTTTGTTTGCTTGTTTTTCCAAGATGGATATCGTGGTGTCGGCGCAAGGTCGGATCATTCCTTCCGGAAAGAGTAAGGTGGTACAACCTTTGGAGCCTGGCTTGGTCCGTGCAGTTTTAGTGCGTGACGGGCAGAGCGTTCACACGGGGGATGTGTTGCTTGAGCTGGATCCAACCACCACTGGCGCAGATCGGGATCGCGTGCAGCGTGAGTATTGGGAGGCCCAAGCCGATGTGCTTCGTAGCAAAGCTCAGCTAGAAGGGCTACCTCGTTTTGTCGCATCCAAGGATATGCCTGTTGAGATATCAAATAATCAATCGGCTATGTTGGATGGACGTTTGTCCGAGCAACGCGCCAAGTTGGCCGTGTTGGATGCGGATTTGAGCAAGCGTCGAGCGGATGCCGATGCCATACAAAGCAACATCACCCAGCTGCGCAACAGTTTGCCGTTGATCCAGCAGAAGTACCAAATGCGTGAGGATTTAGCCAAAACGGGGCACATAGCTCAGACGAGTGTGATTGACGCCAAACTTGAGTTGATCAACGCTGAGAAAGATTTGTCAGTACAGGGGAACCGCTTGAGCGAGTCTTTAGCTAACTACCAGGCCGCTTTCGAGCAGCGGGCGCAAGCGGTAGCCGAGTTCAGAGCGAGAACCAGTACCGAGCTGGTGGAAGCGATGAAAAAGCGTGACGCAGCCCAACAAGAACTCATCAAAGCCAATCAACGTTGGACACAGCAGACCCTGCGTGCGCCGATTGATGGTGTCGTACAGCAATTGGCGGTGACCACTGTGGGCGGTGTTGTGACATCGGCGCAGCCTTTGTTGACCATCGTGCCTGAGAACTCTCCGCTTGAGCTCGAAGCTCAGGTGATGAACCGCGACATTGGTCATTTGCGTGTCGGGCAACGTGTGATCAACAAGGTTGAGACTTATGACTTCACGCGTTATGGCTACATTGAGGGTGAGGTTTTGTGGGTCGGCACAGATGCGGTTCAAGACCCGAAGCTGGGGTTGGTTTACCCGGTTCGAATCAAGTTGGCTCAGACCGATACACCCAATGCAGTGAATGGTCGCAAAGGCATTGTGACCGCCGGTATGAATGTCACAGCGGATATCCGTACCGATGAACGTCGCATGATCGAGTATTTGCTGGCCCCGATGTTGCGCTACAAACAGGAGGCCTTGCGTGAAAGATGACTTCGTTCAAGACTCGATGTCTTTATGGCGGTGCGTCGGTCCATCTCCTGTGGGCTGGTTACTTGGCGCGCTTTTAGGATCCCTGCCGTCTCAAGCGCAAACTTTGATGGATGTCTATCAAAAGGCAAGAATTAACGACTCTCAATATGCTGCGGCGAGAAAGTCATATGACGCGGCGCTTGAAAAACTACCGCAGTCCATTGCAGGCTTGCTGCCTAGTGTGAATGTGGTGGCAAACAGAAATCACCAGATTGGAGAAGGTGTATTTTCTGGCGATGCCTATTCTGGTGTTCCCTCTGTCTCACGCGATATCCGCATTTGGAATTGGACCACGCAGCTCACGCAGCCACTCATTCGCTGGGGTAATTGGGCCAACGTTGCGCAGGCGAATGCGCAAGTTGAACAGGCGAAAGAGCAGTTGGCTCTGGCGGAACAGGATCTGATTGTTCGTGCAGCGCAAGCCTATTTCGATGTTCAAGTCGCCATGCAAAATATCCAAGTAGCGGATGCCCAGCTTGCTGCTGTGAATGAGCAGTTGATCTTGGCTGAACGCACCTTTGAAGTAGGGATGGGAACGATCACCGATGTTCACGAAGCTAAGGCGAAGCAAGCGCTGAGTTTGGCGCAACGTGTCACTTCGTTGAACGACTTGACGACCAAACAATCAGAGCTAGAGCGGGTGGTGGGTGAGTTCATGCCCTTGACGGTGATGCACATGACCCAAAGTTTGCCTTCCATTCATCCGCATGAACTAACGGATTGGCTCACGGTCGCAGCCGCAGACAGCCCTCAAGTCAGAATTCAACAGGCTGCCTTGCAGGTTGCGAGGCAAGAGGTGTCTAAAAGCATGTCGGCGCACGCACCTACGTTGGATATTTTGGCGAATCGATCTGCGAGCTTTAGTTCAGGAACGTTGAGCTCACCTGCTGATTTGTCTACACGTGTGAATTCGCACCAAACGGGTCTGCAACTCACCATTCCCTTGTTCTCTGGCGGTGCAACACAGTCCAAGGTACGTGAGTCGGTTGCTTTGGCTGAAAAGGCCAAAGACGATTTAACCGGGGCACAACGCAACGCCAGCAGTCAAGTCCGACAAGCTTTTGCTGGCGTGGTCAATGGTCAGGCGCAAGTTGAGGCTTTGGAAGCCGCTGTGGTGGCCGGTCGAAATGCGGTGGAGTCCAACAAAATTGGTTTCCAAATTGGCACGCGCATCAACCCCGATGTGCTCAATGCCGAGCAGCAGCTCTACACCACTTTGCGGGATTTGAGCAAAGCACGTGTGGATGCTGTGATGCAGGGGCTCAAACTCAAAGCTGCAACGGGCTCTTTGACTGCAGAGGATTTGCTTGTGCTAGAGCGAATGATGGTCCCTGCTACTGCTGCTACGCAGCTTGTTCAATCCAACTAAAAGTGATGCCACACATGGAAACGCAAGAGAACTCTCAAGTGCAAGATCTGGCGCGTTACGCCAAAGAGCAAGCACACCGCGTGATGAAAAAAATCCCACTGCTGGGTGCTGTGAGTTGGCTGATGATGCAACAAAGCGCAACCCGTCACACGCTGTTGAGTGAGTTGGAGTGGCGTGTGATGCCTGCTTTGGTGCTCGATCAAGCCAAGTTGTTCATGCGAGAAAGCGCGCCAATCGCTTACGTGTCTTGGGCGCGTTTGTCTGATGGGGTGGCTGCACGCTACCAAGCACCGCCATACCAACTCACACCTGCTGATTGGCAATCCGGCGATCAAATTTGGCTGATTGATTTATGCGCTCCGTTTGGCGGTGCGCAAGAGGTGATGAAAGATTTGCGTGAGTCTGTCTTTGCCGGGCAAGACATTCACCAACTCGCACTGGGAGAGGCGGGGCGGCTTAAAACGCAGGTCTGGCCTGCGTTTCACACAAGCTGAGTCCTTGGCCTCAATCGTTCTTTTGATCGTTCGACAGGCTTAAGAAGTCTGAGCCCGTACCCAGTGACAGCAAACCCGTATGGGCATAGATGCCTAGCTTGGCGCGGGTGTCCACAATGTCCAGATTGCGCATGGTCAGCTGGCCAATGCGGTCAAGTGGGGTGAAGGCACCTTCCACCTTTTCCATGCTCAAACGTTCGGGCTTATAGGTGAGGTTGGGGCTTTCGGTATTGAGCAAGCTGTAGTCGTTGCCACGGCGCAGCTCAAGGGTGACCTCCCCGGTGACGGCGCGTGCCACCCAGCGCTGTGCGGTTTCGCGCAGCATGATGGCTTGTGGGTCAAACCAGCGGCCTTGGTATAACAAACGGCCCAAACGCAAACCATTGATGCGGTATTGCTCGATGGTATCTTCGTTGTGGATGCCTGTCACCAAGCGTTCGTAGGCGATGTGCAGCAGGGCCATGCCGGGGGCTTCGTAGATGCCGCGGCTCTTGGCTTCAATGATGCGGTTTTCAATTTGGTCGCTCATGCCCAAGCCGTGGCGACCACCAATTTCATTGGCTTTTAAGAACAAGTCAACTGGCGACTCAAAGGTCTGGCCGTTGAGTGCCACGGGTTGGCCTTCTTCAAAACGAACACTTACTTGCTCGGCTTTGACGTCGCAGTCTTCGCGCCAGAAGGGCACGCCCATGATGGGGTTGACGATTTTGATGCCGCTGTTGAGGTGCTCTAGGTCTTTGGCTTCGTGGGTCGCGCCCAGCATGTTGCTGTCGGTGGAGTAGGCTTTTTCGGCGCTCATCTTGTAGCCAAAGCCATTGGCTGTCATGAAGGCGCTCATTTCGGCGCGGCCACCAAGTTCATCAATGAAGAGTTGATCCAGCCAAGGCTTGTAGATGCGCAGGCTGGGGTTGGTTAACAGGCCGTAGCGGTAGAAGCGCTCAATGTCGTTGCCTTTGTAAGTGGAGCCATCGCCCCAGATGTTGACGTCGTCTTCTTTCATGGCGGACACCAGCATGGTGCCTGTGACGGCGCGACCCAGCGGGGTGGTGTTGAAATAGGTGATGCCACCGGTGCTGATGTGAAACGCACCGCACTGGATGGCTGCAATGCCTTCGTGTGCCAGTTGTGTTCGGCAGTCGATCAGACGCGCTTTTTCTGCACCGTATTCCATGGCTTTGCGTGGAATTTCGTTGTAGTCAGACTCATCTGGCTGTCCAAGGTTGGCGGTGTAGGCATAGGGCAGGGCGCCTTTTTGCTTCATCCACAACAAGGCGGCGCTGGTGTCCAAACCGCCTGAGAAGGCGATGCCAACTTTTTGCCCTTTGGGCAAGTTTTGAAGAATGGTGCTCATGGGGTTCCGATCGGCGGTTGATTAACCGAAGTGGCAGATGTAGTGGTAGGGCTCGGTGACACGGATGTCAAATTTCGAGTTGCCTGGAATGCTGAATTTTTCACCTGCGCTGGATTTGACCCAGTCGTTGCTGCCGTCGATTTTGTATTCGCAGTAGCCAGCCACGCATTCCATGATTTCTGGCGCACCGGTGTTGAAGGTCAAGGTGGCGGGCAAGATGACGCCCACAGACAGCTTGGTGCCGTTGCTCAGGGTCAGGCCGTGGCTCACACATTTGCCGTCAAAGTACACATTGGCTTTGGTGGTGACGCTGACGCTGTCGATTTTTTCTGTGGTCATGGTGCTGCGGTGTGAAAGATACAAAACCGTTGATTTTAAAGGACGCGCCTTGGTCGGGTCGTCAACTCGGGCAGGCAAACAAAAAAGCCGCTATGAAGCGGCTTTTTGTTGAGGGCTGAACCACTGCTCAATAGCGGGGGGCCGAGCCGGGAGGCGGCACATTGCCGTAGTGTTGTGTTGGCGCGGGGGCCATGGGCGTGATTTGCAAACGCACGGTAGGGCCCGGATCGCTAGGCATTTGTACGGTGTATTGCTTGCCAGCAAATTCATAGACCACGTTGTAGGCCATGGTGCGGTTTTCGTAGAACATTTGCTGGGTGCAGTTCTGTACGTTGCGAACTTCAGGCGTGCCTGCACCTTCAACTTTGTCGCCCAAGATGGCTCCGCCAAACAGCCCCAGCATGGTGGCTGCGGCACGGCCTGAGCCTTGACCCATGCTATTGCCAATGGCACCACCGGCAATAGCACCCATGGCTGCACCAGCACCCGACTTTTGGCCCTGGGTCACCACTTGTTCGTTGTTGCAGACTTGGCGTGGTACGGCCACCTGCTGGATGATGGGCGTGCTTGAGATGACGCGACCCACTTCTTGTGCTTGTACGGACAGGCTGGCTGCGCTCAGCATGGCCAACAAGCTGCCCAGTAGCGCGGTTTGAATGTGGATTTTTTTCATAGGTTGTCCCTTGATTTGTGACATGACAGAAGTTTAGTCTTTGCTCACAGACGGTCTGTAAAGCAACGGTAAAACTTCAAGCTAAAACGTTTTGCCATGCCTCAGGGTTGACGCCCACGATCACATGGTTTTTGAATACGCAGACCGGACGTTTGATGGCGCTTGCGTGTGCCAGCATGACTTGGCGCGCGCTTTGGCTGTCATGCACGCTGGCTTGCAGGGCCGGATCAAGTTTGCGCCATGTGGTGCCTTTGCGGTTGAGGAGGGTTTCCCATCCCACCTGCGAAAGCCAGAAATCAAGCGCCTCGGGGGGAACGCCTTGTTTTTTGAAGTCGTGGAAGGTGTGGTCAATGCCGCGCTCACTGAGCCAGACACGCGCTTTTTTAACGCTGTCGCAATTGGGAATGCCGTAAATAGTCAGAGCTGTAGATGTCATAAGGGTGAATGATGCCGCAAAGCGATGTCCCCCAAGCTGTGGGCGACAATTCAACCTATGAATTCATTGGACAGTTGGCTCGAACACTGCGAGCGTTTGCACCCCCACAACATCGAAATGGGCTTGGACCGTGTGCGTACGGTGGTTGAGCGCATGGCTTTGCATTTTGATTGCCCGGTGATCACCGTCGCCGGGACCAACGGCAAGGGCTCGACCTGCGCTATGTTGGAAGCTTGTTTGTTGCAGGCTGGTTACCGCACGGGGGTGTACACCTCGCCGCATTTGGTCCACTTTCAGGAGCGTTGCCGTATTCACGGCGAGACAGTGCAGCCCAACGATTTATCACCGCACTTCGAACGGGTGGAACAGGCACGTTTGAGCGCTGGGCCTGATGGGGTGGTCTCATTGACGTATTTTGAGTTCACGACTTTGGCGATTTTGAGTTTGATGGCTACCTCCAATTTGGAAGTCGCGATTTTGGAAGTGGGTTTGGGGGGGCGTTTGGATGCGGTCAACGTGATTGACACGGACTGTGCGGTCATCACCAGCATCGACCTGGATCACATGGACTGGTTGGGCACAGACCGTGAGAGCATTGGCCGCGAGAAGGCCGGCATCATGCGCACTGGTCGTCCGGTGATCGTGAGCGACCCGATGCCACCTCAAAGTGTGTTGGATCACGCGGTGGAAGTCGGCGCAGATCTGTGGACCTTTGGAAAAGACTTTAATTTCACTGGTGACAAGCAGCAGTGGGGCTGGGCAGGGCGAGGGCGGCGCTATAGCGGTTTGGCTTATCCAGCCTTGCGCGGAGCCAACCAGTTGGTGAATGCCAGTGGCGTGCTGTCGGCGCTCCAAGCTTTGCGTAGTCGCATTCCTGTGACTGCGCAGGCGATACGTAATGGCTTGGCGATGGTGGAGCTGCCGGGGCGGTTTCAAATTGTCCCAGGACAGCCTGCTTTGGTACTCGATGTTGCTCACAACCCGCATGCGGTAGCCGCGCTGACAGAAAACCTGGATGCGATGGGCTTTTATCCCACCACCCACGCCGTGTTTGGCGCCATGGCAGACAAAGACGTGGCACCCATGCTGAGTCGGGTGGGGGCTTTGGTAGATCGTTGGTATTTTTGTGATTTGCCAACCCCGCGTGCTGCGCGTGCACAAGAATTGTATGCGCAATGGAAGGCAGTAAATACGAGGGCTGATGTGCAAGCGGGCACTTACACAGATCCTCAATCAGCGTTGCAAGCGGCTGTGGCGGCGGCTGACCCCGCTGATAGAATTGTGGTCTTCGGATCGTTCTTCACGGTCGGGGGTGTTTTAAAGGACGGAACTCCCCGTTTAGATGCCCCACATTTGAGTTCCTGAGACCCCGTTCATGGCATTTTTCAAGTTTCGATTGCCCGGTCAAGCCGAAGGCGACGCCCAGGGTAATTTCAGCAATGCACCGGCCCAAAGTGTGGAGGCTTTGCGCCGTCGTGCGCGTCACCGCTTGATTGGTGCCTCGGTGTTGGTGCTCTTGGCTGTGGTGGGTTTTCCCTTGTTGTTTGACACACAGCCGCGTCCCGTGTCAGTGGACATCGCTGTTGATATCCCAGATCGTGCGAACAGCAAGCCCTTGGCTGCTGTACCCGCACCCACTAAACAAGTACCTTTGGCAGCAGGATCAGGACTAGGTCCAAAAGAAGAGGTGGTGGCTTCGGCTAAGCCTGACGCGAAACCAGATTCCAAGGTGTCCGAGGCTAAATCTGATGTCAAGGTGGAAGCAAAACCCGAACCCAAAGCAGAGCCTGCCCCGGCAAAAGTGACAGCTTCTGAAAGCAAGGACAGCGCGCCTCGTTTTGTGGTGCAAGTGGGTGCCTTTTCTGACGAAGCCAAAGCACGCGATGTTCGGCTGAAGTTAGAGAAAGCTGGTTTTAAAACCTACACCCATGTGGCCGATACCAAAGAAGGCAAGCGCACGCGTGTTCGCGTGG
Source organism: Limnohabitans sp. JirII-29 (assembly GCF_003063395.1). Classification (NCBI taxonomy): domain Bacteria; kingdom Pseudomonadati; phylum Pseudomonadota; class Betaproteobacteria; order Burkholderiales; family Comamonadaceae; genus Limnohabitans; species Limnohabitans sp. JirII-29. The sequence goes on from NZ_NESB01000016.1 coordinate 10,273, forward strand.
GGCCTTTTACCAGCCGTGACGAGGCCGATAAGGCGGCTAGCAAGATCAAGCAGTTGCAGTTGCAGCCAGCTGTCTTGACCTTGTGATCTGCGCATGTTGAATTTCTCGGCTGTGGACTGGATTCTGCTTGCCGTGCTGGGCTTATCTTTTCTGATTGGCTTATGGCGAGGCTTGGTGCAAGAGGTCTTATCGCTGGCCGGTTGGGTGGTTGCGTTTTACGTTGCTCAGATGTATGCACCTTCTACTGCTGCTTGGTTGCCCATGTCTGGCAGCAGCCAAATGTTGCGTTATGCCGCAGGTTTTGTCTCGGTGTTTGTGGCGGTTCTAGTTGCCACAGTGCTGGTGAGCGCACTGGTGAAGAAGCTGATCTCTGCGGTAGGACTGGGGCCTCTGGATCGATTGCTCGGGAGCGTGTTTGGCCTTTTGCGCGGTTTGGTATTGCTCTTGGCTGTTACGGTCGTGGTGGGGATGACGCCGCTGCGTGACACCGAAGCTTGGCAGCATGCACAAGGTGCACAGTGGTTGCAGCAGCTCTTGCATATGTTGAAGCCGGTTTTACCGGTGGATTTCGGAAAATTTTTACCCTGAATGTGGGCCTGAAATATGTGTGGAATCGTCGGCGTTGTCAGCAACGCACCTGTGAACCAGTTGATTTATGACGCCTTGTTGCTCTTGCAGCATCGGGGTCAAGATGCCGCAGGCATCGTCACACAACTGGACCGTAAATTCTTCATGCACAAAGCCAAAGGCATGGTGCGTGATGTGTTTCGCACTCGCAACATGCGCGCGTTGCCGGGCAACAATGGCTTGGGTCAAGTGCGCTATCCGACCGCAGGCAATGCTTACAGCGAGGAAGAAGCGCAACCGTTTTATGTCAATGCGCCGTTTGGTTTGGTGTTGGTGCACAACGGTAATTTGACCAATGCCCATGCGTTGAAAGCAGAGTTGTTCTCGCAAGATCACCGCCATATCAACACCGAGAGCGATTCAGAGGTGTTACTCAACGTATTGGCCCACGAGCTTGAAAAAACCACCCGTGGTTTGCCCTTGGCTGCTAATGATGTGTTTGAGGCTGTGCGCCGCGTGCATCGCCGTATCAAAGGTTCTTACGCAGTGATCGCTTTGATTGCAGGTCATGGTGTGTTGGCATTTCGTGATCCGTTTGGCATACGTCCTCTGTGCATTGGCCGTGGCAAAGATGGCACGGTCATGGTCGCCAGCGAGTCCGTGGCTTTGGAAGGTACGGGTCACCAGCTGGAGCGCGATCTGGCACCGGGCGAGGCCGTATTTATCTCCGACGATGGGCAAACCCACTTCGAGCAATGCGCTCATGCCCCCCAACTCAAGCCCTGCATTTTTGAGTTTGTGTATTTGGCTCGTCCTGACTCCACCTTGGACGGTATCTCTGTGTACCAAGCACGTTTGAATTTGGGTGAGACCTTGGCCAAGCGGGTGGTGTCTACAGTACCGCCCAATGACATTGATGTGATCATTCCAATCCCAGAGTCCAGCCGTCCCAGCGCCACACAGCTTGCGCATTTGTTGGGCGTGCCTTATCGCGAAGGTTTTGTGAAAAACCGTTACGTGGGCCGCACCTTCATCATGCCGGGCCAGGGCGTGCGCAAGAAATCGGTACGCCAAAAGCTCAACGTCATTGCCAGCGAATTCAAAGGCCGCAATGTGCTGCTGGTCGACGACTCGATCGTGCGCGGCACGACCAGCCGGGAGATTGTGCAAATGGCACGCGACGCCGGCGCGCGCAAGGTCTACATGGCCAGTGCTGCACCACCGGTGCGCTTTCCTAATGTGTATGGCATCGACATGCCAACGCCCGAAGAGTTGGTGGCGCACAACCGTACCATTGACGAGGTGCGTGAGTTGATTGGTTGCGATGCCCTGATTTACCAAGACGTCGAGGCGATGAAGCAAGCCGTGCTGAGCGCTGCAGCCCCAGGGGCACCCAAGCTCGACGGGTTTGATGCTTCGTGTTTTGATGGCGTGTATGTCACAGGTGATATCTCATCGCAAGACATTGCACGTTTGAACGAAAAACGCGTGGGACAAGAAGAAGGCGCGGAAGACAACTCGCGTCTGGCTTTGCCCAACGCCTCGGAGTGACCCTATGAGCCAACACCCCTTACCTGACAACTTACACATTGACACCCTCGCTGTTCGTGCGGCGGTAGACCGCAGCCAGTATGGTGAAAACTCCGAAGCCCTGTACCTCACCAGCGGCTATGTGCAGCCTTCGGCCGAAGCTTCTGCACGGCGCTTTGCGGGCGAAGAAGACGGTTATACCTATGGTCGTTCAGGCAACCCGACGGTCAGCAGTTTTGAAATGCGTTTGGCAGCACTCGAAGGAAGTGAGGCTGCGTTGGCCACCTCGTCGGGCATGTCTTCGGTGATGTTGATGTTGTTCAGCCTGCTCAAGGCAGGTGATCATGTGCTGTATTCGCAGTCGATGTTTGGTTCTACGATCAAATTGATTGGGTCTGAATTTGCCCGTTTTGGTGTTGAGTCGACCATGGTCGCGCAGACAGATTTGGCGGCCTGGAAAGCCGCTATCCGTCCCAATACAAAAATCTTGTTTGCTGAGACACCCACCAACCCCTTGACCGAGGTGTGCGATATTGCCGCCCTGGCTGATTTGGCTCACAACTCTGGCGCTTTGCTGGCCGTGGACAACTGCTTTGCAACGCCCATCTTGCAGCGCCCCATGGGCATGGGCGCCGACATCGTCATGCACTCGGGCACCAAGTACTTGGATGGCCAAGGGCGCGTCATGGCTGGCGCTTTGTGCGCTAGTGAAAAACTGGTCAAAGAAAAGTTTTTGCCCGTGATGAAAAACGGTGGCATGGTGCTGTCGCCTTTCAACGCTTGGGTGGTACTCAAAGGTTTGGAGACGCTCGACATCCGTATGCGTGCGCAAAGTGGGCGTGCCCACGAATTGGCGCTGTGGCTAGAGCAACACCCGCGCGTCGCACGCGTGTATTACCCCGGCTTGGCCAGCCACCCCCAGCACAGCTTAGCAATGAAGCAAATGTCGGGCATGGGTGGTGCAGTGTTTTCGTTCGATGTCAAAGCTCAAGACCCGCAGGCAGCCCGTACGCAGGCCTTCCATGTCCTCGACAGTTTGCGTGTGCTTTCCTTGTGTACCAACTTGGGAGACACCAAAACATTGCTCACCCATCCAGCCAGTACGTCGCACGGCAAGCTTTCCGAAGACCAACGACAAGCCGCAGGCATTGGCCAAGGCTTGATCCGCGTGGCTGTCGGCCTAGAGCATTTGGACGATTTGAAGACCGACTTGCTGCGCGGTCTGGATACCCTTTAATTTCAGCCGACGCATGACCAAAATTCGCACCCGCTTTGCCCCGTCTCCCACGGGCTTTATCCACTTGGGCAATATCCGCTCGGCACTCTATCCGTGGGCGTTTGCACGCGCCACAGGGGGTGACTTCATTTTGCGTATTGAAGACACAGACCTTGAGCGATCCACCCAGGCTTCGGTCGACGTGATCATCGAGGGCATGGCTTGGCTAGGGCTCGACCATGACGAAGGTCCGTTCTACCAAATGCAGCGCATGGACCGCTACAAAGAAGTGTTGGCTCAGTTGCAAGCTGCAGGACATGTGTATCCCTGTTACATGAGCGTGGCCGAGTTGGATGCTTTGCGTGAACACCAAATGGCCAACAAGGAAAAACCGCGCTATGACGGCACTTGGCGCCCTGAACCAGGTAAGACTCTGCCCCCTATCCCTGCTGGCGTGCAGCCTGTGTTGCGCTTCAAGAATCCGCATGGTGGTGTGGTGGCTTGGGACGACAAGGTCAAAGGCCGTATCGAAATCAGCAACGATGAGTTGGACGACTTGGTGATCGCTCGCCCAGACGGCACGCCCACCTACAACTTTTGCGTGGTCGTCGATGACATCGACATGGCCATCACTCATGTGATTCGGGGTGATGATCATGTCAACAACACCCCACGTCAAATCAACATCTTCAAAGCCCTGGGCAAAGAACCTCCGGTGTACGCTCACTTGCCTACCGTGCTCAATGAGCTGGGTGAGAAGATGAGCAAGCGCAATGGCGCCAAGGCTGTAACCCAATACCGTGACGAGGGCTATTTGCCCGACGCCATGGTGAATTACTTGGCTCGCTTGGGATGGAGCCACGGTGATGATGAAATTTTCAGTCGGGCCCAATTCTTGGAATGGTTTAATCTAGACCACCTGGGTCGCAGTGCTGCGCAATTTGACGAAGCCAAATTGCGTTGGGTCAATGCCCAGCACCTCAAAGCCATGGCCGATGAAACGTTGGCTCCTTTGGTGCAAGCGCAACTGGCCAAACGCAGCATCAGCACCGATGAGCGTTTGCCGGCTTTATGTGGCCTGCTCAAAGATCGTTGCGACACCACCGTGGCCTTGGCCGATTGGGTCGCTGCCTTTTACGGCGAGGTGTCACCTAAGCCCGAAGATTTGGCGCAACATATTACCCCTGCCGTTGAGCCTGCTTTGGGGTTGCTGGTTGAGAAGTTAGCCACTTGCACGTGGACCAAAGAGGCGATCAGCGCAGCCATCAAAGAAGTGTTGGCTGCTACAGGTTTGAAAATGCCTCAGCTGGCCATGCCTGTGCGTGTGTTGGTGATGGGCACGCCACAAACCCCGTCTCTTGATGCCGTGCTTGCGCTGTGTACACGCGAAAAAGTTTTGCAGAGATTGAATAAGCGCTGAAAATTTGGTTATACTCTTGGTCTCGACACCCGATGGGGGTATAGCTCAGCTGGGAGAGCGCTTGCATGGCATGCAAGAGGTCAGCGGTTCGATCCCGCTTACCTCCACCAAACAGGACGTCGAGTTGGTTTAGTCCACAGGTTATGACCCTATCGTCTAGAGGCCTAGGACATCACCCTTTCACGGTGAGTACCGGGGTTCGAATCCCCGTAGGGTCGCCAAGTTTTGCAACACTTGGTTTTGCTGTCACAAGCAGCAAAGCAAACGTTGCAACCACGCGGAGTGGTAGTTCAGTTGGTTAGAATACCGGCCTGTCACGCCGGGGGTCGCGGGTTCGAGTCCCGTCCACTCCGCCATTTTTATAAGTAAAAAACGCACCTTCGGGTGCGTTTTTTTTTGAGCACTTACTTTTTACGCCTACTCTCGCAGACTATTTTTGTTATTCCGAAGCGATTATTTTGAAAAAATGATAAAAAATACGGCTCAAATTGACATTTAAGGATTATTTTTCGATAAAAAATACAAAATTAATACTATCATCTCGACTGTGATTCGAATGTAACCATAAGGTATTCAAATGGCGAGGTATTTGCTTCAGGCGTTGCCTGCTGGGGGTGTAAACCAAGGCCGCAAGGGTTCCGATGCACCCCAGACGTTGGCTGAAATTGAGCTCGGCGTTCACCCTAGACAGCCTTTGAACGTCAATGCGAAACCGAACCAGATTTATCTGCTAGTAGATCCTGTTACTGGTGTTCTGGTGAAAGGGCAAAAAATTCACAAAAAGGGGCGAACCTTACAAGTTGAACTTGCAGGTGTGGTCGTTGTTGAGTTGACAGATTTTTTCGTCCCCAAGCCAGAGGCGTTATCTACGACGACGAAAACCGAGACGGCCATCGAGTTGGAGCCGTCAATCTATCTGACAGACACTGGGACCCTCGAATCCAACCACGTTGTCATTTATTCGCACACTGATCCAGAAATACTAAACAACGCCATGTCTGTGCCATGGCAATCTGGCCGAGCGGAGATCGCTAATCTCAACGTCATAGAGTCCGATGCAGCAGCATCAGCAAAGGGTGTGACTGAAACCCCTGAAGTAAGTTCTTTAGCCGCAGTTGCGGGTATAGGTGGCTCCGTCGGTAGCGCTGCTGCGGGAATAGGCGCTGCACTAGCTGTTGGAGGTTCAGGCGGAGGCGGGGGCGGTGTGACTTTGGTTGCTGCCACGATCAACGGTGCTATCTATGCTGGCCCGGTGAAATCTACAGGCAATAGCGATTTGACTGTGGAGGCCTTTGATGCCAATGGCAACAGCTTGGGCAGTACCAAGGCCACAAGCGCAGGCACTTATTCATTGACATTGAATAGTAGCTACAGAGGTGCGATTGTCTTAAAGGCTTATGACGTCAATGCAGCCAACAGCACGAACCCAACATACATGGATGAGGCCACAACACAGGAGACAACGCTTCCGACGTTGATGGCTGTCGCCAACCTCACCGACGCTTCATTGATTGCCAACATCACTGCGCTGACCAATCTCGCTGCCGTGCAAGCGGGGGCGAGCACAGACAGTTCAATCACGGTCCCAAACGCTTCGAAAATCAATGACTACAACACATCCGTCGGTGAGCTTTATCTAGGGGGCGGCAACATCCTGACTTCAGATGTGATCCCTGTCATCAATGTGGATGGTTTGCCAAATGCTAATGCAAACACATACGGCGTGGCCTTGAGCATTTTGTCGTGGATCAGAAAAAACAACCCAGACATCAATACAAACGATCTGGCAACGCGGCTGGCCGATACCACGACCAACAGCTCTGGGGACACGTTTCTTACTGGCAGCTCAAAAAATGACGTGATCGATGCCGTACGTTCAGCGGTTGAAAGCGGACAACTTAGCGCTAAACAAGCAGGCACAGTGCTTACGTCTACGACAGGATTGACAAGCTTGCCCGCCCAAATCAGCGGCACAAGCACAGCCAGCTTGACGGAAACAGACAGTGCGGCATTGCTCTCTACAAGCGGTAGCTTGAGCGCGACGGATATAGACAGCAGCGCGTTGTTTGTTGCTCAGACAGCGGTGGCGGGCAGCAATGGCTACGGTCAATTCAGCATTGGCACAGATGGTGTTTGGACCTACACCGCCAACAGCGCGCACAACGAGTTTGTGGGTGGTCAGACTTACACCGACAGCTTCACGGTAGCCACCGCAGACGGAACCAGTCAAGTCATCACCGTCAGCATGACGGGTTCGAATGATGCAGCCGTCATTACTGGAACCAGCACGGCAAGTTTGACCGAGACCAACAGTCCATCCTCTTTGAGTACAACGGGTTCGTTGTCTGCGACTGATGTCGACAGCAGCGCAGCCTTCGTGGCGCAAACAGGGGTAGCCGGCAGCAACGGCTACGGTCAGTTCAGCATTGGCACAAACGGCGCCTGGACCTACACCGCTAACAGCGCGCACAACGAGTTTGTGGGTGGACAGACCTACACCGACAGCTTCACGGTGGCAACAGCCGATGGCACGACGCAGGTCATCACCGTCAGTATGACGGGTTCGAACGACGCAGCAGTGATCACAGGCACCAGTACCGCCAGCCTGACGGAAACAAACGCAGCAGCCTCGCTCTCAACAACTGGCACGCTCAGCGCCACGGACGTGGACAGCAGCGCAGCCTTTGTGGCGCAAACAGGCGTAGCTGGCAGCAACGGCTACGGCCAGTTCAGCATCGGTACTGACGGCGCTTGGACGTACACCGCTAACAGCGCACACAATGAGTTTGTGGGTGGTCAGACTTACACCGACAGCTTCACGGTAGCCACCGCAGACGGAACAACGCAGGTCATCACGGTCAGTATGACCGGCAGCAACGACGCAGCAGTGATCACAGGCACCAGCACAGCCAGCTTGACGGAAACAAACGCAGCAGCATCGCTCTCAACAACCGGCACCCTTAGCGCCACCGACGTGGACAGCAGCGCGGCCTTCGTCGCCCAGAGCAATGTGGCGGGCAGCAACGGTCATGGCCAGTTCAGCATCGGTACTGACGGTCAGTGGACGTACACCGCCAACAGCGCACACAACGAGTTCGTGGGTGGACAGACCTACACCGACAGCTTCACAGTGGCGACAGCCGATGGCACGACGCAGGTCATCACAGTCAGCATGACCGGCAGCAACGATGCTGCGGTGATCACCGGTACCAGTACAGCAAGCTTGACCGAGACCAATGCAGCAGCATCGCTCTCAACAACCGGCACCCTCAGCGCGACGGATGTGGACAGCAGTGCATTGTTTGTCGCTCAAACAGGCGTAGCCGGTAACAACAGCTATGGTCAATTCAGCATCGGTACTGACGGTCAGTGGACCTACACCGCCAACAGCGCACACAACGAGTTCGTGGGTGGACAGACCTACACCGACAGTTTCACGGTGACGACTGCCGATGGCACGACGCAGGTCGTCACCGTCAGTATGACGGGCAGCAACGACGCGGCAGTCATCACAGGCACCAGCACGGCGAGTTTGACCGAGACCAATGCAGCAGCCTCGCTCTCAACTACAAGTACGTTGAGCGCCACCGACGTGGACAGCAGCGCAGCCTTCGTCGCTCAAACAGGCGTAGCTGGCAACAACGGGTACGGCCAGTTCAGCATTGGCACCAACGGCGCTTGGACGTACACCGCCAACAGCGCGCACAACGAGTTTGTGGGTGGCCAGACCTATACCGACAGCTTCACGGTGGCCACCGCAGATGGCACCAGCCAAGTGATCACAGTCAGCATGACGGGTTCGAATGATGCAGCCGTCATCACTGGAACCAGTACCGCTAGCCTGACGGAAACCAATGCAGCAGCCTCGCTCTCAACTACAGGTACGTTGAGCGCCACCGATGTGGACAGCAGTGCAGCCTTCGTTGCCCAGAGCAATGTGTCGGGTAACAACGGCTACGGCCAGTTCAGCATCGGTGCTGACGGTGCCTGGACCTACACGGCCAACAGCGCACACAACGAGTTTGTGGGTGGTCAGACCTACACCGACAGCTTAACGGTGGCCACGGCCGATGGCACGACACAGGTCATTACGGTGAGCATGACGGGCAGCAATGAAACAGTAGTTTTTTCGGGCACGAGCAATGCGAGTTTGACGGAATCAAACAATGCAGCGTCCTTGAGTACCAGTGGCGCAGTTACTGCTTCTGATTTAAATGGAAATGTGCTGATCGTTGCTCAGAGCAATGTGGCGGGTAACAACGGCTACGGCCAGTTCAGCATTGGCACCGACGGCGCCTGGACCTACACCGCCAACAGCGCGCACAACGAATTTGTGGGTGGTCAGACCTACACCGACAGCTTCACGGTGGCTACCGCAGATGGCACCAGCCAAGTCATTACCGTCAGCATGACCGGCAGCAACGATGCGGCGGTCATCACCGGTACCAGCACAGCCAGCTTGACCGAGACGAATGCAGCAGCATCGCTCTCAACAACCGGCACCCTCAGCGCGACGGATGTGGACAGCAGCGCCGCCTTCGTCGCGCAAACAGGCGTAGCCGGTAACAACGGCTACGGCCAGTTCAGCATCGGTACTGATGGTCAGTGGACCTACACCGCTAACAGCGCACACAACGAGTTCGTGGGCGGCCAGACCTACACCGACAGCTTCACGGTAGCAACGGTCGATGGCACCAGTCAAGTGATCACGGTGACGATGACCGGTACGAACGACACGGCAGTGGTCAGTGGCACAAGCGCTGGCACTGTGACCAAAGACAGCTTGATGTCGACGGCAACCGGCACATTGACGGACACCGATGCTGACAATACGCCCAATACTTTTCAAACAGTAGGCACGGCGACCATCAGCACAGCGGGGTACGGTACTTACACCATGACATCCGGGGGTGTCTGGACCTATACGCTGGACAACACCAATGTCACTGTCAACGCCTTGAGTGACGGTCAGACCCTGAGCGACAGCTTCACAGTCATGACTTTAGATGGCACCCGCCAAGTCATCACCGTCACTATCAACGGAGTTGACGAGGTAAAAGTAACTGCGCTGAGCACGTTGAGCGAAGCGGCGACAAGCAACAGCGCAAGCGACAGCAGTCCTGGGGTGGAGGTGTATGGGGCGGCTGGGGTGAGTGGGGTGACGGCGGACAACCTCAAAGCGATCAACAGCGTGCTCAACACGACAGGGGTGAGTGCAACGAGCGTGGACACGACGGCAGAAGTGCAGGCGCTGGTGGATGCGTACAAGTTGGTGTTGGCGGGAGCGGATGCAGACGCGAGCGATGACAACGTGAGCGTGACGACAGCGCAATACGGCTTGTTGGGGGTGGAGGGTTTGGGTGCTAAGAGCACGAGCTTGCTCAACGACGTGGTGGACGCAAAAGCGCAAACGGAGGTGGACACGGCGGCGGAGTTGCAGGTCTTGGCGAGTGCGGCAGAGGCGGTGATTGCGGCAGCAGGTGGGACAAGCGGGCCGAGCCTGGCCCAACTGCAAGCGCTGGGTGTGAGCGGGGTGACAGCAGACAACCTGGCGGCAGTGCAAGCGGCGATAGCGAACACGGCAGACGATGGCTCAGGGGTGAGTAGCCTGAGCGCGCTGCAGTCGGTGGTGAGTGCAGCGGCAAGTGCGGCGGCAAGTGCGCTGAGCACGTTGAGCGAAGCGGCGACAAGCAACAGCGCAAGCGACAGCAGTCCTGGGGTGGAGGTGTATGGGGCGGCTGGGGTGAGTGGGGTGACGGCGGACAACCTCAAAGCGATCAACAGCGTGCTCAACACGACAGGGGTGAGTGCAACGAGCGTGGACACGACGGCAGAAGTGCAGGCGCTGGTGGATGCGTACAAGTTGGTGTTGGCGGGAGCGGATGCAGACGCGAGCGATGACAACGTGAGCGTGACGACAGCGCAATACGGCTTGTTGGGGGTGGAGGGTTTGGGTGCTAAGAGCACGAGCTTGCTCAACGACGTGGTGGACGCAAAAGCGCAAACGGAGGTGGACACGGCGGCGGAGTTGCAGGTCTTGGCGAGTGCGGCAGAGGCGATTTTTGATGGCCAACCAAGCGTTGATCAGCTCAAGTTATTAGGCCTTTCTGGTGTAACGGATGCCAAATTGGCAGCTATCCAGTCAGCAATTTCTAGCGCTCTTTCAAATGGTGAGGACCTTTCTTCTCTTGCAAATTTGCAAACTCTTGTTTCGTCAATCAACAATCCTCCAGTTTTAAATTCAAACCTTGAAGTTGCGTTGCCCACCATCCTTGAAGATGACCCTAGTCCTATTGATGGAACGACAGGTACAAGCAGTTTGGTTTCCGATTTAGTTAGTTTGGCTGGAAACGTGCAAGACGCAGATGCTGATGCACTCACGGGCATCGCCATAACAGGCATTAGCAGTCACGGTACTTTGCAATACACCTTAGATGGTGGTACGACATGGCATGTTGCTCAATCTGTCAGCAGCACCCATGCACTTTTACTTAAAGCAGATACGAATACACGAATTCACTTTACTCCCGAAGAAAATTTCAATGGTGCGTTGACAGATGCATTAACTTTTAAAGCTTGGGATCAAACTTCAGGCGATGCAGGTAGTTACGTTGATACAAGCAACGGACTTTCTTTTTCAATAGCCTCTGATTCTGTATCTATTGACATAACGCCTGTGAACGACACGCCGGTGGTGGTGGGGCCGAGCGCGATCAGCCTGGTGGACACGGCGGCAGCGGACACGTTTGCGAATGTGACGGGGACCTTGAGCGCGAGCGATGCGGAGAGCGCGACGCTGAGCTATGGGGTGACGGGGAGCACGAGCGGGAGCTACACGGTCAACAGCGTGAACTATGACCTGCAAAAAGTGGGGACCTACG
>NZ_NESB01000017.1:0-7403 GCF_003063395.1 Limnohabitans sp. JirII-29
CTGTGCCACCGTCAATGCGGGCCAGTTGTCCATCGGCTGCGCTGTAGGTACTGGTCAACTTGCTGATGTTACCGCTGCCAATCACAAACACATCGTCGCCCGAACCACCGTACAGCACGTCGGCGCCACCGCCGCCAATGAGGGTGTCGTTGCCCGCACCACCCACCAGGGTTTGGCTGCCGGTGGAAGTCAAACTGTCGGCATCTGAGCTGCCCATCACGTCGACCGCCGTTGGCGCAAACGCGCCGCTGGAGACGCCAAAAATCACGTAGCTGCGTCCTGAGAGGGACCCCGCCGTGCCATTCGAAGCAGGTGCGCCCACCAACAAGTCGGCCAGGCCGTCACCGTTCACATCGCCTGCGGCGCTGACCGAATAACCGCTTAGGTCGGTGTTTCTTTCGCCTGCAATGGCAAACCCTAAAGCGCTTCCACCGTTGACCGCCAGCTCTGTGAGGTTAATGGCTGTGTTGCTGGTCTTGCCAAACACCACGTAGCTGCGCCCGGCATTGCTGCCTGCCGTCGGATCCGACGTACTGGCACCCACAATCAAGTCAGCCAAACCGTCGCCGTTGACGTCGCCAGCGGCGCTCACCGAGATGCCGCTTTGGTCGGAGTTGCATTGGCCGTTGATCACAAAGCCGCCACTCGGGCTAGTTGTGGTGGCTAACGCGCTCAGGTTGATGGCCGTGGTGCTGGTCTTGCCAAACACCACATAGCTACGCCCCGAGAAAGTAGAACCATTACCAGGTTCCCCCACCACCAAGTCGGCCAAGCCGTCGCCGTTGACGTCGCCAGCCCCGCTGACCGACCGACCACTGAGGTAAACGGCGCTTTGCCCGTTGATCACAAACCCCCCAGTTCCAGCTGTCACGGCACTCAGGTCGATGGCCGTGGTGGTGGACTTGCCGAACACCACATAGCTGCGCCCGGCGTTGGTGGTTGCCGCCGACGAATAGGCCGCCCCCACCACCACATCGGCAAAACCGTCGCCGTTCACGTCGCCTGCGGCACTGACCGAAAAACCGCTTTGATCGCTGCTCGATTGACCGTTGATCACAAAGCCGCCACTCGGGCTACTTGTAGCGGCCACTGCGGTCAGGTTGACCGCTGTGGTGGTGGACTTGCCAAACACCACATAGCTGCGCCCGGCATCGGCCCCTGCCGTCGGATCCGACGCACTGGCACCCACAACCAAGTCGGCCAAGCCGTCGCCGTTCACGTCGCCTGCAGCGCTCACCGAGTAACCACTTAGGTCACCCGTGCATTGGCCGTTGATCACAAAACCGCCACTCGGGCTGCTCAAAGCGGCGATTGCACTCAGCTCAATCGCCGTGGTGTCGCTCTTGCCAAACACCACATAGCTCCGCCCTGAGCTGGTGCCCGCTGTGCCACTCGAATTGAGTGCGCCCACAATCAAATCGGCCAAACCATCGCCGTTGACGTCGCCAGCTCCGCTCACAGACCACCCGTTTTGGTCACCAGAGACTTCACCGTTGATCACAAAGCCACCACTCGGGCTACTTGTAGCGGCCACAGCGGTCAGGTTGACCGCTGTGGTGGTGGACTTGCCAAACACCACATAACTGCGTCCCGCACTGGTCAGACCCCCTGGGTCACTCAGATACGCCCCCACAATCACATCGGCCAAACCGTCACCGTTCACATCACCTGCAGCGCTCACAGACCACCCGCTGTAGTCGGTTTGGCATTGGCCGTTGATCACAAAGCCACCCACTGTGCCTGCGGTCACGTCATTCAAGGTCACGCCAAACGACATGCTGGCAATCACCTGCACGGTGTTGCTGGCGTCTTGCCACACCGTGTAGGTCTTGCCGCCATAGGTGAGCGTGCCTTTGCTACTGAAACTGTCTGTCGAGTTCAAATTCAAGATATCGATGCCACTGCCCTCAACCACCAACTGGTGCATGCGCACCGTGCTGGTCAGGGTGTAGGTGCCACTGGCCCAGCCACTGGTGCTGCTTTTGATCAGGTTCATGCCCGCCATGTCGCGCACATCGCTCGCGCTCAAAGTCAAGGTGTTGGCACTGGTGTCCGTCAGCATGTCTATTTTTTCAATGCTGCTGATGCGGCTTCCCCCACTTGGGTTAGACGCCGCACTGTGGGTGATAGCGGTCAAACTCAGGCTGGCACCACCCGTCAAGCGGATCATGTCCGACCCTGTGCCCCCGTCAATGCGGGCCAGTTGTGCCGTATTGCCGTTCGAACCGAAGCTGCTTTGCAGCGCCAGGGCCATGGCGCTGGTCACCACGAAGGTGTCGTTGCCAGAGCCACCGTACAACACATCGGCCCCTGTGGTGGCACTGGCCGTCAGTATGTCGTTGCCCGCACCGCCCACCAGGGTTTGGCTGCCGCTGGAAGTCAGACTGTCGGCACTTGAGGTGCCCATTTGGTCCACCGCCGTTTGCACAATAGCCGTGCTGGTACTGCCAAAAATCACGTAGCTGCGCCCCGAGTTGGTACCTGCAATGCCAGATGAATTACGTGCCCCCACCAACAAGTCGGCCAGCCCGTCGCCGTTCACATCACCGGCAGCGCTGACCGAATAACCGCTGTTGTTGCCGCTAGTCTCGCCCCGAATGACAAATCCCAGACTGCTGTTGGCAGGCACCGCACTCAGGTTGATGGCCGTGCTGCTGGTCTTACCAAACAGCACGTAGGTGCTTCCGGCATCGATACCTGAGAGGGTGTCTGAAAACGGCACCCCCACAATCAGGTCGGCCAAGCCGTCACCGTTGACGTCACCCGCAGCGCTGACCGAGTAACCGCTTTGGTCGTCCGAGCATTGACCGTTGATCACAAAGCCACCACTTGGGCTACTTGTTCTAGCCAAAGCACTCAGATCAATCGCTGTGGTACTGGTTTTACCAAACACCACGTAGCTGCGTCCAGCATCGGTACCCACCAACGAGCTGGACTGGTTGGCGCTGACGATCAAATCGGCCAAGCCATCGCCATTGACATCGCCAGCTCCGCTCACAGACCACCCGCTTTGGTCCCCCGAGCATTGACCGTTGATCACAAACCCGCCACTCGGGCTGCTGGTGGTGGCCAAGGCACTCAAGTCGATGGCGGTGCTGGTGGACTTGCCAAACACCACATAGCTGCGCCCGGCGTCGGTGCGGCCAGACGGGTCGGCATACAACGCCCCCACAACCACATCGGCAAACCCGTCCCCGTTCACATCCCCCGCAGCGCTGACCGAATAACCGCTTTGGTCACCAGAACATTGGCCGTTGATCATGAAGCCGCCCGAGGACAGAGCCGACGCATCGAGCGTGACCATGGTCGAGTCGCTTTTACCAAACACCACATAGCTAACGCCGGCTTGGTTATTGCCAGCCAAGTTGGTCGAGTCGCCGTAACGTGCGCCCACAATCAAGTCGGCATAACCATCGCCATTCACATCCCCTGCCGCGCTGACCGCGTTGCCGCTGTTGCTGAAGCTCGTTCCCTTGATCACAAAGCCTGCCGTGCCCATGCCCGAGGTTTCGACCCCCACCAAACTGACCGCCGTGGTGGTGGACTTGCCAAACACCACATAACTGGCACCAGTGTTGGAACTTGCACCAGCGAGCCTGGCTGTGGTCGCCCCCACAATCAAATCGGCCAGGCCGTCACCGTTGACGTCCCCAGCGCCGCTGACGGAGTAGCCCGAATTGTCCCCACTGCTGCCGCCGTTGATCACAAAGCCACCGGTTCCGGCGGCCACGGCGCTCAGGTTGATGGCTGTGGTGGTGGACTTGCCAAACACCACATAGCTGCGCCCCGAGGTGGTACCTGCTGTGCCGGATGAATACCGCGACCCCACAATCACATCGGCCAAACCGTCACCGTTCACGTCGCCTGCATTGCTCACCGACCAACCGCTTTGGTCGCCCGCGCATTCGCCATTGATCACAAAACCGCCCACCGCTGAGGTGATGTTCGCCAAACTCAAACCCAGCAAACTGCTGACAATCACCTGCACAGTGTTGCTGGCGTCTTGCCACACCGTGAAAGCCTCGTTGTAGTAGGTCACCGTACCTTTATTGCTGTATCCGCTTATACCGCTCACCGTATCCAACGTACTGCCATACACCACCAATTGGTGCATGCGCACCGCATCGAGCAAGGTGTAAGTGCCACTGGCCCAGCCAGCGGTGCTGCTATTAATCACATTCATGCCCGCCATGTCGCGCACATCGCTCGCGCTCAAAGTCAAGGTGTTGGCATTGCCATCGGACAGCATGTCTATGATTTCAATGCTGCTGATGCGGCTGCCCCCACTTGGGTTAGACGCCGCACTGTGGGTGATGGCGGTCAAACTCAGGCTAGCACCCCCCGTCAACTGAATCGTGTCCAACCCCGTGCCACCATCAAGACGCGCCAGTTGTGTGGTGTTACCGCCCGACCCCAAACTGCTTGTCAGCGCCGTCACCATGGCAGCGGTCACCACAAAGGTGTCGTTGCCGGAGCCACCGTACAACACATCGGCCCCTGTGGTGGCACTGGCCGTCAGTATGTCGTTGCCCGCACCGCCCACCAGGGTTTGACTGCCGCTGGAAGTCAGACTGTCGGCACCTGAAGTGCCCATTTGGTCCACCGCGGTTTGCATGACCGTCGCGCTGGTGCTGCCAAAAATCACGTAGCTGCGCCCCGAGTTGGTACCTGCAATGCCAGATGAATTACGTGCCCCCACCAACAAGTCGGCCAGCCCGTCGCCGTTCACATCACCGGCAGCGCTGACCGAATAACCGCTGTTGTTGCCGCTACTCTCGCCTAAAATGGCAAACCCACCGCTGGCCAAGGCCACCGCACTCAGCTCGACGACCGTGCCACTGGTCTTGCCGAACACCACATAGCCAAGCCCGGCATTGCTGCCTGTGAGGGGGTCTGAAAACGGTGCACCCACAATCAGGTCGGCCAAACCGTCCCCGTTCATGTCACCGGCAGCGCTGACCGAGTAACCGCTTTGGTCGCCAGAGCATTGACCGTTGATCACAAAACCACCGAGCGCAGTACCCGTTCCCAGGGCCACCGTAGTCAGGTTGATGGCCGTGGTGGTGGTTTTGCCAAACACCACATAACTGCGTCCGGCACTGGCCCCCCCCGAAGCGCTGGCCAGGTTGACGCCCACAATCAAGTCGGCCAAACCGTCGCCGTTGACGTCGCCTGCGCCACTGACAGAAAAACCCGTTTGATCCCCGCTCGAGCCGCCATTGATCACAAAGCCACCGCTGGCCCCACTGGTCGCAGCCACCGCACTCAGGTTGATGGCTGTGGTGGTGGACTTGCCAAACACCACATAGCTGCGCCCGGTGTCGGTGCGACCGAGCGCGTCGGCATACAACGCTCCCACAATCACATCGGCCAAACCGTCCCCGTTCACATCGCCGGCAGCGCTAACCGAATAACCGCTTTGGTCACCAGAACATTGGCCGTTGATCACAAAGCCGCCTGTGGCTGTTCCCGTCGTGTCAATGGCCGACAAATTGACCGTTGTCGAGCCGCTTTTGCCAAACACCACATAGCTGGTGCCGGCCTGGTTATTGCCGCCTATAGAGGTGGAGTCACCGTAACGTGCACCCACAATCAAGTCGGCATAGCCATCGCCGTTCACATCGCCCGCTGCACTGACCGAGTTGCCAACGCTGGCGAAGCTGATACCCGTGATCACAAAGCCATTGGTGCCCATGCCCGTGGTGTCGGCCCCCGCCAAATTGACAGCCGTGTTGCTGGTTTTGCCAAACACCACATAGCTGACACCGGTGTTTGAATTTGAAGAACCGAACAAGGTGGCGGTCGGGGCCCCCACAATCACATCGGCCAGGCCGTCACCGTTCACATCGCCCGCAGCGCTGACAGAAAAACCCAATTGATCACCACTGCTGCCGCCGTTGATCACAAAGCCACCGCTGCCCAAAACCACCGCGCTCAGGTTGATGGCGGTGGTGCTGGTCTTGCCAAACACCACGTAGCTGCGGCCTGCGAGGCTACTGCTTGTAGTGTCGGCGTACGGCACCCCCACAATCACATCAGCCAAACCGTCGCCGTTTACATCACCTGCATTACTCACAGACCACCCGCTTTGGTCACCCGCGGATTCGCCGTTGATCACAAAGCCACCCACTTCGTTGGTTATGTTTGCAAGTGGGTAGAAAGCATTGATGATGATCGACACGGTGTCTGTTGCCGTCGAAAACGCCGTGGTACCGCTGCTCGTGGTGTCGGCTGTGCTGCCCGCAGTGCCACTGGTGGTGTCCCAGGCTTTGAAAGTCAAGGCACTACTCAAGGTACCGCTATAGCCTGAATTGGGCTGAAAGTACAGCCGGGTGCTGGCATCTGCGTTCAACAGCAACGCTTGAGTGGTGCTGAGCGTGCCCGCCGCTGTCCATGTGCTGCCACTGTCTGTGCTGTAGTACAAAGTCCCATTGGTGTCGACGGCCGTGACCGCAATGCCTTGAACTGCACCAGTGTCAGCGTCGGCGATATTGGTGCTGTTGGCCAAGCTGCTCACCAAGTCACCCACCGCGCCGCTGGGCGCTGCCGCATCTTGGCTCAGTGTCGTCAGTGTCAGCACGGTGTCTGTCAACACTGGCGCGTCGTTGCTGCCCGTCATCGTCACCGTCAACACCTGCGTCGTCCCGTCCGCCGCACTCACCGTCGCCGTGTCCGTGTAGCTGCTCCCGCCCACAAACTCGTCGTGCGCCGTGCTCATGGTGTACGTCCACACACCCCCTGTCGTGATGCTGAATTTGCCGTAGCTGTTGCTCCCTGCCACATTGCTCTGGGCGGTGAACAGGTTGGCCGTGCCGTCCACGTCCGTGCTCGTCAAGGTCCCCCTCGTGCTCTGGACCGCATTCGTCTCGGTCAACGCCCCACTGGTCGTGCCGCTGATCACCGCCGCGTCGTTGGCACCCGTCACGCTCACACTCAAGGTGTTCGTCCCCGTCAACGTCCCGTCGCTCGCGCTCACCGTGAAGCTCTCGCTCGGTGTGCTCCCCGAGCCCACCGCATTGACCGCACTCGCATTCGCCACAAACACGTACGCTCCACTGCTCGCTTTGACGTACAGCGTGCCGTAGGTCCCCACTTTTTGCAGGTCATAGTTCACGCTGTTGACCGTGTAGCTCCCGCTCGTGCTCCCCGTCACCCCATAGCTCAGCGTCGCGCTCTCCGCATCGCTCGCGCTCAAGGTCCCCGTCACGTTCGCAAACGTGTCCGCTGCCGCCGTGTCCACCAGGCTGATCGCGCTCGGCCCCACCACCACCGGCGTGTCGTTGGCACCCGTCACGCTCACACTCAAGGTGTTCGTCCCCGTCAACGTCCCGTCGCTCGCGCTCACCGTGAAGCTCTCGCTCGGTGTGCTCCCCGAGCCCACCGCATTGACCGCACTCGCATTC
>NZ_NESB01000018.1:0-6311 GCF_003063395.1 Limnohabitans sp. JirII-29
GCCTTCGTTGCCCAGAGCAATGTCGCTGGCAACAACGGCTATGGTCAGTTCAGTATCGGCGCCGATGGTGCCTGGACCTACACGGCCAACAGCGCGCACAACGAGTTCGTGGGTGGTCAGACCTACACCGACAGCTTCACGGTGGCGACTGCCGATGGCACGACGCAGGTCATCACCGTCAGCATGACCGGCAGCAATGATGCAGCGGTCATCACCGGAACCAGCACGGCCAGCTTGACGGAAACAAACGCAGCACCTTCGCTCTCGACAACCGGTTCGCTCAGCGCCACCGATGTAGACAGCAGCTCGGCCTTCGTTGCTCAGACTGGTGTTGCTGGTAACAATGGCTACGGTCAGTTCAGCATCAGTACAGACGGTGCCTGGACCTACACCGCCAATAGCGCGCACAACGAGTTTGTCGGTGGTCAGACCTACACCGACAGTTTTACGGTGGCGACGGCGGATGGCACGACGCAGGTCATCACCGTCAGCATGACGGGCAGCAATGACGCAGCAGTCATCACAGGAACCAGTACTGCTAGCCTGACAGAAACAAACGCTGCGGCCTCTTTGAGTACAACGGGTACGTTGTCCGCCACGGATGTGGATAGCAGTGCCGCCTTCGTTGCTCAGACTGGTGTTGCTGGTAACAATGGTTACGGTCAATTCAGCATCGGCACCGACGGCGCTTGGACCTACACCGCCAACAGTGCGCACAACGAGTTCGTCGGTGGACAGACTTACACCGACAGCTTCACGGTGGCCACCGCAGATGGCACCAGCCAAGTGATCACGGTCAGCATGACGGGTTCGAATGATGCAGCCGTCATTACTGGAACCAGTACCGCTAGTCTCACCGAAACAAACGCAGCAGCCTCGCTCTCCACCACGGGCTCACTCTCGGCAACAGACGTCGACAGCAGTGCGGGGTTCGTCGCTCAGAGCAATGTGGCCGGTAACAACGGTTATGGTCAATTCAGCATTGGCACAGACGGCGCTTGGACCTACACCGCCAACAACGCACACAACGAGTTTGTGGGTGGTCAGACTTACACCGACAGCTTTACGGTGGCGACGGCGGATGGCACCTCGCAGGTCATTACCGTCAGCATGACGGGCAGCAACGATGCAGCGGTCATCACCGGAACGAGTACGGCCAGCCTGACGGAAACAAACGCAGCCTCTTTGAGTACAACGGGTTCGTTGTCTGCGACGGACGTGGACAGCAGCGCTGCCTTCGTTGCTCAGAGCAATGTGTCGGGCAACAACGGCTACGGCCAGTTCAGCATCGGTACTGACGGTCAGTGGACGTACACCGCCAACAGCGCGCACAACGAGTTCGTCGGTGGTCAGACCTACACCGATAGCTTCACAGTCGCGACGGCGGATGGCACCAGCCAAGTGATCACGGTCAGCATGACGGGTTCGAATGACGCAGCAGTCATCACCGGAACCAGCACCGCCAGCTTGACGGAAACAAACGCAGCCGCCTCTTTGAGCACAACGGGTACGTTGTCCGCTACAGATGTAGATAGCAGCGCAGCCTTCGTTGCCCAAAGCAACGTCGCAGGCAACAACGGTTACGGTCAATTCAGCATCGGAACCGATGGCGCTTGGACGTACACGGCCAACAGCGCGCACAACGAGTTCGTCGGTGGTCAGACCTACACCGATAGCTTCACAGTCGCGACAGCCGATGGCACTTCGCAGGTGATCACGGTCAGCATGACGGGTTCGAACGACGCTGCGGTGATCACCGGAACCAGTACAGCTAGCCTGACTGAGACCAACAGCGCAGCGTCGCTCTCCACAATCGGGACACTCAGTGCCACTGACGTTGACAGTAGCGCCGCCTTCGTTGCTCAGAGCAATGTGGCTGGGAATAACGGCTACGGTCAATTCAGCATTGGTACTGACGGTCAGTGGACGTACACGGCTAACAGTGCGCACAACGAATTCGTCGGTGGTCAGACTTATACGGATAGCTTCACGATCGCGACGGCGGATGGCACGAGCCAAGTGATCACGGTCAGCATGACGGGTTCGAACGACGCTGCGGTCATCACAGGAACCAGTACGGCCAGCTTGACGGAAACAAATACAGCAGCTTCCCTGAGCACCACAGGCTCACTCTCTGCAACAGACGTTGACAGCAGCGCTGCCTTTGTTGCGCAGACTGGAGTGGCCGGGAACAACGGCTACGGCCAGTTCAGCATTGGTACCAATGGCGCTTGGACGTACACGGCTAACAGCGCGCACAACGAGTTCGTCGGTGGACAGACTTATACCGATAGCTTCACGGTCGCGACAGCCGATGGCACGAGCCAAGTGATCACGGTCAGCATGACGGGTTCGAACGACGCTGCGGTGATCACCGGAACCAGTACAGCTAGCCTGACGGAAACAAACTCAGCAGCTTCCCTGAGCACTACGGGCTCACTGTCTGCAACAGACGTTGACAGCAGCGCAGCCTTCGTTGCGCAGACTGGTGTTGCTGGTAACAACGGCTACGGTCAATTCAGCATCGGAACCGACGGCGCCTGGACCTACACGGCCAACAGCGCGCACAACGAGTTCGTGGGTGGTCAGACCTACACCGATAGCTTCACAGTCGCGACAGCCGATGGCACGAGCCAAGTGATCACGGTCAGCATGACGGGTTCGAACGACGCTGCAGTCATCACAGGCACTAGCACGGCAAGTCTCACAGAGACCAATGCCGCAGCCTCTTTGAGTACAACGGGTTCGTTGTCTGCGACAGACGTCGATAGCAGCGCATCGTTCGTTGCTCAAACAGGCGTAGCCGGTAGCAACGGTTATGGTCAATTCAGCATCGGGGCTGACGGCGCCTGGACGTACACAGCCAACAGTGCGCACAACGAGTTTGTCGGTGGACAGACCTACACCGACAGCTTCACGGTGGCGACTGCCGATGGCACGACGCAGGTCATCACCGTCAGCATGACCGGCAGCAACGATGCGGCGGTGATCACCGGCACCAGCACAGCCAGCTTGACAGAAACAAACGCAGCAGCATCGCTCTCCACCACAGGTTCACTCTCGGCAACAGACGTGGACAGCAGCGCGGCCTTCGTAGCTCAAACAGGCGTAGCCGGCAGCAACGGCTACGGCCAGTTCAGCATCGGTACTGACGGTCAGTGGACCTACACGGCCAACAGCGCGCACAACGAGTTTGTCGGCGGGCAGACCTACACCGACAGCTTCACAGTCGCGACAGCAGACGGCACCTCGCAGGTCATTACCGTCAGCATGACGGGTTCGAACGACGCTGCGGTGATCACCGGAACGAGTACGGCCAGCTTGACGGAAACAAACGCAGCAGCATCTCTCTCCACAACAGGCAGCTTGAGTGCCTCGGACGTGGACAGCAGCTCGGCCTTCGTTGCTCAGAGCAATGTGGCTGGGAATAACGGTTACGGTCAGTTCAGTATCGGCGCAGATGGTGCCTGGACCTACACGGCCAACAGCGCGCACAACGAGTTTGTGGGTGGACAGACCTACACCGATAGCTTCACAGTCGCGACAGCCGATGGCACGAGACAAGTGATAACGGTGAGCATGACGGGTTCGAACGACGCGGCAGTCATCACAGGAACCAGTACAGCTAGCCTCACTGAGACCAACAGTGCGGCTTCACTCTCCACAAACGGCAGCTTAAGTGCCACGGACGTGGACAGCAGCGCAGCCTTTGTGGCGCAGACTGGAGTGGCCGGTAACAACGGCTACGGTCAGTTCAGTATTGGTACTGATGGTCAGTGGGCCTACACGGCTACCACCGCCCACAACGAATTCGTTGGCGGTCAGACCTATATGGATAGCTTCACAGTGGCGACTACAGACGGAACAAGTCAAGTGATCACCGTCACGATGACCGGTACGAACGATGCTGCGGTGATCACCGGCACCAGCACGGCAAGTCTCACCGAAACAAACGCAGCAGCTTCGCTCTCGACAACCGGCAGCTTGAGTGCCACCGATGTAGACAGCAGCGCGTTGTTTGTCGCTCAGACTGGAGTGGCAGGCAGCAATGGTTACGGTCAATTCAGCATCGGCACCAACGGCGCTTGGACATACACCGCCAACAACGCCCACAACGAGTTTGTCGGTGGTCAGACCTACACAGACAGCTTCACGGTCGCGACGGCCGATGGCACGAGTCAAGTGATCACGGTCAGCATGACCGGCAGCAACGATGCTGCAGTCATCACAGGCACCAGCACGGCAAGTCTCACAGAGACCAATGCCGCAGCCTCTTTGAGTACAACGGGTTCGTTGTCTGCGACAGACGTCGATAGCAGCGCATCGTTCGTTGCTCAAACAGGCGTAGCCGGTAGCAACGGTTATGGTCAATTCAGCATCGGGGCTGACGGCGCCTGGACGTACACAGCCAACAGTGCGCACAACGAGTTTGTCGGTGGACAGACCTACACCGACGGTTTCACGGTGGCCACAGCCGATGGCACCAGTCAAGTCATCACCGTCAGCATGACCGGCAGCAACGATGCGGCGGTGATCACAGGCACCAGTACGGCCAGCTTGACCGAGACCAACGCAGCAACGTCACTCTCGACAACAGGCAGCGCGACCGATGTAGACAGCAGCGCCGCCTTCGTTGCCCAGAGCAATGTCGCCGGTAACAACGGTTACGGCCAGTTCAGCATCAGTACAGACGGTGCCTGGACCTACACCGCCAATAGCGCGCACAACGAGTTTGTCGGTGGTCAGACCTACACCGACAGTTTTACGGTGGCGACGGCGGATGGCACGACGCAGGTCATCACCGTCAGCATGACGGGCAGCAATGACGCAGCAGTCATCACAGGAACCAGTACTGCTAGCCTGACAGAAACAAACGCTGCGGCCTCTTTGAGTACAACGGGTACGTTGTCCGCCACGGATGTGGATAGCAGTGCCGCCTTCGTTGCTCAGACTGGTGTTGCTGGTAACAATGGCTACGGTCAATTCAGCATCGGCACCGACGGTGTTTGGACCTACACGGCCAACAGCGCGCACAACGAGTTTGTGGGCGGTCAGACCTACACGGACAGCTTCACGGTGGCAACAGCCGATAGCACCAGCCAAGTGATCACGGTCAGCATGACGGGCAGCAATGATGCTGCGGTCATCACTGGAACCAGTACCGCAAGCTTGACGGAAACAAACGCCGCCGCTTCCCTGAGCACCACGGGCTCACTGTCTGCAACAGACGTTGACAGCAGCGCTGCCTTTGTTGCGCAGACTGGTGTTGCTGGTAACAACGGCTACGGGCAATTCAGTATCGGAACCGATGGCGTCTGGACCTACACCGCCAACAGCGCGCACAACGAGTTTGTGGGTGGTCAGACCTATACCGACAGCTTTACGGTGGCGACGGTCGATGGCACGAGCCAAGTGATCACGATCAGCATGACCGGCAGCAACGATGCAGCAGTCATCACCGGAACCAGTACGGCCAGCCTGACGGAAACAAACGCCGCCGCTTCATTGAGCACAACGGGTACGTTGTCCGCCACGGATGTGGACAGCACCTCGACCTTCGTCGCCCAGGGCAATGTCCCTGGCAACAACGGCTACGGCCAGTTCAGCATCGGAAACGATGGCGTCTGGACGTACACCGCCAATAGCGCGCACAGCGAGTTTGTCGGTGGACAGACCTACACCGACAGTTTTACGGTGGCGACGGCGGATGGCACGAGCCAAGTGATCACGGTCAGCATGACGGGTTCGAACGACGCAGCGGTGATCACCGGAACCAGTACAGCTAGCCTGACTGAGACCAACAGCGTAGCGTCGCTCTCCACAACCGGGACACTCAGTGCCACTGACGTTGACAGTAGCGCCGCCTTCGTTGCTCAGAGTAATGTGGCTGGGAATAACGGCTACGGTCAATTCAGCATTGGTACTGACGGTCAGTGGACGTACACGGCTAACAGTGCGCACAACGAGTTCGTCGGTGGCCAGACCTACACCGATAGCTTCACAGTCGCGACAGCAGACGGCACCTCGCAGGTCATTACCGTCAGCATGACCGGTTCGAACGACGCTGCGGTCATCACAGGAGCCAGTACGGCCAGCTTGACGGAAACAAATACAGCAGCTTCCCTGAGCACCACAGGCTCACTCTCTGCAACAGACGTCGACAGCAGCGCAGCCTTCGTTGCCCAGAGCAATGTCGCTGGCAACAACGGCTATGGTCAGTTCAGTATCGGCGCCGATGGTGCCTGGACCTACACGGCCAACAGCGCGCACAACGAGTTCGTGGGTGGTCAGACCTACACCGACAGCTTCAC
>NZ_NESB01000019.1:0-5061 GCF_003063395.1 Limnohabitans sp. JirII-29
ATCGACACCCTGGCGCCGACGGCGAGCATCAGCCTGTCGGACAGCGCGCTCAAAGCGGGCGAGACCAGCGTGGTGACGATCACCTTCAGCGAAGCCGTGAGCGGCTTTGACAACAGCGACGTGACGGTGCAAAACGGCAGCCTGAGCACGCTCAGCAGCGCCGACGGCGGCGTCACCTGGACGGGCACCTTCACGCCCAGCGTCAACCTGCAAGACACCAGCAACGTGGTCAGCTTGGCTGCGAGCTACACCGACATCGCAGGCAACAGCGGCAGCATTGCCAGCAGCGCCAACTACAGCGTGGACACCCTGGCCCCCACGGCCACCATCAGCCTCTCCGACAGCGCGCTACAGATCGGTGAGACCAGCGTGGTCACCATCGTCTTCAGCGAAGCCGTCACAGGTTTCAACAACAGCGACGTGACGGTGCAAAACGGCAGCCTGAGCACCCTCAGCAGCGCCGATGGCGGCGTTACCTGGACGGGTACCTTCACGCCCACGGCCAACCTCGAATCCACCAGCAACGTGGTCACGCTCGCATCGAGCTACACCGATGTGGCAGGCAACAGCGGCAGCAACGCCATCAGCGCCAACTACGCCATCGACACCCTGGCCCCCACGGCCAGCATCAGCCTCTCCGACAGCGCGCTCAAGATCGGCGACACCAGCTTGGTGACCATCACCTTCAGCGAAGCGGTCACAGGATTCAACAACAGCGACGTGACGGTGCAAAACGGCAGCTTGGGCACCCTCAGCAGCGCCGACGGTGGCGTCACCTGGACGGGCACCTTCACGCCCACCGCCAACCTCGAAGACGCCAGCAACGTCATCACCCTCGCTGCCAGCTACACCGATGTGGCGGGCAACAGCGGCGCCACCGCCAGC
Source organism: Limnohabitans sp. JirII-29 (assembly GCF_003063395.1). Classification (NCBI taxonomy): domain Bacteria; kingdom Pseudomonadati; phylum Pseudomonadota; class Betaproteobacteria; order Burkholderiales; family Comamonadaceae; genus Limnohabitans; species Limnohabitans sp. JirII-29. Next base: position 886 of record NZ_NESB01000019.1, read on the forward strand.
AGTGGCAACTACGCCATTGACACCTTGGCGCCCACGCTGACCATCACCACGCCACTGAGCAACACAGACAACGTCTTGAACCGGGCAGAGCTGACCGCGATTGCCGGCAGCACCTTCTTGCTGCAAGGCACCGCCGTGGGCTTGGAGGTGGGCGCGAGCTACAGCGTCAACTTCAACCAAAAAACCTATACCGGCACCGTCACCACCGCCAACACCTGGAGCGTGAACATCCCTGAGGCGGACATGAACGCCCTGGTGCACGGCAACGACTACGCGCTGCGAGTCAACGCGCAAGACCTGGCGGGCAACGATGCCCTGGCCGTGAGCCAAACCCTGCAAGTGCGTTTGGCCCCGCCCGACACGCCCACCGTCAACGTGGTCAACACCAACAGCCTCACGCCCACCTTGAGTGGCAGTGCGCTCAAGTTGACCGACCCCAACGACCCCAACAGCGTGGAGCTGCCTTTGCAAACTGGGGACGCCTTCACGGTCACGGTGCACGGTGCGAGTTACACCTACACGGTGGGCGGGGGCAGCAACCCCAGCGCGCTGAGCTACGACGCAACAGCCAAGACCTGGAGCCTGGCCTTGCCAGCGGGTGTGATCACGGCGGACGGCAGCTACGACGTGGCGGTGAGCGTGAGCGCGATGGGCTACACGGTGGCCAACGACATCAGCAGCAACGAGTTGACGGTGGACCGCGTGGCCCCGGCCTTGAGCATCAACACCTTTGCGGGCGACAACACGCTCAACGCCCAAGAAGTCACGGGCAACCTGACACTCAGCGGCACGACCGACACCAGCGAAGCAGGGCGCACGGTCAACATCGCAGGCTTGAGCAGTGGCACCTACCACGCGACGGTGCAGGCCGATGGCAGTTGGATGGTCACGGTGTTGGCGGCTGACTTGGCCTTGCTGACAGACCAAAGCACGCTGACGGCGAGCCTGGCCGATGTCTACGGCAACACCGCTTCGGCCACGCGCTCGCTGGGCGTTGACAAGGTCTTGCCTGTGGTCAGCAGCGTGACCGACGACTTGGCCGGCACTGCCAACGCAGCCACCGCCAGCGTGGCATACACCTATGTGTTCAGCGAAGCCGTGACCGGTTTGAGCAGCAGCGACTTCACCGTGACCCACGGCAGCATCAGCAGCATCACCGGCAGTGGCACGACCTGGGTGGTCAACGTCACACCACAAGCGGGTGTCGACGGCGATGTGATCACCGTGGTGCTCAAAGGCGCGGGTGTGACCGACCTGGCGGGCAACCCCAACATCACCTACACCAGCAACAGCCAAGCGCTGGACACCCTGGCACCCAACGCGCCAGCCTTGTCGCGCGTGCTCGACGATGTGGGCACCATCACCGGCAACGTCACAGACGGCGGCTACAGCGACGACACCCTGTTGTCGGTGCGCATCAGCCTGCTCAACACCAACGCGGTAGAAAACGACACCGTGCAGCTGTACAACGGCAGCACGGCCTTGGGCAGTGCGGTCACGCTGAGTGCTGGCGATTTGGTCGCGGGCTACGTGGATGTGTCCACCCCCACACTGACCAATGGCACAACGTATGTCTTGCAAGCCAAAGTCATCGACGTGGCGGGCAACGCCAGCGCGGCCTCGGTGTCACGCACCCTCAGCATCGACACCACGGCGCCCAACGCTCCCAGCATCACCCACGTCACCGACGACGTGGGCGCCCTCACTGGCGCAGTGGCTGACGGTGGGCGCAGTGACGACACACAACTCGTGGTGCGCGTCAGCTTGACGGGCACCAGTGCGGTAGCCAACGACAGTGTGCAGCTGTATGACAGCACCAGCGCCATCGCCACGGTGGCGACCTTGAGTGCCACTGACATCAGCAACGGCTATGTGGACATCACCACCTACACGCTGAGCAACGCCACCAGCTACGCCTTCAACGCCAAAGTCATCGACGTGGCAGGCAACGCCAGTGCGGCTTCTGGCCTTCACACCGTCACCATCGACACCAGCGCACCTGCAGCCCCCAGCATCACCAGCGTCACCGACGACGTGGGGTCTGTCACCGGTGCGGTCAGCAACGGCGGGCGCAGCGACGACACGCAACTCGTGGTGCGTGTCAGCCTGACGGGCACCGCTGCCGTGGCCAACGACACGGTGCAGTTGTACGACAACACCAGCACCATCGCCACCGTGTCGACCTTGAGTGCCGCCGACATCAGCAACGGCTATGTGGATATCACCACCCACACCCTGAGCAACGCCACCACCTACGCCTTCAACGCCAAAGTCATTGACGTGGCAGGCAACATCGGCAACGCGTCCCCCAGCCACACCGTCACCATCGACACCACGGCGCCGGTGGCGCCCAGCATCAGCCGCGTTGTGGACGACGTGGGCAGCATCACCGGCGTGGTCAGCAACGGCGGGCGCAGCGACGACACCCAACTGGTGGTGCGCGTCAGCCTGAGCGGCACCAACGCACAGGCCAACGACACGGTGCAGTTGTACGACAGCACCAACACCGTGGCGAGCGCCCTGACCTTGAGCGCCAGCCACATCAGCAACGGCTATGTGGACATCACCACCAACAGCCTGAGCAACGCCACCACCTACGCCTTCAACGCCAAAGTCATTGACGTGGCGGGCAACGCCAGTGCGGCGTCTGGCAACTACACCGTCACCATTGACACCACAGCCCCTGTGGCACCGACCCTCTTGAGCGTGACCGACGATGTGGGCAGCATCACCGGGCCCGTCAGCTCGGGTGGTGTGACCGATGACACCGTGCTGGCCGTGAAGGTGGGTTTGACAGGCACCAATGCCGTGGCCAACGACACCGTGCAGCTGTATGACGGCACCACGGCCTTGGGCACGGCGGTGACCTTGAGTGCGGGCGACATTGCCGCAGGCTTTGTCAGCCTCAACACGCCCACGCTCAGCAACGCCACCACCTATGCGTTGAAAGCCAAAGTCATCGACGTGGCGGGCAACGCCAGCAGTGCCTCAGCCAGCCACACCGTCACCATTGACACCAGCGCACCCAGTGCGCCGACCATCCTGAGCGTGACCGACGATGTGGGCAGCATCACCGGACCTGTTATCTCCGGCGGCGTGACCGACGACACGGTGCTGGCTGTCAAAGTGAGTTTGGCGGGCACCAGTGCCGTGGCCAACGACACCGTGCAGCTCTACAACAGCACCACCGCGCTGGGTACAGCGGTGACCTTGAGTGCCAGCGACATTGCCGCAGGCTTTGTCAGCCTCAACACGCCCACCCTGAGCAACGCCACCACCTACGCGTTCAACGCGTTGGTCATCAACCAAGCCGGCACAGCCAGTGCCGCATCTCCCAGCCACACGGTCACCATCGACACCACGCCACCGGTGGCGCCCAGCATCAGCCGCGTCACCGACGACGTGGGCAGCCTCACAGGGGCCGTGAGCAACGGCGGGCGCAGCGACGACACCCAACTGGTGGTACGCGTGAGCCTGAGCGGTACCAACGCACAGGCCAACGACACGGTGCAGTTGTACGACAGCACCAACACCGTGGCGAGCGCGGCGACCCTGAGTGCTGCTGACATCAGCAACGGCTATGTGGACATCAGCACGAACACGCTGAGCAACGCCACCACCTACGCCTTCAACGCCAAAGTCATTGACGTGGCGGGCAACGCCAGTGCGGCGTCTGGCAACTACACCGTCACCATTGACACCACAGCCCCTGTGGCACCGACCCTCTTGAGCGTGACCGACGATGTGGGCAGCATCACCGGGCCCGTCAGCTCGGGTGGTGTGACCGATGACACCGTGCTGGCCGTGAAGGTGGGTTTGACAGGCACCAATGCCGTGGCCAACGACACCGTGCAGCTGTATGACGGCACCACGGCCTTGGGCACGGCGGTGACCTTGAGTGCGGGCGACATTGCCGCAGGCTTTGTCAGCCTCAACACGCCCACGCTCAGCAACGCCACCACCTATGCGTTGAAAGCCAAAGTCATCGACGTGGCGGGCAACGCCAGCAGCGTTTCCACCAGCCACACGGTGACGATCGACACCCTGGCGCCGACGGCGAGCATCAGCCTGTCGGACAGCGCGCTCAAAGCGGGCGAGACCAGCGTGGTGACGATCACCTTCAGCGAAGCCGTGAGCGGCTTTGACAACAGCGACGTGACGGTGCAAAACGGCAGC